>CAWJQJ010000008.1:0-47886 GCA_963844955.1 Methanotrichaceae archaeon | reverse complement strand
TGCGGCGTATAACTTCTTAGAAAATCATTTATTGTCCTCTCCTCCACAGCCTCGCCGCCTCTAAGCTCATTTTCGATATCCTCTATAAATCTGATAATATTCTTCTCAAATACTTGTGACGTAAAACAATGACTTCTATTATATGCATTCATAGCGATTTCTTCTCTCGTTTTCACATCTTTTATCATTTTTAGCGTATATTCCTCTAATTCTCTTATATTTTTGAATCTGAAGCCGCTTATTCCATGCTCCACAATCTCCTTTTGCCCTCCCCCATCTATTACTATGGGCACACAATAGTTCTGCATGGCTTCGACTGTCGTCATGCCGAAATGCTCAACTAAACGTGGTTCTTTGGCATCAAGACCGCAAGCATGCCAGAAAATGGATGCTCTTTTATACAGGTTTCGCAATTCTGTATATCCCAAATTAGGCATTAATTCGATATTTGAATCCTCATTTGCACCCATCTCTTCTTTGATTTTGTCAAAGTAAGGATTGTCTTGGTGCGTACCACCTGCTAATATGAGTCTCCACTCCTTTTTCACAGAAGGATGCATTTTGCACAGTTCCCTGAATGCTCTCATCATTTCCATCTGCTTCTTGCTCCCGCCATCTTCGAATCTGGCGACAGAGATTATTATTTTATCTTTTTTTACTTCTTTGTCATTATTGGCATACATATCCACAGGTGGGTAAAGTCGAAGGGTTGCATCCAGGCCCCATATCTTTTTTAGCCAGCATGTTCCGTAATCGCTATTTGTTATAATATAATCATACAGGTCTACTGCAAAAAAACGTTGCCTATCTTTATCTGGAAAATGACATATAAATATGGATTTCTCAGCCAGTGGCTTCACCTTGCTGAGCATATTCGCGTTTATAAAGATATCATAATTAACGCTCTCTTTACTTATGCTATCAAACGGATTCTCCTTAGGATAAACTGCAGCACTCTCATCGATAATGTATCCACCCCATTTTTCATAAAATGGCAGCTTGATTATCTTCAATTTGCATCTCGATAAATCTATCCCGAACCATTCCTTGTACTTATCCAGCTTGATATCTCTATTTGCAATAAATGTAATATCGTATCTGTCCTGAAGGATCTCTGCCATTTTCGCAATATACTTCTGGCCGCCCCCTGCAAAATAAAATGCATGATCGTAGATGCCGATTCGTATCTTTCGTAACCCTAAAACGATCTCAAGATGAGAAAAGAAATTAAATGCCTTGCCCGGGCCATACTCCTCCCGTAAAAAGGCTTCCAGTTCATCAAGGCATTTTTTTACAGTATCCGTATGATAATTATCTATCATCTTTCTTGCGCCCTGAAGTAGCGAGTGCTTCAAATTCTCATGCTCATTCATCTGGAAAAATTTGCATGTTTTGATGCTCATGGCAAGTTTCATGGGAAAGTGCTTTCCAAGCAGCAGGAGTCGATTCCTGGAATTGAAGTACTCTTCTGATTCCATTGGTGAGCTATTATGATCTCTCCGATAGACTATACTATTCGGTGAATAGAATAATTTCCATCCAGCATTGCGACATCTAATGCTGTAGTCGATATTTTCCATATACTCCACTAGATCTTCATCGAATTCGCCAACATCTTCCTGGCATGCACTCTTTAGTAGTACGCAGCCCCTAGTGAAGTATTCGATCTCCACGGGCGCTTCGTATTTGCTGGTATCCTTTTCTCCCAGGCCGATATCTTTGAAGTAGAAATTCTCAACTTCTCTAACGCCCAAGCTGTTAATAGTAGCCTTATCTGAGAGAAGAATCTTGCTCTGAACAGCGCCAATCTTTTTATCTTGATTTATTGTCTCTAATGCGCCTGTGAGCCAATTATTATCCAAAACCATTTTGCTGTTCAAGATGGCAATATAGTCTCCCTTGCACGACTTAATGCCTAAATTCAAAGCTTTTGTATAACTATTAACATCATTCTCGATGATTCTAGTCTCAGGGAACTTCGTTTTGATAAAGCTCACTGAACCGTCTATAGAGATGTTATCAACTACTATTACCTCGACCGAGTTGCTTTCCATATTCAAACTATTGACCGAATCAAGAAAAGTCTCTAGAAATCCTTTGCCATCATGATTTACGGTTATGATTGAAACAAGCGCTTTCATATCAGATCTCACTTTGTGACCTTTCCATGATCTCATCAATTTTGCTATTGATAATAATCATATCAGTTATGGGTCGAGGTGCAGACTCTTTCATAAGGATGTACCTTCTATTGCCAAATTTTTTGGCTGAAGGTTTGTTCTTCATAGCTTTTGTATATAATTCAAGATCTCTCGATTGATTGAAACTCATTGCCTGCAGTCCTAATTTGGCCCGGCAGTCGTTTTCTACCCGTATCAGCATAGTGGCATCATTGGTCATGCAGAGTATATGGCCACCATTATGATCTTTCATCCAATGCCAGTTATCTCCCAGATCCATGGACGGTTCAAGCCTCTCACATTGTACAGTTATCTCCTTTACCTGCATATTTAAACGTCTCCCCTCATCGGTCTTCATTTTGGGAATTGAGCAATGCTGCTCGTCCACCTCGGGTAAGTGAAATCTGACGAGGTTATAGCCTTTTTCTAGATCAATCTGGGCCTCCATTGGTGTGAAGGTCATTGCAGCAGGATGACGGCAGACAAAGATGTCTTTTTCATGCTCCCCGATATCATTGCCTGGCAGGCTTCTTGGGTTCTTCTTAGAATATAATTCCAATATATATATTCCTGCATTCCAATAGAAACATCTCCATCCCTCAATAACGATAACTTTCCAGCCCGTCAAACCAGTCTCGTATATCTGTCTTCGCTTGGAGCCCTGAGGCAAAGCGTCTTCTAAGTAGCATTTTAGGGTTTTCATTGAAATACGCCATGGTGTCGTGTGGAATTTTTTTAATATGAATCCTTGCGCTCTTTCCCGGCCAGGTAATGATCAAGCTGTTCTCTGATGATGTCCCTTACTGTAGTGCTCGTTAGTAAATCCGAGCTCCTGGATCTTCTTCGTATCTGATAAGAGTATAGGCACCTCTGCCGGCCTGAACCTTTCCGGGTCGAAGACGATTTTTATCTCTTTCTCTCCTGCCAGAGCAATTACACCGCCATCTTCTATATTAAACTCCAATTCCCCTCGAAGCATCATCCCGTCAACCTTGGTTTTGTCGAAATCCATGCCGAAGATTGGCGACTTATCCGGTTCGTTGGGATCTTCGACGACCTTCTCCCCCCTGAAGGTCTCTATCTTGCTGACTGGATAGCCAGCTTCCTCAAGGCTCATCAGCAAATAGCTCATGACGGAGTTCGTCCTCATCGAGCCCTGATTGTAAACGTCCCCGTACTTTGCCTTTCTCTGCCAGGAGCAGATAGCCTGCTATTATATCATCGACATGGCTCCAGTCGCGGAAGGCATTGACATTTCCTATGGTGATATTATCCGACTCTCCGAACTTCAGCTTCATGACCTGGTTGGTGGCCACCGATGTCACGAACATATTGCCTCTGCCCGCCCCCTCATGGTTGAACGCCCTGGAGATCACCGTCGGGATGCCGTAGGAGTACCAGTAATTTCTCATCAGGTGGTCGCCATATACCTTGCTCACTGCATATGGCGACATAGGCCGGAGGGGATTTGTCTCACTGATAGGAACCTCAGGTATGCGCTCCGGCAATGGGAATATGGTGCCGTATTTCTCCATGGCCCTCCTGTATTGCTCTTCCGAGGAGAGCACCATTCCATATTCTTCGCTGCTCCCGGCAAAAACCACTACCGGCTTTGCATCTTTGATCCTGACAGCTTCCAAAAGATTCGAGGTTCCCCAGCAGTTGCAGAGCATGGTCTCGTTGGGATCTGCAAAGGACCTGGGCACAAACGATTGGGCAGCCAGGTGGAATATGATATCCGGATCGCTCGCGGTGATGGCGCTTCCAATGCTCGATATGCTCTCCAGGTCGCCTTCTATCAGTCTGACCTCCGTTTCCCAGTCCTAAGCGCCACATGTTAGGAGGAACTTTGCCATCTGACCGGCGGCGTATCAGGCCGAAGACGTTAGCGCCCTCATCCAGCAGCCTTCTGGCCATCCTCGACCCGACAAAACCGCTAATTCCTGTAATTAATATATTTTTATCTTAAAATCCAAAGAAATCCACCACCCTATTTTTATAGTATCTGAAGAAGCTCTTTTACTCCTTCTTCTAGGTATATCTCGCTTTGAATCCAAGAACACTTTCTCCGCTTTTGCAGTATCTGAAAGGTATGCTGGACATAGTTCTTTATGGGATTTTCCACATGTTGCGCCTCCACATTCAATCCCATTTTAATATGCTTGAGTTTTCCCTGCAAGCCCATCAGATTGCCGGGGCTTCCCGTATGCATATTGCCCAGAACCACCACATCTTCGCCGGCCTCTAAGAGCTCCTTCGCCAAATTAGAGCCGATGAAGCCTGCCCCTCCAGTAATTAATGTGCTCATTAAGCTCGTCCTTCCAAAATTCTAAACTAGTATATTTATCTAACGGGCCAATTCTGAGGGATGACCTCTCTGCAATAATTTAGTTATGTCGAGATTATCCAGCGGAAGATTTGGATTATAATAAGGATCTCCCTCTTCTATGAACTCCTGCCATCTATTTATAAAAAATTTTGTATCCTCTTTGTGAGGATCCCGATAAAAATTCACCCCTCTTGTTGCGGATTCATAATGGCAAAGTTGTGCATAGGGGGTATACACATTTAAATATCCTCTTTTCATTATTCTCAGACAAAGATCCGTGTCTCCAAAACCGACCTTCAGGTTTTCATCAAAGCCGTTTACCTCATCGAAGACCTTCTTTTTTACCATCATACAGGCGGCAGTGACGGCACTATAATTTCTGATGGAGATCAACTGGCCCATGTAGCCGGCATCTTTTGAGTTCCATCCATTATATATATGCCCGGCGGCAACTCCAAATCCTATCACCACTCCAGCATGCTGTATCTTTCCATTGGGGTAGAGCAATTTCGCGCCGACACAGCCAACCTCTTCCCTTTGGGATTGCTCCAGCATTTCCTCAAGCCATTCTGGATGTATTATCTCAATATCATTGTTTAGAAAAAGGATATGCTCTCCCCTCGCCGATCTGGCGGCCAGGTTGTTCAATCGGGAATAATTAAAGGCCTCTTTAAATGGAATGATCCGATAGCTGCTATTGCCTCTCTCCAAGGATTCAAGGTACTCTTTTGTCTCAGCCTTTTTGCTGAGATGGTCTACAATTATCACTTCATAATTCCTGTAAGATGTATTCTCTTCTAGGCTCTTGATGCATGCCTTCAGGAGTCCTGGCTTATCTCTGGTGGGAATTATGATCGAGACCAATGGATTGCCGGATAGCCTCCTCTTAATTCTGAAGAAACCGGGGTAATTTGTATCGCAAACTACGCCCTGTATCTTTTCTCTTGCTACAAAATCCTGCAGGGTTTTTCTGCTCAAAACGGCACTTTCAGGATGATCGGATTTTTGTTCCAGATATAATACCTCAGGTATGTGATAAAATCGTCTCGTCTCTGAAAGCACCCTCAGAAAAAGGTCATAATCCTGGGCCTCTGAGAATATCCTTCTGAATCCGCCCAATTGTTTTATAATTTCAGTTTTAATTATTACCAGATGAGTAAAATAGCAATTCGACAGCAGATAATCAAAGGAAAAATTCGGCCTGTACTTGGCGCAGACTGGCCGGTCCATTTCATCCACGATGACCTCGTCGCTGTATATCAGATCTGCATTGCGATTATTATTGAGGAATTTTACCATTTCAAATAAAGCATGAGGTAATAATTCATCATTCTGGCCAAGGAATCCCGTGAACTCCCCCTCGCTTAATGCCATCGCCGCATTAGCCGTCTCTGCTGTTCCCTGATTATTATCCAAAAATTTAACTTTAATTCTTTTATCTTTATTTTGGTAGTATTTCAGGAGTAGGGCTATCTGTGGCTCAGAGGATGAATCTCCAGCGATGCACAATTCCCATTTATCATATGCCTGATTTATTGCCGATTCTATGGCGGACTTGAGCCGATCCTCCCTAGCATTGCTTGCATTGAGTATTATGCTGATCTTAGGTTTTAAAGCAAACCCGCCGCACTCTTCGCGCATCTGATGCAAGTTATCTATGGTGGGATTTTCGTAATAAATCTCTTTTCGGCTCCATTTATTGAAAACGAAAATTTGGAAGCTTTCTGCGAAACTGGTGATCCCCTCATTGGCCAGAATACGGATGCTTGCCGATCCAAGTTCATAAAAGGAGCGCCGCCTCGAATAGTGCGGCATTAAAAGCTCTAAAATATTATTATAAAATCCGCTCATAATCCTGATAAGCTCATGCATCATTATTGCTATCGCACTCCATCGCGTTAGATCCTGTCTATCCGGCCATTCTTGGTCATCATCCATAGGGTCCTGCACTCCACCATACACCTGTAAAATTTCCCACGAGATTCTATCTTTGCCTCTCTTTTGTTTCATAGGACTTGTTACATATACTTTTAATGCTTATAAATATATCTGATCTTCAGGCTCTACATTCTTAAACCAAAGCATTCGTCCATATTTTCAAAAATTTCTCATAATGTCTAATTCTCACCTCCATTGAGCTATAGGCTTCCTGTATGTGCCTGTGATACTTATAAACATATCCCGTCCGGATTGTATAATATCAATTAACCCTCAGCTCTAATGTTGGTCGGCTCCGCCCTAGGATTTATGATAAAAACTACAACCTCATCAGTTCTTATCTCTTGCATATTTTCTCATAATTTTGCTACGATGAGCTATTAAGACAAAGACTATGCTTTTCTTGATATTATCGAGATTTATTGCAGGCAGTCTTAGCTGCTCCTTTAATGTTTTCCTCGCATAAAACTGCATATGATCCATTATCTTCTCAGGCATTTCTTTGCCATAAGTTGTGAGGAGATATTTTGTAACTTCTACCGAATCCCAATAGTACCCTTTGGGATCGGCAACGGCTGTGCTTGCTCCATGAACTCTATACTTAGTTACATTTTCATTAATAAAATAAAAATTATATTTTTTGGCCAGATCAACAGCTAGTTGATAATCGCTCAGATATTTAAGGCAGCGACTGTATCTCATATTGCCCAGGTTTCCTCTCTTCAGAACGACACTGGGAGCTAAAATAAAATTATACCATAATAATTCTTCAAAAACATCTCCACTTTTCTTTCCGTTAGCGGAAGGATGCAATTGGGTGAATAGTTCTCCGGTAGGCTGGCCATTGGTATCGATGATCTCTCCTTCCGACCATACTACGAGGTTCTCGTTTGCCTTGAGCACCTCAAGCTGCTTTTCCAGTTTGTCCTCTCTCCATAGATCGTCGGAGCCCATGAAAGCAACATACTTGCCCTGCGCGGCATCTATTCCGTCATTTACCGTGCCTGCAATTCCCATATTCTTTTCGTGGAATATAGTCCTCACTCTGCGGTCTTTCTTGGCAAATTCCTGGATGATATCTCTGGAGCGGTCTTTTGAGCAATCATCGATTACGATCAACTCCAGATCCTTAACGCTCTGGCCCAGCACGCTCTCCATTGTTTTGGCAATAAATCTTTCATGATTATATGAGGGCATTATTACGCTCACTAACGGCATTTTACGTCTCCCGTATGGTGAATATGTCTCCGCAAAGCACCGACGGCTTAAAGTACTTAATCCTGATCATGGTGCCTCGATCGCGTTTATAATCGCCTTTGCTGCATTTCCATCACCAAATGGATTTCTCCAGCCGGATTTTCCCATCATGGCCATGCAGCAATCTACTATTCTTTCTGTTATGCTTCCGGAGAGAATATTGCTGCCTGCTTCCAGTGTCTCCGGACGTTCAGTGTTTTCCCTGAGGGTGACACATGGGACTCCAAGAATGCAGCTTTCTTCCTGAATGCCACCTGAATCGGTCAGCATCAGATTTGCATTGGCTTCAAGCTGCAGAAAATCCAGAAATCCCAGAGGCTCCATTATTTCAACTTTATTTGATATATTTAAATCGAAATAACTCGTCATCTTTCGGGTCCTGGGGTGCATAGGAAATAGCACCATTTGATCGAATTTTTGAGCAATTGTGTTTAGTGAATCGAGGATTGCTTTCAGCTTGCCGGAATTATCCACATTTTCCTGACGATGGACTGTTACTAAAATATAATTTCTAGCCTTCAAATTCAAATCACTTAATATGGTTGATTTAATCTTCGCAATATCAAGGTTCTGATATAATGCATCCACTATTGTATTTCCTGTTAAATATATCCGATTGTTGGATAAACCCTCATTTAACAGATTTCTTCTTGCGCCCTCTGTAGGTACAAAGAGAAAAGATGATATGTGGTCGGTTAGAACTCGATTGATCTCTTCAGGCATCGATCTATCAAACGATCTTAGTCCTGCTTCTACATGGGCTATTTCTATATTCAATTTTGATGCCGCCAGAGCCCCGGACAATACCGTATTTGTGTCTCCCTGAACAATTACTTTTGTAGGTCTTTCTCTTACCAGTATTCTCTCTATGGCTATTACCATATTTCCCGTTTGCTGCCCATGCGATCCGGAGCCTATCTCCAGGTTATACTTTGGCTTCTTGAGATCTAAATCCTCAAAAAATTTTTTATCCATTGAATACGAATAATGCTGTCCGGTATGTAAAATGAAAAATGGAATCTCTTTTGATTCGCATTCCCTTATTACCGGGCTTAATTTAATGATTTCGGGTCTGGTTCCCAGAATTATTGCTAAGGCCAAGCTAACACCATTTAAGCCATTTCTCAACCATTCCAATTCTGTGAATTCTCAACGGCAATGATCTATTATATGATCTCATATCGCTGATTTTAGATAGATCGCTTCTTCTCGCATCCATTGTGTCTTTTATATTTAATATGTTCCAAAATATGGAATTTAATCTGATTCCCGCTGCTTTGAAGTCGTTTCTTCTAATATCCCTCAGTAGCTGCAAAGCAACTTCCAGAGAATAGGAAATTATAAATATAGGAATATATCCTTTGTCGAAGTTCTTCATAGCAAATCGAATCCTATTGCGTACCATGTATGATAATTTAAGATTGGGCTCGCTTATTGATCCTGAAACCACATGCCAGACGATTGCATCCGGTACGTACATTAATTTATACCCGGCCCTGATAATCCTCGCGCACCAATCCGTTTCCTCAAAATAAAGAAAATATCCTTCATCAATTTGCCCTATCTCATCTATGACATCTCTCTTAATTATCATTGCACATCCAGTAAGATAGTCGACAGCAGATGCGCCCTCATCGCCATTGAAGTTATAGGGGGCCGCAGTGAACGGATTTATCTTCGGCCAGGTACAGAATACGGAGTCCTCCTTACATCCATTTTTTAAATAATATATTTTTCCGGCAGCGGCAGCAGTTTCGCTGGATCCCAGCGCTACTTGGACTAATTTATCCAGCCAGTTTGCATCAGCAACTGCATCTTGATTGAATAAGGCAATGAATTCTCCTTTTGCATGCCTTATGCCTCTGTTGGTAGCCGATGCAAAACCCATATTTTTATTGTTCTTAATTATAATCACAGAGGGGAAATTCTCTTGAATGAATTCAACCGAACGGTCCATTGAGCCATTATCGACTAAAATAATTTCTATATGCGAATAGGTCTGATTAAAAAGAGATTTGAGACAATCATCCAGATATCTCAAGCCGTTCCAGTTTGCTATTACAATCGAGACAAGAGGCATTGCACTATTCATCTAATTCCGTCCTGAATCACATAAGTTTCTATGAATGCAATCTATAGATAAATACATCTTTTGCGCAAATAAATCTGCAGCTGGATTTTTTAGCCTTGAATATCGGATTATCATCTGGTTCCTCAACCTGGAATCGCTCTTTAGATAAATTGGATATTTCTTTTGACATAAAAATACATGGTGCCTCGGACATGTCTGTGTTGCATCTCTCGCCATCATAATTCTTGGCAATCTTCCGTGCGAAGGAGTCAATCTGGCTCATGTCCGGGAATGGGATATTATCTCTTGACCCTTCAACTATCATATCGTTGTAGGTGGGCGCAATGATGCCCACGCTAGGATCCTTGATGAGGTGTCTGAGCAGCCTTCCCATCCAGCCGCGGGTCAAAATGGTATTGCCGCCTAAAAGAGTAATATATCTCCCATCGGCTAGATCAAATGCATGATCTATTGCCGTGTATAGCTCTTCGCTGCCGAAATATTGTACTGATTTAAGGTTCGGAAATTTGAATTTTATCTTTTCCAGATGGCTTTGAGTCTCATCGGAAAGGGCGTTATACAAAACAATCACTTCAAAGTTGGGGTATCCTGATTTCCTATAAATGCTATCAAGGCAATCAATAGTATAATTTTCTCTTTTGGTGGCAATAACGATAACGCTTATTTTTTTATATATAGAAATTATTTCTTGCTGTATTTGAAGGCATCTCTCCTCCCAACTATTTAATTTTGCAAAGTTTTCCCTGCGGACAATTTCTTCAGGACTTCGTTGATTGAGTGAGTTTTCAATTGCATTTAACCATTCTTCAGTTCCCGATGCAAGGGTAATATAATCTCTATAGTACTGCAATTCAGTGAGATCTGTTGCCACTACCGGTTTGCCTGCGCTTAAATACTCGAAGAGCTTGACTGGGTTGGTTGCTTCGCTTAATTTGCTCTTCTTAAAGGGAATGATGCAGATATCAAAGGCATGAAGATACGATGGGAGAATCGAATAGTGCTTTTCTCCCAGCAGTTGAATATTTCTTAAATGTGATAATGCACTCAAATCGGCTTCAGATTTATTTCCAATTAATATGAAGTTCCAATTTGGCCTTGCCTTTGCCAGAGATTCTATCAAATGACCGTCAAACCAATCGGAAATCGCACCATAATAACCGATTATAGGCCCGTTTAAATCTTTGAGCTCCCTGGGCACATCCGGCGGTCTCACATTAAAATGATCAAACTCCGTCCCGTTTGGTATGAGAAGGCAATTCGAGTTGTGCAGAGCTCTTTCTTTAAATAATGGCCTAGATGTAGCCAAGATTAGGTCGCTATTTTCAGATAAATCATCTTCGCCTTTAAGCATCTTCTCCGAAGTATTTGAGAAACCTTTATAAAAATCCATGCAGTCATAGATTACCATCCATCCGAATATTTCTCTGAGCCTCATTGCTGCCTTGCTCCAGAATGGCAGATCCACAAAGATAATTGCCTCAACTATATCGAATTCGCTACGCAAGAGTGAAAAAGTCTTCACGATCGCTTCAATTGTGCTTTCATTGAGGGCATCCTTATAAATATTTAAAGACGTGTCTCCAGGTAGCCATACCTCGAAGACATTATCTTGAATCCGTCTCAAGAGAGGCTTATAGTTATCGGAAAATGACGTACATGTATAAAAAACATGTCTGTTATTCTTGGCAAACCGGACGGCAATTTGCTGAGGCCTTTGAAATCTATAGTCCCAATCAATAATTGAAAATACTATAATATCAAACGTGGATAATGCATTTGCTTTAACCAGGTCGGAGGATAATGGAACCTTCACTGATTGCACTCCCTCAAATCGTCTTAGCTTCTCGTTGCGCTTTTGATATTGCTCCCAAAAGCTCTTCAAGCCGTCGTTATCCATTATGCGCAGCGCTTTGAGGCCTAATTTATACCACAATAATAATTTTTTTCCGCAAGAATCCAAATTGCTTCTCTCCTTATTATCCAATTATCCTCTCTTTGCTATTAGAGCAAATAATTCATTATGCCTCTTGGCGCTGATCCATGGACTTGCATCCTATCATACAGCGAAGAATGGCCTCCTACATATAGCTACTGCACTGGCAGCACAATCTCTGCTGGATTGCATGAAGCTGCTGGAAAGCTCATTGATGTGTTCATCATTCTGGATATCTCGAAGTCTAAGCCTTCTGATCTATGCATTCATCGATTAACATCTCGACTTTTTTTGCATAACTTTGCATGGAGTACAGTTGAGTCGCTCGTTTTTTGCCCTCCTGTCCCATGCGCTCTGCCAATTCTTTATCTCTCAGCAGCTTTAAAATTGCATCCGCCATAGCCCGCGGAGAGCTCAGAGGAACGAGAAACCCTGTCTCTCCGTTGACTATAGTCTCTTCCGGGCCGCCGCATCTAGTCGAAACCACAGGTTTGCCTGCAAGCATTGCCTCCACAACGGTGCGTCCAAAGGTCTCTTTTTGTGATGCGCATACTAGGACATCAAGAGAACGATAGACTGATGCCAGATCTTCAATAAAATCTACGAAAAACACTTTGTTAGTGAGCTTAAGATCAAATACCAGGTCCTTTAGGTTCTTTATATAGCCTTCATCGATTCTTCCGATCATCACAAATATCGTGTCTGGTAAGGATTGGCTCACGATATAAGCTGCCCGGAGGAAATCATCATGTCCTTTGAGTTCAACAAATGCGGCGATCAATACAACTAAAGATGAGCCATTTGATATGCCCGATGTAAATTGCCAATTGTTGGCTGGTCTGCTCTCATCCGCGAAATACTGGGCATCAAATCCTTGATTAACAACTTTGATCTTTTGGGTCTCGTTTAGATGAGGTTTGAGTTTGAACATCTCCTGCAATTGTTTACCTGATACCAGGAGCAGCTTGTCTGTCAGAGAGAGCGTCACCCATTTTATAAAATTTGAAGGAAAATAAATATTAAAATATGTGTTTGATATAGTATTATGCGCATGATAGATGTGCGGGCGCCTTTTCAGTTTGGCGGCTAGGCCTCCTTCCAATAGCAGAAGCTCATTGGAGAATACCAGGTCAATTTCCTCTTCTTCTATGATCTGTGAAATTAGCAGAATCCTATTGAGAAGGGATGAATAGTACCTGCGAATATGCGAGAAAACCTTTTCTCCTTTAAAGGGCATCCAGATCATGAGGTTGGTACAGATAATCGTCCTTATGCCAAGCATAGAGAGCCTGTCACCAAGAGGGCCCTGGAAAGGCATAACCACCAATGGTTCGTACCGATCTTTATTCAGACCTTTTAGCAGAGAGTACAACGCCTGCTCAGACCCGCACCATCCGCCTGCATGGGAAATAAAGAGTATTCGGTATTTCCTCTTTAAGGATTGATCTGCCTTGGCCTTCGGATCAATAAAAAGACCCCCTATTATTCATTTTTGCATGCTTCTCATATTCTTATATTTGCTAAGAGCGCTTTTTGTGTCCCCCAGGAACATGATCTGTCCCGCTTTAATCAGGAGACACCGGCTGCAAAGCTTTTCAACCATCTTAAGGTCGTGAGAGACCAGGAGAATGGTCTTTCCAGCCTCGCGAATCTCGTCGATCTTCTCTCCGCACTTTTTCTGGAAGGACTCATCCCCCACGGAGAGCACCTCATCCACCAGCATGACATCCGGATCGGTCTGAATGGCTGTGGCAAAGGCCAGTCGAACATACATTCCCGAGGAGAAGTTTCTCAGCTTCATGTTCTCGAAGCGCTTCAGCTCCGAGAACTCCATGATCTCCTCATAGCGAGAGTCCACATCCTTGTGGGTCAGGCCCATGATGGCCCCGTAAAGGTAGACGTTGTCCCTGGCGGACAGCTCCGGCTGAAATCCGACGCCAAGTTCCAGAAACGGGGCTATCTTGCCGTTGATCCTCACCCTGCCGCTGTCCGGGTAAAGCACGCCCGCGAGCACCTTGAGCAGCGTGCTCTTGCCGCAGCCGTTGGGCCCGATCACCCCAAAGGTCTCGCCGTGCTTTACCGAGAAGCTGACATCCTGCAGGGCCAGAAATTCGTCATATGAGGCAGTGCCCCTCCCCAGGAGCCCCACCAGATTCTCGAAGACCGTGAGCTTCTTTTCTTTGGGTATTCGAAACCTCTTGGAGACTCCTTCCACCACTATGGCATTGTTATTGGTCTCCCTCTCTTTGCCCCTTCCCCTAAATTCAATTTATCCAGACCAATATTGATCTTGGAGAAGGGCACTGGCAGCGGCATCTTCAGATCTCCTCCGCAAACCTGCGCTCCAGCCTCTTGAAGATCAATGAGCCTGCCGCCATCAATATCAGTCCCGCCGCCACTGTCAGGGCTGTGCTTTCCAGGGAAGGAAGCCGGTGGTAGAGCAGCACATCCCGGTACATCTGTATCAGCGCGGTTATTGGATTTAGCATGTAATATTCCAGGTACTCCGGCGGCACTGTGGTGAGGGGATAGACGATTGGCGATAGGAAGAACCCGATCTGAATCAGCACCTCCCATATCTGATTCAGGTCGCGGTAGTAAACATAGAGCGAGGCCAAAATCAGGCTGATGCCATACACGATCATGAAATAAATCAGGTGTATGACCGGAAAGAGCAGGATGTAGTAAGAGAGCCCTGCCCCCAGGATGATGAGCAGGGGCACCAGAACCAGAAACTCCAGAATCGAGCTTATGAAGCAGGAAAGGACGTTGCTCATCACCAGGACCTGGCGGGGGATGTAGATCTTCGTTACCAGGCTGGACTTGCCCACAATGGCCCCCATGGAAGCAGAGGACCCGTTAGCCAGGAAGCGCCAGCTTATGATGCCTATTAAGAGGTAGAGTGCAAACTGATCCTGACCGGCCTTGAATACATTGCTGAAGACCAGATAAAGGACCAGCATCATTAGAAGCGGGTTTAGGAGCGACCAGGCAAAACCCAGAACGGAGCTTTGGTACTTTACCTTCAGTTCGCTGATGGTGAGAATCTTGATCAGCTCGCGGTACTCGACGATCCACATTCGTATTTAGCCTCTTGGTGCTTGTCCATTCTCTGATTACATTCTCTGATTGCGGCAGGCAATCTGCACTCTATGGCTTGCCTGCCTGCTTGGGCCTTCCGAGAAGAGCATCGAGCTTTGATTTAAGCGTTGCCCCCTGCCTCTCGCGAAAATCTCTTGAATAAATTTGCATTTGCAATAGTATTTTAATAAGATATCGCCGTTCTGCCATTTAATCAACTCACTGGTGTTGAAATGACGGAGATTCTCGTAATCGGAGGCGGTCTTCTGGGGCGGGCTTTGGCCTGTGCGTCCAGGAACGACTACGAGACCGTTTTGACCTACAATACAAAGCCACCGGAGACAGAAGGCTGCACGGCTTACCGGATGGATATAACCGGAAGCGTGGATCTTATCCGAGAATCTGAAGCCGAATTACATAATCCTGGCCGCGGCCATGACCGGCGTGGATCGGTGCGAGGTGGACCGGGAGGAAGCATGGCGGACCAATGCCCTGGGGCCCAGGGCCGTCGCGTCCGCTGCACGGGATATTGGCGCTAAGCTGATCTACGTCTCCACCGATTATGTCTTCGACGGCGCAGCGTGGCATGTACCGGGAAGAAGACCCGGCCTCGCCCGTCAATTACTACGGGGAGAGCAAGCTTGCCGGCGAGAGGTTCGTTCAGGAAATCAGCAGAGGAGCATGTGATCGCCAGAACATCTGTCCTTTATGGCTGGAATCCTTCCCGGCTGAATTTCGTCACCTGGGCGGTTGATGAGCTGAAGAGAGGAAATCAGATTCGCATCGTAAAAGACCAGTACACCTCTCCAACCCTATCCTCAAATCTGGCGGAGATGATCCTGTGCATAAAGGATCAAACGGGCATGTTTCACACCAGCGGCATCGGAGAGGATCAATCGCTACGACTTTTCTCTCAAGATCGCCCGCGCCTTCGGCCTGGATGAGTCCCTGATATGCCCTATCACCTCGGATCAACTGAACTGGAAGGCCAAGCGCCCCATGGACTCCTCGCTGGACATATCCTCGGTCTCCCGATTCACAAAACCTTTAAATGTAGATGAGGGGCTGAAGGCCATGGTAAAGATGACCGAGAAAGGAACGGTGACAGAATGAAGGGCCTGGTGCTCTCGGGCGGCTTTGGCACGAGACTTCGCCCTCTGACTTATTCTCAGCAAAAGCAGCTTATACCTGTGGCCAACAAGCCCATCCTCTTTTACGCCATAGAGGATATAATCGCGGCAGGGGTGCAGGAGATTGGGATAATTGTCGGCCCCAATCGCGACCAGGTGGAGAGGACGGTCAAGAGCAGAGATTGGGATGCGGATATCCAGTTCATATACCAGGATGCTCCTCGCGGCCTGGCCCACACCGTTCTGATCTCCGAGGAATTCATAGGCGGCGAGCCCTTTGTCATGTACCTGGGCGATAACCTGCTCTGCGATGGAATAGTCGATCACGCAAACAGCTTCAGAAGCTCGGGCGCCGACGCCTCCATACTTCTCACCGAGGTCAGCCACCCGGAGCGGTTTGGAGTGGCCGAGCTGAATGAGTGCGGAGAGGTGGTCCGGCTGGTGGAAAAGCCAAAGGTTCCGCCCTCCAACCTGGCCCTGGTGGGCGTCTATCTCTTCCAGCCCGTCATCTTCGAGGCGGTCAAGAATATCCGGCCTTCCTGGCGAAATGAGCTGGAGATAACCGACGCCATTCAGTGGCTGGTGGAGAAGGGCTATCATGTCCAGGCCTCTGTGGTGAAAGGCTGGTGGAAGGACACCGGCATGCCTGAGGATATTCTCAGCGCCAACAACCTCATACTGGATGAGCTGGAAGCGTCCTGCTCAGGCGTGGTGGCAGAAGGATCTGTTATCCAGGGTCGGGTCTCTATCGGCCAGGGAACCGTTTTGCAGGATGAAACCGTGGTGAGAGGGCCGGTCATCATCGGCAGGGACTGCACGATCTCCAGCTCCTACATCGGCCCCTACACAAGCATTGGGGACGGCTGCGTGATCACCGACTCCGAGATTGAAGGATCGATAGTCATGGATGGAACAAGGATCAATGTGAGACGCAAGATCGTTGACAGCCTGATAGGTGCGAATGTGAGCATCTCGGAGAGCTGCAAGAAGCCGAAAGGATACCGGTTCATTGTGGGGGACAGCTCGGAGGTGCGAGTATGATCGAGGGCGTGAAAACCAAGAACCTCAGGGTGATCCCTGATGAGCGCGGCTGGCTCATGGAGATCCTGAGATGCGATGATGAGATCTTCCAGAGCTTCGGGCAGGTCTATTTGACCACAGCCTATCCGGGTGTGGTGAAAGCCTGGCATTATCATAAGAAGCAGACCGACAATTTCACCTGCATTAAAGGCATGATGAAGGTGGCCCTCTACGATGACCGTCCCGGCTCCGCGACTTTTGGCCAGGTAAACGAATTTTTTATTGGTGACAAAAATCCTCTGCTCATCAGCGTCCCGCCGCTGGTCTATCACGGCTTCAAGGCAGTGGGCGAGGAGACGGCATACTTCCTGAGCGTTCCCACCCTGGCCTACGACTATAAAGAACCTGATGAGTTCCGCCTGCCTCCCGATACCGACAAAATACCTTACGACTGGCTGCTGACCCCCGGCAAAAAACATGGCTAGGGCGGGCGAGGTAATGGTATGAGATTGTTGATCACAGGCGGGGCGGGCTTCATCGGCTGCAACTTCGTCCGCCATTCCCTGCAGGTTCACCACGACTGCGAGGTGGTCGTGCTGGATAAGCTGACCTATGCCGGAAGAAAAGAGAACCTCCAGGATCTCATGAATGATATCGCCTTTGTCCATGGCGATATTTGCAGTAAGGATGATGTTCATGAAGCCCTAAGGGATTGCGATGCGGCCGTCAACTTCGCGGCAGAGACGCACGTTGATCGATCCATAAATGACGCCAGTGCCTTCGTCTCGACAAATGTTTTGGGCACACACATCCTTCTGGAGGCTGCAAGATCCTCCTGCCTGGATAAGTTCGTGCAGATAGGCACCGACGAGGTTTATGGGAGTGCAAAAGCTGGCTCCTTCATAGAGTCCGATCCCCTCAATCCGTCTTCACCTTACTCGGCTTCAAAAGCGGGTGCTGATCTTCTGGCACATGCCTATTTCACAACTTATGGGCTTCCCGTTTGCATAACCCGAAGCTCGAACAACTTCGGGCCATATCAGTACCCTGAGAAGCTGATTCCGTTCTTCATATTGCGGGCCATGCAAGGCGAAAAGCTTCCCGTTTACGGCTCGGGGCTCAATGTGCGCGATTGGCTTTATGTGCGTGATAACTGTGCGGCAATCGATCTTGTTTTGCGTAAAGGTCGGCCTGGAGAGATATACAACATAGGCGCAGGAAACGAATTGACAAATCTGGACATCACAAAGAAGATCCTGTCATATCTGAAGAAACCGGTGGGCTTGATTGAGCATGTGACCGATCGGCTTGGTCATGACTTCAGGTATTCTATCGATTCCAGTAAGATTCGCGGCATAGGATGGAGACCGGAGCGAAGTTTTGAGGATGCTCTGCGGGACACTGTCGAATGGTATATGAAGAATGAAAATTGGTGGAGTGCCCTGCTATAGGCCTTTTCCATCTGGAAACGGATTATTTGATTATTGCTTCGATGCCTTCTTCGAGAGCGATATGCGCCTTGAAGCCGATCTCCCTTTCCGCCTTTGACGTATCTGCCAGAGTGTGCAACACATAGTTCTTGATGGGATTTTCCATATATTTCGGCCTTGCATCAGACCCCAGCTTCTCATTCAAAATCTCGATCACATCATTGAAGCTGTAGGCCTTTCCCGTGCCCACATTCAGGATGCCGTGATAGTCCGACTTCATGGCCAGTTGCAGGGCGCGCGTCACATCCCTGACGTAGGTGAAGTCCCGGGTCTGCGTCCCATCTCCATAAATGACGGGCGTCTCCCCCTTTTTCATCTGCCAGAGGAACTGAGTAACCATGTTGGCATATTGCTTCTTGGACTCCTCTTTCGGCCCGTAGACAGAGAAGAACCTCATGCCTGCCGAGCTTACACTGTAAAGCTGCCGGTAGAGCTCAGCCATTCTCTCCATGGCCAGGCGGGCCTCGGTGTAGTAGTCGGAAACCAAAATGGCCATATCTTCGCGATGAGGTGGCAGCAGGCCGTTGTAGAGTGAGGAAGAAGATGCGTAAACCACCCTGGCACCGGATTTTCTGGCCAGCTCGAATACGGCGGTAAAGCCATTGAGCGCTTCTCCTACCAGGTAGGGATTCTTCTTGTACATGGGCGAGGAGGAGGGTATGCCCAGGTGGTAGATCATCTCGGGATGAAGGTCCATGCCCGGCAAATCATTGCAGCTCGCCTGGATCAGCTTCAAGCTGCCTGTCAGGCCCGCCAGGTTGCTGGGGCTTCCTGTATGCATGTTGTCCAGGACCGTCACATCTTCGCCTGCCGCTAATAGCTCTTCCACCAGATTGGAGCCGATGAATCCCGCGCCGCCTGTAACCAGTGTGCTCATGATTATCCGCTTCTCAAAATCCGCGACCTCCTATATCCGTCTGTCGAAGCTCCATTGGAATTGATTCTGAGAAGGAAGGCAAGCTTTTATGCGCTCGGAATTTCATTATAAATTATAAAAATTTGAATCGACCCTTGTTTACATGCCGATCCTGGCTTTGACGCGGGAGATCTCTTCATCCATCTTGCCCAGCCTCTCGTCAAGATAATTCTTCAGCTCGGCATGGGAATTCCGGTGTTCCACACAACTGCGCTCTCGGGAGTCTCTAATTTCCGAGACGATGGTATCTGTGGATGATCGAATCTCGACGACAATATCCTGGCGGACATCTTCCAGCTTATCGATCGTCTTATCTTGCTTATCGATCATCAGATCCATTTTGCCAAGCATATGATCCTGCTTATCGATCATCAGATCCTGCTTATCAATCATCACATCTTGCTTGCCAAGCATCTGTTTTTGCAGATCAACCATCTGATCCTGTCTTTCTTCCATTCTAATTATGGCGCTTATGCCTTTCCTCAATTGCCTTGCCTGGAATATTGCAGCAAAGGATTTGATATCTTCGACGTCGTCGCTGCAATCTTCGAAAGCGATGTCGGATACATCGGCTTTATCCGGCCTCTGCATTTTTGATATTTTTTGAAATTTCTCTACAGAAGCGTCACTGCCCTCAATGTAGACAATGACTGCCTGTTGGCCCTCTTCTACTGTGTTTTGCGCAAAAAATCCCTGCATCCGAAGGTCTTCTGCGCTCTCCAGGAGAAATGCCCGGTAGCCTACATCGTGAACCTTTTTCCCGGTTATTTTCAGCTTTAGCTTCACCTGAATCTCCCGATGGCTTTTTGGGCGGCAGAGATTATATAATTTATGTCTGCGGTGCGAAAGTAATAGTCGATGGCTCTTCAAAGGCCTGGTCTTTCCTCATAAACCCTCTCCGCCCTGTCGCAGACCTTCTCCCAGTCGTATTTGCCTGCCTCTTCTATGCACCGTCCCCGCATTTTTTTCCTGTTTTGCAGCGTGCTGCAGATCGCCTCGGCCAAAGCCTGCGCGGTGGGCTGGCATACGGTGCCTGTATCCTTTTTAACCAGATCCGTTACTGCATTCATCCTGTGGCTGACCGTGACAACAGGCAGCCCGCATGCATTCGCCTCCAGGGCAGCCATGCCGAAGCCCTCTCTGGTGGAGGGCGACGCGAATATGCCCGAGGATTTCATGAGGGCGATAGCCTCATTGTAGTCCTCGAGAAAGCCCAGGAAAGATACATTTTCCTCCAGGCCCTTCTCTCGCACCCGGGCCGTGAGCCTGCCCATCTCCGGGCCATCGCCGATTATCAGGGTTTTGACCTGCGGGACTTCTTTCCTGGCAATCCCCAATGCGTCGATGAGAAGATGGACGTTCTTGTGCTCGACCAGCCTTCCCAGGCAGATGATATCCGACTGCTGTGCCGACGGTGCTATCCCTGAAATTCTTCGGCAGTCAATGCCGTTGGGCACAACCTGCACGCCTTTTGCCCCCACGCTGAAAAGCTGTTTTTGCGTTCTCTCCGATACGGCTATGTTCCTTTCCGTCAGACGGGCCGCCGCCCACTCAATGCCCTGGCCGGCAAAGCCCATATTTCCCAGATACTCGCGCCAGTAATCGCCCCACACCTCATGCCAGGTGATGAAGAGCTTCTGGCCTTTGAGGCCGGCGAGAAGCTTTGCCGAAAAGCAGGATAGATAGGGAAAATTCTGGCAGTCGATCACATCGCCGTCCAGGGGAACGGATAGAAGCTTGCCCGCAAAGAAAGCCGCCTGCCGGATCGATCGCTTGCCGTTCTCATAGAGCGGCATGGGCGGGCAGACGGCGTGCAGGTGCACTCCGTCCTGGAGGATCTTGCTTTCCCCCGGCCACCACTTCATGCCGTAGCAGTGCACCTCGTGCCCTCGCGCTGCCAGCCGGCGGGAGAGCTCATAAATCCTCTTTTCCGCGCCTCCTTTCACCCAGGGGTAGACGGCGTCGTAAATGTAAGCGATCTTCATAAGGCAACTCCTGCCAGCTACTCCTGTTGCCCGCTGTTGAGCAGGAGCAGGCTTATGAACATCCCGGAGAATATGGTCTGAATCCCCAGTATGGAGAAGATCATGGCCATCATGGCGCTTTGCGCCGCGTCCAGGGCTCCAAAGCCAGATCCCCCCCAGCTCAACATGACTCTGATGCCGAGAAGAACGCCCGAGCCAAGCAAGATCATGCCCAGGAATAGCTCCTTTTCCAGGGAGTGGTAGCTGATCATCTTTTTTGTTCGGCTGGGGCGAGAGAGGCCATAAGACGCGCCAAAAGCCTCAAAATAAATCCCCGCTAGCAGCATCTGGTAGCCGATGACGAGCAGCAGGCCGCCCAGAATCAGGGAATGCATCCTCGATCCTCCCTGCAGGTGCACTGCTGCGGACAGGACCAGCCCGAAGATAAAGGCCAGAAGTCCGGGAACAAGAAGAAACGGCACGGGCCGGTAGAGCATCATGAAACGCAGGTGCCTCCAGCCGTCGGCAAAAGAGTGCAGCTTGGACTGTCCCCGGCGAGGGTAGTAAGTGATAGGCACCTGTGCAATTCTCAGATCTTTGCTGATGGCCTCAATGAGCATCTCGGAGGCGAACTCCATTCCTCCCGACCGCAGGTTCAGCTTTTTTAAGGCATCGCGAGAGATGGCACGCAGGCCGCAGTGGGTATCCGATATGTTGCTGGAAAAGAGCCTGTTGAGCAGCCAGGTGAGGCCAGGGTTTCCGATATAGCGATGAAGGGCCGGCATGGCCCCGGGAAGGATCTCTCCTCTGAGGCGGGAGCCCATAACCATGTCATATCTGCCGCTCTGCAGGAGGGGGATCATATCGCAGATGTCTTTGGGATCATAGGTCAGATCTCCGTCCATGAGGACAATATAATCTCCTTTTGCCTGCTCAAATCCTGCCAGGTAGGCGTTTCCATATCCAAGCTTCTCTGGCCTGACAACCTGCGCGCCGCAGGAGACGGCAATTTGGGCCGTCTCATCATTCGAACTGTCTGCGACCAGGATCTCTCCCGCCAGATCCATCTCTGCGAATGCCTGTTCGGCTCTTTTGATGCATTCGCAGATCGTCTCGGACTCATTTCTGGTGGGGATGATCAGGCTTACTTGGGGCACATCACCATGCCTGGAGGTTATATCTGTTAAGCCTTTCTGATCAAAGAGTCTCCGGTTCAACCTCGTGCTTGAAAGAGAGCCTGAGCTTGGCCCGGTACTCCATGACCCCGCCGGCTGCAAGTTTTGCGTCCATCTCCACCACCTCGGCAATCCTCATGTTGGTCAGATTCTTATCCGCGGTTTGCATGGCATTTTCGACCGCCTCTTCCCAGCCCAGGCTTGAGGTTCCCACCAGCTCGATGACATTGTAGACGCTGCCGCCAATTTCGCTATCCATGCTCTGCAATTAGCCTTTTCTCCTTGATATAATCTATTCTGTCTTCTCCTCTTTTGGTCCCTCAGGCTCGGCCGTCTTTTCCATCTCAGCTTCTTCCTTCTTTTCTTGCTTCTTGGGGCCTTTGCCCATCGCCAGCAAAGAAGCCTTGGCCTGAATTCTGGCCAGCGGATAGTCGTCCCTGGCCACCTTCTCCAGGGCCTCGATGGCACGGTTGTCCTTCAGCTCACCCACGATCCAGGCGGCACCGGCGCGCACATCTTTGTCCGCATCGGCGAGAGCCTGAATTATGCGATCCGAAACCTGTTTTCCATAGGCAGAGATCGCCACCATGGCATTGCTCTTGACCAGGTACTCTTCATCCTTGAGGGCCTCGATCAGGGCTTCCAGCGACTCGGAGATCTCGCGCCTGGAGAGGAGGATGATGGCGTTGGAGCGCACCAGCATGTGCTTGTCCTTGGTGGCTGCGATCAGCTTCTCGGTGGACCAGCTGGGATCCGGGAGCACCGCGGGCATGGAAGGTTCCTGTGCGCCGCAGGTGGGACAGGCCTCCTCAACCATAGAACGGGTGACTATGGGGGCGGCCTTCTCGGTTTTCTTCTCTTCGGTCGAAATTTCATCTGCTTTCTTTTCTTCTTCCATGCCTCTTTTCTTCGCTTCTATTCTACTTCAGCTTTTCCTAAGGCGAAGGCTTTCATATTCGCTTCCAGGAACCTGGCCGGGACCACAAGGGAAAGGGCCTGCACTATCAGCTCCTCGGAGAGCGGAATAAATCCGGCCAGGGCCCCGAGCATTACCACGTTCATGGCCTGGGCGCTGCCCGCCTTCTCGGCGTGGGCCGTAGCGTCCATGGCTATCACCTTGCCGCATAGCGCCTTGAGGGGAGCGAGGATCTCCGGTAGAGGCGGATAGCGGGCAGAGCCTGCCGTCACAGTAACCGGTAAGACCGGCCGCGTATTGACCAGGGCGATGCCCTCCGGGGAGAGGAAGTGGGAGAAGCGCAGGGCTTCCGCCGGCTCCAATGCCACCAGCACATCCGCTCCCCCCGAGGCGACCATAGGTGAGAAGCGGCATCCTATGCGAGTGTGATTGATCACGCTTCCGCCTCTCTGGGCCATGCCGTGCGTCTCAGCGCCACATACCGGTTTTCCCGCCATAACCGCCGCCCGGCCGATCACATCCGAGATCAGTATGACTCCCTGGCCTCCCACGCCCACGATCACCAGGTCGCATTCCGATGTCCTCATCTTGCCACCTCCCGGATGGCAGAGGCGGGGCAGATGGCAGCGCATACCCCGCAGCCGGTGCATAAGGCATTGATCCTGGCCTTATCATCCTCGAATTCTATGGCCGGGCAGCCGAAGTCCACACAGATTCTGCATCCCTGGCACTCCTCTTCTACCTGGAATGGTCTGGAGCGAACGCCACTGCGGCGAGCTTTGATGACACAGGGCTGGCGGGCGATGATTACGGACAGGCCCGGATAATCCCTGGCTCTCTGGAAGCTTTCCATGGTCTTATCCAGATCATAGGGGTCGACCGTCTCCACCATTCCTGCCCCTAAAGCTCTGGCCAGGGCTTCCAGGGAGATCGGGACGGTTGCCTCTCCCGTGGCCGTCCTGCCTGTGCCCGGATGAGGCTGATGCCCGGTCATGGCCGTGGTGGAGTTGTCGAGGATGGTCACCGTGATCCTGGCCTTATTGTAGGCGGCATTGAGCAGGCCGGTCATGCCTCCATGCAGAAAGGTCGAGTCGCCCAGGCTTGCGCAGATGCCTTCCGTCTCCCCGCCGAAGCGAATGCCGCTGGCCAGGGTGATGCTTGCCCCCATGCAAAGGCATGTGTCCACCGTCCCCATGCCGACGGCCATGGTGTAGCAGCCGATGTCGCTGGGGTAGATGGCCTTCTTGCCGAAGACCTTTCGCATGGCATAGTAGGTGGCCCGGTGGCTGCATCCGGCGCAAAGCGCAGGCGGGCGGGGCGGCAGGATGCTTATGGCGGGGCTACGCTTCGCCACCCTCTCCGGCCTCTCTAGCATGCGGGCGATGGCATTTCTCACCAGCAGATAGTCCAGCTCGCCCTGGCGGGGGATGAATCCGTCCTTGCCCAGTATCTCCACCCTTGGATTTACAATTCTCGCCAGCATCTGCACCTGCTCTTCCACCACCGGCTCCAGCTCCTCTATTACCATTACCCTGGAGACATGCTCCAGCAGTCGGCTGATCAATTTTTGCGGCAGGGGATAGGCTCCCAGGCAGAGGAGGGAGAGGTTCTCGTCCAGCTCGATGATGGCCTCCTCGGCGTACAGCGACGCGATCCCCGAAGCGATGATTCCCACTTTGCCATGCAGAGCAAGCCGGTTGCAGGGCGCGCTCTCCAGCGCCTCCTCCATGGCCTTTTGTTTGGCCAGAAGCTCGCTATGAAGCGGCCGGGCATGGCTGGGCAGGGCCACCCGTCGCGCAGGATTTTTGATGAACTGCTTCCTGCCGGCGGGCCGGGCATTTTCCGGGCCATTCTCCACATCCCCTCGAGCATGAGAGACGCGCGTCGTGGGCCGCAGCATGACCGGGATATTGAATCTTTCGGAGAGCTCAAAGGCAAACGCGGTCATATCCTTTGCTTCCTGGGGATTTTTCGGGTCCAGGCAGGGTATGCCGGCAAACTGGGCATAGCGCCTCGAGTCCTGCTCATTTTGAGAGGAATGGCAGAAGGGGTCATCAGCGCAGATGATCAAGAGTCCGCTGCCGACACCCAGATAGGCCAGGGTCATGAAGGGGTCTGCGGCCACATTCAGGCCCACATGCTTCATGGTGGCCACGGCGCGCGTGCCGGTCCAGCAGGCTCCTGCCGCCACCTCCAGGGCAACTTTCTCGTTCACGGACCATTCCACGTGCAGAGGCCTTTCGCCTCTGAGATCCACCAGAGTTTCGATGATCTCTGAGGAGGGTGTGCCGGGGTAGCCGGCGGCGAGCCCCACTCCTGCCTCCAGGAGGCCTCTGGCAATTGCTGCGTTTCCGAGGAGATATTCTCTCACAAACAACCATCTCTTTAATATAATTTAAACTATATGTTTCCTTAAATGAATTAATGACCCCTTCCCTCTGATAATCGTTTGGATGGAGAAACAGGCAAATCTAATTAAGCCAACACGAGCCTGTATCCTGGCAATGGCAGAGTGGCAGGAAGATTTTGCAGGATCGATTTACAATTATCTCTCGCCTGGCTGCCGGATCTGCCGCCAGGGAGCGGGGCTGGTGCTCTTCATTACGGGCAAGTGCGAGCGCAGTTGTTTCTACTGCCCCCTCTCCGAAGAGCGGCGGGGCCGCGAGCTGGTATTCGCCGATGAGATGCCGGTGCAAGAGATGGCAGATATCCTGAAGGAGGCTATCGCCATCGATGCCAGGGGCACGGGAATCACGGGCGGCGAGCCGCTCCTCAGATTGGACTACGTCTGCGAGTGCATCCGGGCTTTGAAGGG
This sequence comes from Methanotrichaceae archaeon, assembly GCA_963844955.1. GTDB lineage: Archaea > Halobacteriota > Methanosarcinia > Methanotrichales > Methanotrichaceae > Methanothrix. The sequence continues at coordinate 21,650 of CAWJQJ010000008.1, read as the reverse complement.
CGCATTGGGAAAGGCGCATCATATCCATCTTTATACCGGCCGCCTTCCCGGCCGCGAGGTCCTGGAGAGGCTGAAGCAGGCAGGCCTGGACGAGATTCGCTTTCATCCCCCCGTATCGGAATGGTCGCGGCCCGCCGGCCTTGCGCAGGCACTGCTTTCGGCCAAAGACCTGGGCCTGATAGCTGGCGTTGAGATACCCTCCATTATGCCGGCTCCCGCCATCGTCGAGGCGGTAAGGGATGCTGATGCATTTTTGAACATAAACGAGCTGGAGTTCTCTGAGACCAACTATGCCGGCCTGGCAAAAGAGGGCTTCTCGCCGGAAGATCTGGGCTGCGGGGCAATCGGCAGCGAAGAGATTGCCAGGGAGCATTTCCTCAGAGATGATCTGTTGGTGCATTACTGCCCTTCCCGCTTCAAGGATGCAGTGCAATTGAAAGAGCGCCTCCTGCGCCGGGCAAATCGCACGGCGCGACCCTTTGATTATGTGAGCGAGGAAGGCACTGTAATTCACGGCATAATCGAGGGCAATCTGCCGGATGCTCTGCAAATTCTCGAGGATCTGGCGGTTCCTGAAAAGATGTACTGCCTGCGGGCGGATAGGATCGATATCGCCGCTCCCATCCTGGAGGATATAACCAAAGAGCTAAAAAGCGTCAAATGTATTCTCAGTATAATTGAGAAGTATCCCTTTGAGGATGGTCTGGTTGTGGAGAGAATACCTTTATAATCCTTAAATTCATTGCTTGAGGGCGGTGATTTTGCCGGATGGAGAGCGCTGAAGAACGAATCCAGGAGAGGCTCAGAAATTATCTTAAGCGGGACGGAATAGGAATCAGGAAGGCTGTCTTAAAGTTGTTTTTGAGCGATGGAGCTTACACCACTGAGGACGTCTTCACCTACCTCGCGAAGGAGGGTTTCGACGTCAGCTATCGCGGAGTCTCGGCCATGGTGGGGCTCATGAACACTCGCCTGGGCATTCTGAGCATTGATGTTTCCGGGGACCATAATGTCTATTCCCTCAAGGGAGATCATAAGGGTGTAGTGAGGTCTGTTCTGGATAATTATTAAAAATTAATATCAATCATGCAATAATATCAATTGGGCGGCTCGCCTCTTTTCATCCTTTTCATGTACTTGCTAAGCATCAGGTCAGCCATCAGGTTTATGCCCTTCAGGGCGGCGTGAACCGCCGGGCCCGCCGTCATCCTCTCCCGGTAGAGGCGGTGCAGCTCTTTGAGGTGTCTCAGGTTGTATTCCAGGCACAGACCCACCAGCTGCCAGTGCTCGGGCAGGGCGTCCTCCCTGGAAAAGCCCTTTTGTCCGCCAAGCTTCGTATCGGCAATGGTGGTGAAAAAGAGGGGCAGCATGAGCCCGGTATACTCCATGAGGGACTCCACCAGCTCCGTGGTCTTGATGACATCCTCTGCCGTCTCTTCCGGCAGGCCCAGCACAAGGCTGGCCACAGGCAGCCAGGACTCTTCCGCGAAGAGGCGGTAGCAATCCTGCACGATATCGGGCCAGCTGCCTATCTCTGCGGGCCGCGCCTTATTGGGCATATGCATCTTCAGGATGCGGCAGCTTCCTGTCTCGATGCCGATCCAGGCAGACATGTGATTCTGAGAAGAGCCCACTCCTACCGCATCAGAAACCTGGCGCAGGAGTTCCTGGTTTTGATGAACTGAGGCCAGGCTGAGATGGGAGACGTCTATGGTCTTCGGCCCCAGCTTCTTTACGGCTGCCACAAGCTCCAGGATCTTCCTCTGGTTGGGCTCTCCTCTATAGCCATATGAGAAGAAATCCTCGCTGTGCAGGATGATGTCCTTCTGGCCGCAGGAGAGGTTCACCTGCACGTCCTCCAGGATTTTTTCCAGCGGCCGGTGGCGCAGGGTGCGCATGGCGGGCGAGCAGAAGGCGCAGCCCCGCCAGCAGCCTCTGCCGATCTCCACAATGCCGCCGATGGTCCCGCCTCGATTGGCAGGGATGTCCTCTCCCAAAACCGCTTTTCCCCGGATGACCCGGGGCACGGGCTCTCCGGCAATGATCCTTCTGCATATCTCGGGAAAATCGCTTTCTCCTTCGCCCAGGTAGATGTGGTCCACACCCACCTGCTCGCCCATCACCTCCCAGGCTCCGTTGCCGCCCAATACCACCTTAGGTCTGTGCTCTTTTATGAGGGGCGAAGCGAGAAGCTCCAGAAACTTGGAGCGGTTGAAGGGCGGGCCGCGGCCGATGATATCCTCAATCTCCCGCACGGCGATCTTTCCCATGGGATCGTCATGAGTTATGCCCACGATCCTGGTATCGGGTCCTATGGCCCTGTCCAGATGATGGGGATGGGCTACCATCACCTCCTCGCGGGAGAAGCCCGCTTCCAGAAGTGCCGCCTCTACCTTTCGCATGCCGCAGGGGGCGATCACTGCCGAGCCGTCCTTTGCGGCAGGCACGGGCGGGCAGAAAAATTTATGGAATATCCAGTCGGGCAGCGCGGCTTTGGGCATGATGGCAGCAAAGCCGAGCATCACTCCGCCGTGATAGCTGCTCATCATGGTGGCATCGCTGGTGAGGACGATTCTCTTGCCGGTCATCGGTGGCATCTCCGGGGCCCACTTCATGGTTAAGGCAGATAACGTTGTTGGACCGGGAAAAGCCAATAAGTTTTTATCGGATTGCCGACTTTTGAGAAAATCGTGCAAGAGAAGTCGTTATCGGAGATCAACGAACGCATTCGCGACGGGAGCGCCCGCGTCGTAACGGCAGAGGAGATGCCTGACATTGTGGACGAGCTGGGCCCTGCCGGAGCCGTGCGCGAGGTGGATGTAGTAACCACTGGGACCTTCGGAGCCATGTGCTCCTCGGGAGTTTTTCTCAATCTGGGCCATAGCGACCCGCCCATAAAGATCAGCCGAGCCCTGCTTAATAAGGTGGAAGCCTATGGCGGAGTTGCCGCGGTCGATCTCTTCCTGGGCGCGACGCAGCCCTCCGAGGACCGGGGCATAGAATACGGCGGAGCTCATGTCATGGAAGATCTCGTTTCAGGAAAGCAGATAGAGGTGGATGCCTTCGGCGCGGGCACGGACTGCTATCCGCAGACGGAGCTGGAGACCTGCCTGCGCCTGGAGGACTTCAATCAGGCCATCATGGTCAATCCGCGCAATGCTTATCAGCGCTACAACGCGGCCACCAATTCCGCGGATCGCACCATGTACACCTATATGGGCACACTGCTTCCCCGCTTCGGCAATATTCACTACAGCGGGGCCGGCGTTCTGTCTCCCCTCTCCAACGATCCCAATTCCGAATACATTGGAATTGGCACGCGCATCTTTCTGGCCGGGGCGCAGGGCTACGTCATGGGCCCGGGCACGCAGCATAACCCCCAGAATAACTTCTCCACCCTCATGGTCACAGGCGACATGAAGAAGATGAGCAGCCGCTTTCTGCGGGCAGCGACATTTCATAAGTACGGGCCCAGCCTCTATCTGGGGATAGGCATTCCCATACCGATGCTTAATGAGAAGCTGGCCAAAAGCACTGCCGTGCGGGACAGAGATATCACCGTTCCTGTAATGGACTACGGCATTGCTCGCCGGGATCGGCCCTCGCTAAAGATGGTGAGCTACGAGGATCTCAAGTCCGGTATGATCGAGCTTAACGGAAAAGAGGTCACTACCTCCTCTCTCTCCAGCTTTTATGAGGCCAGAGAGGTGGCCCGGACGCTTAAGGAGCAGGTTGAGAAGGGCGAGTTTCTGCTCAGCTCGGCTGTGGAGCCGCTGGCCCGTCTGGGCAGCTCCCGGCCCATGAAGCAGACCAAGGAGTCGCCAAACGTTGGTGATGTCATGAGCCGGGACGTGGTCGTGGTCCGGGAGGATATCGGGGTGGAGGAGGCGGCCAGGCTGATTGTGAGCGGCAGCTTCGATCATCTGCCGGTGATCTCCCGGGATGGACGGCTGATGGGCATCATCACCACCTGGGATATATCCAAGGCCGTGGCAGGAGGCAAATCCAGCCGCATCGGAGAGATTATGACCCGGCGGGTCTATTCCGTGAAAGAGGATGAGCCAATTGAACTTGCGGCCCGCACCTTTGATACGCACAGCATCTCGGCCATGCCGGTGGTAGACAGAGACAATAAGGTGATAGGAATGATCACCAGCAATCATCTCTCCCGGCTCCTGGCGCGGAGGCGATAGAACATGAAATTCATGCTGCATGTAGCTCCTGGCATTGTGCGCCATCCCCTCATAGCCTCGGTCATCCTGGAGACCGGCGCTCTGGTGAACATCGAGAGAGCCAGCATCGATGCCGTGAGCGGGGAGATTGTCCTGGAGGTGCCATCCGACAAGTGCCAGGAGGTAAAGGAGGCCTTCGAGCGGCGGGGAGTGAGGGTCGTGCCCCTGGAAATTCCCGTCATCCGGGATGAGAATGAGTGCGTGCATTGCGGGGCCTGTGTCTCCATCTGCCCGACGGGCACATTCCGCGTCGAGGATTGGAGGGTAGTGGCGGACTCGGGCAAGTGCATTCAATGCGGAGCCTGCGTTATTGGCTGTCCTCAGCGTGCTTTGAAGCTGGTCTTGAAGTAGCCTTCCGGCTTCACGGCCATTTTTATGAGCAATCCTGTCCTCTCCCGTCCGTTCTATTTCAGACGTTTCGCAATCAATGGCCCATTCAGTTTCATGTATCTAAATATATCTTTTGCCTTTAATAAACGCCTTTATGGACATTGAGCGGTTTATTCTTCTCTTAATTTATATTATATTAATATTAACTTTTGTTTGTTATGCTAATTAACTCCCTAAAGAAATAGGAGATTATATAAGTACGGACTAGTAATACTGATGAAATAAGTCAATGGTGAATATTTTAGCGCTTGTGGGGTAATGGATGTTGTCTGATGCCGATCGTCCAATTAAGAAGGGTGCGGAGCACATTTACTGCATGAACCTCCTCCCGCATTCACCGAATGCTGATAATTTGCTTGAGGATCGCATCATCTCCTCTCTGGGCATCCTCGCCCAGATCCTATCCCGGCCAGGGGGCTACGAGCCGGAGCGCCTCAGGATTCTCTCCCGGGAGGGGCCAGATCTTATCTCCTCCTTCATTAAGGCCATGCTCTCCTCAGATGAGGATCAGATGCAGAAAAAGCTCGCGGAGCTTGCCGATCATCTTTCAGACAAGAGCCGCGCTGCTGCCTGGTTTGATCTGGGTCGGCTGGCAGCCAGCCTCTTCTTTCGCCGTGCCGCCGGGGAGTATTTTGAGACGAGCGCAACGCTGGCTCAGGCGCAGGGAGACAATGTGGGGCAGTCGCAGGCCTGGTCTTCTCTGGGCGGCCTATACAGTGAAGATGAAGACTGGGATGGAGCCTGCCGGTGCCATGAGATGGCCCTGGCGGCCCTTGATGAGGAAAGGAGCCGGCCTCTCATCTGCTCCGTCCTGGCGGATTTGGGAAGAGCGAGCCGCCTGCGAGGCGATCTATGCAGAGCGGAGCAGTGCTATTCCCGTATCTTGCATCTGATCGAAGGCGATGACAGGTCCGGTAGGGCCGATGCGCTTCTCTGCCTGGGAGAGCTGCACCAGATAAGCGGCGACCTTTCCCGGGCGGAGGAATGCTATCAAAAGAGCCTGAATGAGCGGGAGAAATCCCGGGACCGGGAGGGCATGGCATCGTCGCTGGCAGCTCTGGCATCCGTCTATCAGCTCAGCGGGGCGGCAAATAGGGTACAAAGCTGCCTGGAAAGGGCCCGCCATCATCTGCAGGAGGGAGGGGACGAGATCGGCGCGGCCGGGATGAGCTGCCGCCTGGCCGACTTCTTTTTCCTGGAGGGCAGGCCCAAAGAGGCAGTTGACCATTATGAAAAGAGCCTGCCTGCTTTGGAAGAGGGAAATCCGTCTCTGGCCGCCCGTGCTCGCGGCCGCCTGGGACAGTGCTTCCTGGATTTGGGAGACCCCGACCGGGCGGGGGATCATCTGGTGAAGGCCAGTCTTGCCATGCTAAGCCAGGGCGACCTTTGCAGCGCCGCCGATATGCTCACTTTGCTTGCCGGCAATTACCGCAGTCAAGGCCGGCTGGAGGAGGCTTTAGAGTGCTCCCGCCAGTGCCTGGAGATTCGAGAGCAGCAAAATGATCCCGCCGCCGTTGCAGGCGCATATAGCTGTCTGGGGCTGATTTATGCTGACCGGCGCGAATACGGGCCGGGAAAAGAGTGCTTTCAGAGGGCAATCGATCTATTTATGCAGAGCGGAAAAAGCTTGCCAGCGGCTGAGGCGCTATCCAACATGGGAAGCTTATGCCATCTGCAAGGCGAGCTGGAGGAGGCCCTGGACTGCTACAGCCGCGCTTTGCAGATCTTCCGGGAACAGGGCAATTGCCAGGGCTCCTCTCAGGTACAGTCCAATTTGGCCCTGATCTACCAGAGCAAAGGGGAGTTCTCTCTCGCCGAGGAATATTTCCAGAGAAGCCTGGCCGCCAGAGATGAGCAGGGCGACATGCTGGGAGCCGCCGGAATCAAGCTCTCCCTTGGCCTGACCGCCCAGCTCAAAGGCGACTGGGAAGGCGCCCTGGATTATTTTGAAAAGGCAGCCCGGGCCTTTGAGGATCTGGGGGATCTGTATGGCATTTCTCTGGCCCAGAACAATCTGGGCAATCTTCACTGTGATCGGGGTGACAGAAGCAAGGCCATCTTATGCTACAACCTGAGCCTGGATGCCAAGCGCGCTCAAAACGACCGGCACGGCATGGCCACAACCTATGCCAATCTGGCTGCTGTCTACTTCCAGGAGGGCGACCTGGATAGGGCGGAGGAGATGTATCTGCATGGCCTGGAGGGCTTCCGGGAGAACGGCGACCTCAAAGGCGAGGGGATGTCGCTCCTCGGCCTGGCCGGCATCAGGGCCGAGAGGGGAGATCTTAAGGAAGCTTTGCAGCATTTCCAGGACTGTCTCTTGCTGGAGATGGGGCGGCAGGACGGCACGGCCGTCACCATGGCTCTGGACGGCCTGGTAAAGGTCTCACTGCGGCTTGGTATGGGCGAAGAGGCGCAGGCGAGCTACTCTATGGTTTTGCCTGCCCTTCGCGAATGGGGCGACAGAAGAGCCGAGGCTTCCGTCTTATGCTCCTGGGGAAATCTTATGGCCGACCTGGGGCAGTGGGATGGAGCAGTGGAAAATTATCAGGAGAGCCTGGCCATACTGGAGAGGCTGGGAGACGAATATTTTAGGGCGGTGGCCGAAAACAACCTGGCCAATATCTGTTACCGGCGCGGCGACTGGACGGCGGCTCTGGAGAGCTACCGCCAGAGCCTGGAAGGCTTTGCCAGGGTGGGTGATGATAAAAGCCAGGCATCCGTCTTGAGCAATATGGCCGGCCTCTACTACAAGAGGGGTGAGTGGTCCCGGGCTTTGGAGTGCTACCAGGAGAGCCTGGATCTCTTCGAGAGGCTGGAGGATCCGGTCGGAGCGGCCCAGGTGCTGGGCAATCTGGGCAACTTCTATCACAGGAGAGGCGAGCGCAGTCTGGCGGCAGAGCACTTCTTGCGGGCCCTGGAGATATCAAAGCGCCTGGGTGATAGGGAGGGCGCAGCCGAGATGCAGGCCAATCTCGACATGATAAAGGCAGGCCGGGGCAATATGCTCGCCGATATCGATGATTATCATAAGCAGCTTTCCGAGCTGAAAGCAGAGGGCGACCTCTCCGGTCAGGCGGAGGTGCTTGCGGCGCTGGCGGCAGGCCTGGCTGACCGCTGCCAGTGGCAGTCTGCCCTCTCCTGCTACCGGGAGAGCCTGGAGCTTTTTGCCTGCGCCGGGGAGATCTACAATCAGGGTCAGGTCCTCTTCAATATGGCCCTGGTTTATAAGGACCGGGGCGATTTAGCGGGAGCAGGCACGCTTTTTGGCGAAGCCCTGCAGATCTTTCAGGGCCTGGATGCCGCTCCCTGCATCGCCCAGGCCAGGCTCTATCTGGGCGTAATACTCGGCCTGGAGGGCCGGGCAGGTGAGGCTGATGAGCACTTTGATTATGCCATACATCTGCAAGAGGATTTGGGGGCTTTGCCGGATCTTTGCGAGGCCTATCTGGCCAGGGCGCAGTTCACGGTCCGGGAGGGGCGGACGGCGCAGGCCGAGTTCTATCTCAGCCGGGCGGAGACGCTCATATCCCGCACCGATTATCAGCCCCTCAATATCCAGCTTTGCAGCGTTAAGGGGGAGCTTCATCAAAAGGCCGGCTGCTATCGCGAGGCAGAGAGCTGCTTTGAAATGGCTTTATCCCAGGCACGCCTGATCGATAATCTCTACGAGGAGGCAAGAGCCATAGCCAATCTGGGAAGGCTGGCATTGCAGGTCAGGGACTACCCCCGCGCCCTGGTCAAGCTGCAAAAAGCGCTGGCTGCCATGATCCGGCTGGGGGCGAATTACGATGTACTGGCCTTATACCGCGATCTGACCGGCCTCTATCTGGCCCAGGAGGATTATGCGCGAGCTGAGGAGATGGTGGCCAGGGCACAGCGCCAGAGCATGCTGGCAGATCATCCTGATCTCTGCAATAGCGTTCTGTTTTCCTCCCCGGATTGCCAGGCGGCTAACCGTGAAGAGGTGCCGGTCCGGCAGGAATCCGGAAACGTCATCGATATCATCAGGAACGCCTAAAGGTCTGACCAGACCATGGAGGGCAGAAGGCTGAGCTGCAGATCGATCTCGGCCAGAGCATGTCTGATCTGCGGCTCCTTGAGGAGCAGGTCCAGCTCGCTCAGCCGCCCCATCACCTCACCGATGCTGGCGGCTTTATATTCGCTCCTGTAGCGAACCGGAGCATAAAATATCTCGCCGCTGGCCTTTTCGGCCTCCACCCCGAAGAAGTCGCGGCTGTAAAAGCCCTTGAACTTGAGGATGATGGGCTTGTAGACATTCTTCAAGGCCGGGACATAGAATTCCTCCAGCACCATCTGCTGCATTCTGTTCTTGGTTTCGGCGATGCGAAGCCGAATGTATCCCTGGCCGTGGATGTAGCCGGCATAATGTATGTCGTATCTGATGCGGGAGCGCAGATCCGTATGCAGGCCCAGGGTGAACTCGCAGGTATCCTGCGTCTCGGTCGGGTCCAGGTTGAGGAAATACCTGATGAAAAGCGTGTAATCATTCTCGAAGGTGATGTAAATGTAATTCTCATCGTTCTCGGTGGCTTTTACGGCGATATCGCGAACATTCCAGGCGAAGAGCTTTTGGGCCTCTTCTTTTGTGAAGCTTCTCGATGAAAATTCGCGAACCTTCTCCAGGAGATCTCCCATAGTTTCCATTTGCATTCACTCTTCTCTTGAATCGGATAAATATTATGCTAATTCCAGGACAATGAAATTTGAATCATGCCTTTATCGGCCAGGAAAACAGAATCAGTAGTGCGAAGGCAAGGGTGAGGGCAATAGCCGTCTGCATGAGGCCTAAAGCGCGCGGCACATCCGAGGTCTGCGGCTCCGCTCCCTCATCCAGAAGCACATAGTAGCCGGGCTTCTCCAGGCGGATATCGAGCGCACCGGCACAGGCGGCCATGGGCCAGCCGGAGTTGGGGCTGGGGGTGGCTTTATGGTAGCGCAGGGCGGCGCGAATGGCCGCGCCGGCCCGGACAGGCCGGGCCAGGGCGATGGGGATGATGGAGAGGCGGGCAGGGATGAAGTTGGCCAGATCATCAAGCCGGGCTCCCGGCAAAGCCGATCTCTTTGAGGCCGCGGGTCTTGTAGCCGATCATGGAGTCCATGGTGCTGATGGCCTTGAAGGCTAAAGCCGCCTCCAGCCCCAGGCCGAGAGGCGCGAAGAGAAGATAGTAGAAGATGGGCGAGAGAATGGAGTCCACATAGTTCTCGGATAGCGACTCTATCACCGCCGAGCTGGCCTGGCTTTTGGAGAGCGAGGCCGTATCGCGGCCCACCAGGGCGGGGAGCATGGCCTTTGCGGCCTGCCATGTCCCTATCTATCATCTGCCCGATATCGCGGGAGACCTGCAGAAGACATCTGATCGCGAAGGTGGACTTGAGCAGATAGGCGGAGACGAAAAGGGGCAGGAAGGGCACAAATCCGGCTGCCCGCACCGCCAGGTGGCCGCAAAGGACGGTTGCTGCTATTACCATTATGGCCAGAGCAATTCCGGCGGCCCGGCTGGGCGGGCACCTGGCACGCAAAAAGGCGATGAATCTTCCCTATCCAGACCACCGGGTGGACTCTGGCCGGCATCTCGCCCAGGAGTATGTCATAAGCCACCGCCAGGAGAAATACGGCCAGGCTTTCTGCAATCATTTCCTTCTTCTCTCCATGGCAATTTGCGCCTCCAGCTTCTTCCAGACGGCAGCAACGGCCTCGCCCTTCATGAGCGCATCCAGGACCATCCCGCCACCTCGGGGCGGTGAATGATCTGGCAGGACTCGCAGCACCAGGAGCCTTCTTTTTCCCGTCCCCCAGTTCGTTCATCATGGCAGGGATAAAAGGGGCAGAAGCAGAGCGAGCAGTCCTGATCGATAGTGTGGCAGGGAAATCTCTCGCAATTCAGTCTCTGCATCGGCAGGCATTCTCCAGGGCTGCTATCAGACGCATGTTCTCGCTGCGACCTCGCACTGCCACCCGGATGTAGCTCTTGCCCAGGCCAAAGGACTGGCAGTCTCGCACCAGCACACCCTGGGCCATGGTCCTCTCTGCCAGGACATCCGAGGTCAGGCCGCAGGGCTCGATGTTCACCAGGATGAAGTTGACGCTGCTGGGTTCAGGCCGAAGGCCCAGCCCCTGCAGGGCCGGCTCCAGCCATGCCAGTTCCTCTTTTATGGCCTGGCGGCTCCTCTCTAAATGCTCCTCATGGCCCAGCAGATATGCAGCCGCAGCCGCAGCAATTGAGCCTATGGACCAGGGAATTCTGGCCCGGTTCAAAATTTCGGCCAGCTTCTCATTGGTCACCCCAAATCCCAGGCGCAGGCCCGGCACGCCAAAGGACTTGGTAAGCGACCTCATCACGAAGAGGTATTCCCTGTGCGGCGCGCAGGGCCGCCACGCTCTCCTCCGGCCGGGAGAGCTCGATGAAGGCCTCATCCACCAGCAGGAATGTCCCGGCCTTCTCGCATCTATCGGCCAGATCGATGACCTGGCCCTTGGAGAGGAGCCTTCCCGTGGGGTTGTTGGGATTGCACAGGAAAAGCAGCTTGGCCTTCTCCAGGTCGCCATCCTCCAGGAGCGGCAGCCCGTCTGCGCCGATCTTCACCCTCTTGACCGTCGCTCCGGCCAGAAGGGACTGGTTGGCGTACTCGCCGAAGGATGGAGTGGGGACAAGTCCCAGGTCGCCCTCCTCAAAGCAGCATTCTGCAAAGAGCCGGATCAGCTCCGAGGAGCCGTTTCCCGGCACGATGCAATCCATGCTCACATTCACAAATTTTCCTGCGGCGCGACGGAAATCCAGGTAGCCAGGGTCCGGGTAGTGGCCAATTTTCCCTAGCTCTTCTAAAACCAGCTTTTCCAGTGGGGGTGAGCCCAGAGGATTTATATTGGCTGAGAAGTCCAGAGGTTCGGCTCCCAGGATCGATGCCGCCTCGTGTACTTTGCCGCCGTGCTGGCATGCTGCGGCCCCGGCAAAGCTCTTCCGTATCTGTTTTATCATGAATTCGATTGCCTTCTCGTATTAAGGCATTTCAAACTTGTGGGCAGAAAATCATGCCTTAACGATCGTGATGGGGCGGTTCACTACTCTTGCAAGGATATTCTTATAAAATTACTACTATGGATCTTATAATGATCTTCAAACTTTTATATTAATGTGTATCCGAAAGTGTTTTATCTACTCTATGCGAACTCAAGCGGCGTATATCAAAGAAGAGGAGGCTAAGATTCCGATGGCAACAAGAGAGGGCAGCTTTTCGGTTGAGGACATGAAGAATGTCCAGATCAACATCGGAGCTGTCGTTAAAGAGGCCGAGGAGTGGGACCAGGAGATGGGTGCCTGCCCCAAGCCCGGCGTGGCAACGCTCAGAAACTGGGATCATATAATCGCCAACAGATACAAGATCATGTATGCACCTGCGGACGATACATGCACTCTTTGTACCTATGGCCCGTGCGACCTCACAGGAAATAAGCGCGGCGCCTGCGGCATTGATCAGGCCGGTGCCTGCGGCAAGATAGTTCTGATTGCCTGCCTGATGGGCTGCTGCGCGCACTCCGCCCACGGCAGGCATCTCTATCACTGGTGCATGGACAAGTTCGGCGACATGAAGTACGACATGGGCGATGAGATTCTGGTAGACTCTCCCCTGTACCAGACCATCATGGGCACCAAGCCCAAGTCCTTCAAGGACTTCGATGAGGGCCTTGACTACCTTGAGGAAGAGGTCGTGCAGCTTCTGGCAGCCACCCACACCGGCCAGGAGAGCGCTTATCATCGATTTCGAGTCCAAGGCGCTGCATGCCGGCATGCTGGATCTGCTGGGCATGGAGATCTGCGATGTAATGCAGGTCGTAGCCTACAACATGCCCCGCGGCGCTGCCGATGCCCCGATCATCGAGATCGGCATGGGCACCATGGACCAGAACAAGGGCGTTCTCATTGCCTACGGCCACAACCTGGCAGCAGGTGCGGAGGCCATGATCTATGCCGAAGAGAACGGCCTCTGGGACAAAGTCGACATCGGCGGAGTTTGCTGCACGGCTCACGACCTGAACAGGATTGGCCTGGGCAAGGGCGAGGCAAAAGTCCCAGCCGGCATAGGCAAAAGGCCGAAGGTGGCTGGAGCTATCGGCTGGTGGAGAAAGATGGTCCGCTCCGGAGTCATGGACTGCGTCATGGTGGACGAGCAGTGCGTCTGGTGCGATGTTCTGGCAGACTCCCAGAAGCGCAAGATCCCGGTCATTGCCACCACCGACAAGATCATGCTCGGCCTGCAGGACAGGACCAATGACCCCGTTGATGCTATTGTCGAGGATCTGGTCAGCTTCAAGGTTCCTGGCGTTGCCATTCTCGATCCAGCCAAGGCAGGGATTGTGGGCATCAAGACCGCCATCGCTGTCAAGCCCAAGCGTGCTGAGGCCAAGGCTCAGAACCTGATTACAGAGGCACAGTTCAAGGAAGGAATCGAAGAAGTGCACCCAGTGCAACGAGTGCGCCTTCGTCTGCCCGCCGCACATCAGAATCAGCAAGCTCATCGACGAAGCGATTAAGGGCAGCAATCAGGAGTTCTCCAACTTCTATGAGATCTGCGTCGGCTGCGGAAGGTGCGAGCAGGTCTGCCCGCAGGGCATAAACATCCTCGACCTATTCGAGTACGCCAACCGCCAGGCTGTCAAGGACCAGAAGTTCAAGATGAGATCGGGACGCGGCCCCGCCCGCGACACTGAGATCAGGTCTGTAGGCGCGCCAATTGTGCTCGGCACCATCCCCGGAGTCATCGCCCTGGTCGGATGCAGCAACTATCCCAACGGCACCAAAGAGGCTACGACATGGCCAAGGAGTTCGTAGACCGCGGCTATATCGTCGTCACCTCCGGATGCATGGCCATGGATATGTCCCTCTACACTGATGTCGAAGGCAAGACCATCTGGGAGCAGTATCCCGGCGGCTTCGATGGCAGGAACATCTGCAACACCGGCTCATGCGTCTCCAACGCCAATATCGGCGACGCTGCCATCAAGGTAGCCACCATATTCGCCCACAGAAACCACAGGGGCAATTTCGACGATATCGCCGACTACATCCTGAACAAAGTGGGCGCCTGCGGCGTGGCCTGGGGAGCATACTCTCAGAAGGCTGCAGCTATCGCTACTGGCTGCAACCGGCTGGGCATTCCCGTAGTCGTTCAGCCCCACTCCGTCATGTACCGCCGCTCCTTCATAGGCAGGACAGACAAGCCCGAGGACTGGATGGTTATCGATGCCCGCGATGGCAAGATGCAGCAGATCGAGCCCGCACCCGAGGCTATGCTCTACATAGCCGAGACCAAGGAAGAGGCCATGCTGGAGATGGCAAAGCTCTGCTTCCGGCCTTCCGATAACAGCATCGGCAGAGGAATCAAATTAACCCACTACTGCGACATCTCCATGAAGTACTTTGGCAAGCTGCCCGACGACTGGCATGTCTTTGTCAGGGACGTCAAGGATCTGCCCCTGGTCTACAAGGAAGATATGATGAAGACTCTCGAGTCGAAGTTTGGCTGGCAGATCGACTGGAAGGCCAAGAAGATCCTCTCCGGACCGCTGCGGCCTGCTGATGTGAGCTTCGATCCGACCAACCTGCCCAGGAAGATAAGGGCTAAGAAGTGAGGGAAAGGAGGAGATAAAAATGGCAGCAGAAGTTAAGAAGGGCATTGATACCACCAAGAACGCCATTCCCTTTGAGATGGCCCAGATTCCCGGGCCGGAGATGGCCAAAACCTATATGCCAAAAGTTATCGGCGCAATAATCAAGAAGGCCAAGAGGCCTCTGCTCGTTGTGGGAGCAGAGCTCTTTGACGATCCCATCATGTTCGATAAGATGATCGAGATGGGCAAGATGGGCATTCCCATCGCCGCCACGGCGCATTCCGTGAAGGGCTTTGTGGACAGAGGCTATCTGGAGAACGTCTATCAGATCGGACTGCACCCCCTGACCAATTACCTGCGCTTCCCCGACTGGAAGGGCCTGGATGGACAGGGCCAGTACGATGCCGTAATCTTCATGGGCATCTTCTACAAATTCGCCAACGCCATGTTCGCTACGCTCAAGAACTTCAACCGGGACATCAAGCGCATATCGGTTGACCGGTACTACCACGTCAATGCCAATATGACCTTTGGCAACATGGCCTTCACCCCGGACGACTATCACGCCGCCGTGGACGAAGTAATCGCAGCAATGAAGAAATAAAGTTCATCTAATTAAACAGAAGAGGTGTATTAATGGCAGACATAAAGTTGGATATATCCCCTATGTATGAGGGCGAGAGAATCAGAAAGGACGATCTATGGGTAGAGCTGGGCGGACCCAAGGCAGACGGATTCGAGCTGTCCCTGGCCGCATCCATGGATGAGGTTGCAGATGGAAAGGTCACGGTTATCGGTCCCGAGCTCAAGGATGTCAAGGAAGGCTCCACCATTCCCTTCGGCATGATCTTCAAGGTCGCCGGCGAGAAGATTGAGAAGGATCTGGAGTCCATCATCGAGAGGCGCAACCACGCCCTGCTCTCCTACATCAGCGGCCTCATGCACCTCAACCAGAGATATGATATCTGGATGAGGATCGGCAAGAGCCTGCAAAAGAAGGGTGTCACCTCCTGGAAGGAGATCTTTACCCCCGTCATCGACCTGTACAAGGCCGAGATGCCCTTCATCGAGAAGATGGAGATCACCATCGTCACCGATCCCGCCCAAGTTAAGGCCGAGCTGGCCAAGGCCATGGCCGTCTACAAGACCCGCGACGAGCGCGCCAAGGGACTGCACGATGAGGACGTCGATGTCTTCTACGGCTGCACACTGTGCCAGGCATTCGCTCCCACCAGCGCCTGCGTGGTCACCCCGGACCGGCCCTCCCTATGCGGAGCTATCACCTGGTTCGATGGACGCGCCGCTGCCAAGGTGGACCCAGAGGGCCCCCAGTTCCCCATACCCAAGGGAACCGCAACCGACGCTGTTTCCGGCGAGTATGATGCCATCAACGAGATGGCAGCAAAGCGCTCGGGCGGCGAATACAGCAGGATGCTCCTCTACACGTTCTTCGATGCACCCCACACCTCGTGTGGCTGCTTCGAGACCATCGGCTTCTACATGCCTGAGGTTGACGGTATCGGCCTGGCCGACCGCGACTTCAAGGGCGCAACCCCCAACGGCCTTCCCTTCTCCACCATGGCCGGCCAGACGGGCGGCGGCAAGCAGGTAGTGGGCTTCCTGGGCATGGGCATTCTCTACTACTTCTCCCCCAAGTTCCTCCAGGCCGACGGCGGCTGGAGAAGGATCGTCTGGATGTCCAAGAACCTCAAGGAGAGAGTAAAGGCAGGCATCGATGAGGACATGATGGCCAAGATCGCCACTGAGGACGATGCCAAGGATATCGCCTCCCTCAAGGCCTTCCTGCTCAAGGTCAACCATCCCGTTGTCGAAGGCGTCACCAGGAAAGTTGACAACAAGAAGATCACCGAGGGCTGGAAGCTCGAGGATATCTCCGACGAGATCAAGGAGAAGGTCATGGCCTATATCGAGAAGACTGGCGGAGACATCAACATCGATACCGTCAAGTCCGAGCTTGCCCTGACCGAAGGCCAGTTCATGCAGGTCGTCGAGGCTCTGCAGGCTGATGGCGTTCTCGAGTGAGCTAAAAATTCGCGAATGAGTAAATATCAAAGAGGGTGAAAAATCTATGCAGTTAAAACTCAAGCCAAAAACACCGGCAGCCGCGGCTCCAGCAGCCGCACCGGCTGCAGCAGCAGGCGCAGCAGCAGCACCAGCTTTTTCCATGTCCGGCAGCGCCGGCGGCATTAAGCTGATACTGAAGGATGCCAAGATCAGCATAGACAAGGTAGTACTCGCCAAGTAGAGTCTGCCTTTCTTCTCCCTTTTTTGGGAGAGGCGGATTTTGCGAGGCGCGTGCTATCGTTCCAGTTTAAAGTGAGGGAGATATTATGCAGCTTAAGCTTAAGAAAAAAGAAGCAGCTCCAGCCGCGGCCGCACCTGCGGCAGCAGCAGGCGCAGCAGCTCCGGCTTTCGCTATGCCAGCAGCATCATCGGGTGGAATGACCATTGAGCTCAGAGGCGCATCCATCCATGTAGCGGAAGTTGTCATAAGACCGAAAAAATAAGGAAGGCTAGACATTGGGGAAAGTAATAGCGGTAACCGGTAAGGGTGGCACCGGCAAGACAGCCGTGACCACGATGCTCATTAGACACCTTGTAAAGAATTCCGGAAAAAAATACCGAATACTTGCAATCGATGCTGATCCCGATGCCAATCTCGCCGATGCGCTGGGCGTAAAGGCGGGAAAGACCATTGGCGACATGAGGGAGTTCGTGCAGCAGTCCCGGTTCACAGCTTCACCGGATACTGACAAGCAGGCGCTTCTTGAGGCCAAGCTCTTCGAGATTCTCTTGGAGGAGGAGGGCTATGATCTTCTGGTAATGGGCAAGCCGGAAGGATCTGGATGTTACTGTTTTGTCAACAATCTTCTGCGCGCCGTTATGGATAAGACCACGGCCAACTACGATCTGATCATCATTGACACGCCGGCGGGCCTGGAGCATTTCAGCAGGAAGACCATTCCCGACCTTGACGATCTTATCGTGGTAACGGATGAGTCCAGAAGAGGGCTTACCACGGGCGAGCGCATACGTGACACTGCCCGCGAGATCGAACTGAAGTATCAAGATCTTTATGTGATCGTGAACAAG
Organism: Methanotrichaceae archaeon; assembly: GCA_963844955.1. Classification (GTDB taxonomy): domain Archaea; phylum Halobacteriota; class Methanosarcinia; order Methanotrichales; family Methanotrichaceae; genus Methanothrix. The sequence goes on along the minus strand of CAWJQJ010000008.1, from coordinate 4,283 downwards.
GTCACCGCGGGAAGTAAGGATAAGGTCCTTGAGAATGCTAAAGGCATCGGCCTGTTGGTTATCGGCACTATCCCCTATGATGAAAGCTTAGCCAAATTCGATTTAGTGGGAGATCCATTGATGGGCCTTCCCGACGAATCGCCTGCAGTACAAGAAATGACGCAGATCGTCGGGAAACTGGGCCTGTGAGGGTGATTTGAATGGCAGAGAAGATCTCTTTATCTGACCTTAATAAGACATTAGCAGAAATGAATGTTCAATCCCTCGAGGGATTAAAGATCGAGGGCGATGTAGAGATAGAAATAGATGCAGGTGCAGGCGGCGTAGGCCCCCTGTTTGCATACTATTTCGGACAAGAGGCGGCCAAGATCGCCATGCAGCTCATGAACTTCGCCAAGGCGGTAGGCTATCCTGTAGAGAATCTGTTGCAGCCGGTAGCTGTAGCACAGGCCATTTCTCCGGCTCCTAAGGATCTGGCTGCCGCTGCCGCTGCAGTTCCCGCCTTCAAGGTGGCATCTGCATTGGCCAGCGCCAAGTTTGCCGTCGGCGTAGACAAGACCTGGAGGAACACCATCCAGGAGGTCACACTGGGCGCTACTAAGGCAGATGGCGGAAGCCGCGGTCATGTGGTCAAGCTGGGCGGCGAGAAGGCTATGCCTTTCTTCCCGGATGCAGCCATGCCCCATGCCCCCAAGATCACCATGGACGTCTTCGACATGCCCATCGGCATGGCCAAGGCCGTCAAGATGCACTATGAGGATGTCATCAACAGCCCAGGCGAGTGGGCCAAGAAGGCAGTCAAGAAGTTCGGCGCCGACATGGTTACAGTTCACCTGATCAGCACTGATCCGCTCCTCAAGGACACCTCTGCCCAGGATGCCGTCAAGACCGTTGAGGAGGTATTGCAGGCTGTGGATGTGCCAATCTGTATCGGCGGATCCGGCAACCCCACCAAGGACCCAATTGTGCTCTCCAAGGCAGCAGAAGTAGCCCAGGGCGAGCGCGTTCTTATCGCCTCCGCCAACCTGAATATGGATTGGGAGAAGATAGGCAAGGCCTGTGTGGACAACGGACATGTATGCCTGGCCTGGACGCAGCTCGAGATCAACTCTCAGAAGGAGCTAAATAGGAAGCTCATGAAGGTCGCCGGCGTTCCGCGCGAGTCCATCGTCATGGACCCGACAACAGCGGCTCTGGCTTACGGCCTGGACTTCGCCTACTCCAACATGGAGAGAATTCGCCTCGGCGCTCTGAAGGGCGACGAAGAGCTGACCTTCCCCATGTCCTCCGGCACCACCAACGCCTGGGGTGTCAGAGAATCCTGGATGGTCCGCTCACCCAACAAGGACGACTCCGACTGGGGAGACCGCATGCTCAGGGGCCCAATCTGGGAGATTCTGACCGGATACTCTCTGGCCATGGCCGGTGTGGACATCTTCATGATGATGCACCCGACGGCTGTAGCCTATGTGCATGAGATCACTCAGTCCCTGATGGGAAGAATTGAGGCCAAGACGCCTGACACTGCCGCCTGGCTCAAGATGGGGGTGTGAGTAACATGAAGGAAACTAGCCCGCTTAACCTTTACAAGCAGCTTCCACAGACCAACTGTAAGAAGTGCGGAGAGGAGACCTGCATGGCCTATGCCGCTGGTCTGATCGCCAGGACCCGGAAGGTAGAGGAGTGCACTCCACTGATCGATGAGAAGAAGTACGCCAAGAAGCTTGAGACTCTGAGGAGCATTGTCGCTCCTGAGCTCAGAATGGTATACATTGGCGTCGGAGAAAAGCAGGTCAAGGTTGGCGGCGAGGACGTCATGTACCGCCACCAGATGACCTTCTTCAACAAGCCACCATTTGCCTACGATGTAGCCGACAACATGGAAGAGGCCAAGCTGGTAGAGCGCGTCAAGAAGATCTCTACCTGGCGCAAGTTCTACATCGGCAAGTGGCAAAACGTAGAGATGATTGCGGTACGTTCCGTTTCTGACGACCCGGCCAAGTTCGCGGCCTGCGTCAAGACGGTCCTGGCCAATGGCAACGGCTTCCCGCTCATCCTCTGCTCCTTCAATCCCGCCGTTCTCAAGGCCGGACTGGAGGTCGCAGCCAAGGAGAAGCCCCTCATCTACGCCGCCAACAAGGACAACTGGAAGGAGGTCGCTCAGCTCGCCTTTGATTACAAGGTGCCCGTTACCCTGAGCGTGCCCTTCGATCTGGATGCCCTCAAGTCCATGGCCGTCACCTTTGCCGGCATGGGCCTGACCGATCTGGTGCTGGATCCGGGCACTGCCCCCAACGGCAAGATGCTGCAGCAGACCCTGCTCAACTTCATCAACCTGCGCAGAGCCTCTGTGGAAGAGGCCCAGAGGGATATCGCCTATCCTGTCATGGTGCTGCCCATCAACGCCTGGCTGACCACCGATGATCCGGTTCGCGCCGCCTACTGGGAGTCAGTGCTCACCGCCGCATTCGTCATCCGTGGCGGAGCCATCATGATCAAGCACTCCCTTGAGGCGTACAGCATGATGCCTGATATGCATCTGCGCTTCAACATCTACACCGACCCGAGAACGCCTGTGCAGGTCAAGCCCGGCATCTACAAGGTTGGCAAGCCAGGGCCTGAGTCCCCGGTCTTCCTGACCACCAACTTCGCCCTGACCTACTATACCGTGGAGTCCGATATCGCCTCCAACGGCATCGATGCCTACATCATCGCCATCAACACCGACGGCATCGGCGTGCAGGCTTCCGTGGCCGGCGGCCAGCTCAGCCCCACCAAGATCCTGGATTCCTTCAACGAGGCTGCCTTCAACTGGGCCGGTCAGAAGTATCCGGCAATGGTTCTGCCCGGCATGGCTGCCAAGTTCTCAGGCGAGCTGGAGGACCTCTTCGCAGGCAAGGCCAAGATCATGGTCGGCCCAGAGGACTCCGGACGCATCATCGGCTGGATGAAGGACTTCTGGCCACCCAAGTAAAGCAGCAGACGCAAATGCTAAAGTCATGTGCCCCTTGGCGGGCACATATCTCTTATTTTATTACTGCTTTAGAATGGAAATTATTCCCTATGAGGAGGAAGCGATAATTATGTTATCTGCAAAATATGCGGCAACCTTCGCCGTCTTGCTTGCTATCCTGGCCGGATCTGCTCTGGCCCAGTGGTCTCCCGGCGGCATGATAGCTTACGTTGGCGACTTCAATCTGCTGGCATCCTCTGCCTCCAGCGGAGGCGCGGTGCAGGCTCTGGGAGGATCTTCCGGGGCTCAGGCGGCAGTGGACAGCGCAATGAATAACAGCACGGTAAACGCCACCCTGATGAACAGCACGACAATCGGCAATTCCACAATAGCTGTCCCGGCTGCAGCTGAGCCCGCCCAGGCTCTTGATGCGTCTTCAGGCAAAGAGGTTCTTGACCTTTCCAGCTATTCCACGGATCGGGTCAATCGGAACCTGGCCGGATACAAGAACATCATGTATCCCATCTCCGGATCGAGGGGCACTACCACTTCGACCTCGGGCGGAGGCGGGGGCTGCGGAGGGTGCAGCTAGATCTCACATTTTTATAATTTTTATAGAATAAATATTTAAATCTTCGTGCACAGATAAAGCCCAAAAAATCCTTCTTTAAGCTGCACCTGTGTAATCTCAAATCCCGCCCTCTCGATCATGCCCCGCATGATCCAGTCCATGGTGGAGTACTCTTTCTTGATGTGGTCTATGATCCTTGCGGCGAAGCTGTGGCCGGCCAGCTCCTCTGCCCCGGATATGAACTCATTGATGGCTCTCTCATGGCCGCGGGGGTCAAAGGAGTAGACAATGTCCCTCAGGCAGAGTTTTCCCCCTGCGCGAAGCATGCCTGCCATGCGAAGCAAAGCGATCTGCTTCCAGAAGTCGGGCAGGTGATGCAGGGCGATCTGGCTGACGATGGCCTGCAAGGGCCGGCCCTGGTGGCGGTAGGTGAGAAAGCCGCCCGGCAGGAAATCGACGTTCACAATACCGCGCGCCTGGGCCTTCTTTGCCGCACAGTCGAGCATTCCAAAAGAGAGATCGACGGCGTAAACCCGTGAGCAGCGGCAGGCTGCGGCCAGGGCGAACTCTCCCGTGCCGGTTCCCATCTCCAGGAGGGCCTGATCGGGCTGCAAGTCGAGAAAGCCCAGGATCTCTTCTATCTCGCTCTGAATGTCTCGAAACTTCTGCATATTGCGGTCGTAGGAGCCGGCAGCGGCGTCGAAGTTTGCGCCGGGGTGGTCGGGCTCGTGGTACTGCCAGGCGGGGGCGGGCATTTTA
>CAWJQJ010000007.1:0-60283 GCA_963844955.1 Methanotrichaceae archaeon | reverse complement strand
AAATCCGAACTCCACTCTATTCCAGCACCACATGCAGCGGAAACTGGTGAGAGCCGAGCTTTCCTTCGTAGTTGGCGGCGGAGATCTTCAAGACACCGGGCACATGGCAAGCGGCATTGATGCCCGCCTTCATGGCTGCCTGGATGGCCTGGTTGTCGACACCATTGATTACGATCTCAAAGACGCTTGAGACATCCTCGGACAGAGTGCATACTCCGTCCTCGCGTAGCGAGACGCAGAAGGCTGTGTTGGTGGAGGCTTTCAGGAACTTGTATTTGGAGCCCACCTTGGAGCCGCTGGCCACAACGCCTCCCGGAAAGGGAGTTATGGTGCCCTTCACCTTGCCGATGGCGTTTACTGCCGCCTCGGCTGCGATCAGGCCTGCTGCCTGGTTCTGGGCCAGGATGAGGAAGTTTCCTCCGGCAATTCCGTCCACCGCTCCGAAGCTTTGCTCCACGATGAAGTCTCCGGACATGAGCGGTATCTTCCAGACGCTTCTGCCGAACATTTCTGCCTGCTTTTGGTAGCCGTCTCCAAAGAAGCTGAGCTTCTTTCCGGTATCAAACTGCTTTTCTGCCTGCTGCATGCCGGAAAAAGCCGCTGTCGTGGGCGCGGTCAGGATGCACTGGCCCAGCCGGAAGAGCAGAGAGTTCTCCAGGTTCTTGTAGCCCATGTTGCAGATCAGGATACTGACCCCCGGCCGGCCGTCCGGCGTCTCATCTCCGCTTAAAACGCACTCTATGCCCGCCTCAGCCGGGCACCCTATGACGGATGTGCCAAATCCCGTGGCTTCTCGAGCTGCTTCCAGCGCCCAGCGCTCTGTTATTGCGGTTACTATTACCCTCGCCATCTTTATGGGAAAGCCTTCGGCAAAGGTATCGTCTATCTGAACACCATTTATCTCCATAATATTCCTCTACTCCGGATTGTAAACAGCCAGATCGTATCCGCTGCCTTGCTCCTCCGGCCGGGCCAGGGCCGCCGCGGCGCAGACCGGCCTCTCCAGGGGCAGATCAAACGCCCGTTCGGGCGATCTCATTCGCGCTTCTGCCGCCTATTTCCGCCGCCTCGAAGTCGGTCTTCTCGTAGGTCGCGACCATCAGAGCCATGCCATCCTCCAGCCTGAACTCTTTGGCCCGAAGCTCTTCTCTCCTGGCAATGCCCAGCCACGCTCGATCCCCCCGCACTGCGCCTGCGATGCGCGGAGTGTCAAGTTCGTCCCTCTCATAGCCGTAGGCCACCAGGCTGATGGCGATGGCATCCAGGGGCTTTTGCCCGTCCTCGATCCTCTCGGCGATCATATCCGCCTGGGTGCCGTTGGCTACCACCGCAGCATCGCCGCAGACGCGGATGCAGTTGTAGGCGATGTAAGGATTCCTGGCCAGGTCTGCAATGTCGCGGGGCGAGACGAGAATGCTCTTGCCGCGCACCTCGGCCCTGCGATTGGGAAAAGAGCGGGAGGAGACTCTGTAGGCGACAAAGCTCCTTCCCTGGCTACGGCCTACTGCGACTATTCGGCCCACATACATGTTCAGTCAACCAGCTTGTACTTGGCGATATTCGCGTCGGCCATGGCCTGAATCTTGGCCAGCATGTCCGCGCACTCCGTCTTCTTGAAGAGGTGCTTGTAGCGGCCCTGCAGCTTGAGGTACTCCTGCACCGGCTTTGGCCGGCGTATCTTCTTTACGCCCGTCAGCTCTCCGTTCTCATATTCGGTGAGCGGCCAAAGCCCGCTCTCCACAGCCAGGCGCGCCAGCTCGATCATGGTGCCGGCATCAAAGGTCCAGCCGGTGATGCAGGGCGCATTGACCTGAATATAGGACGGCCCGTTGGCCTGCAAGGCCTTCTTGACCTTTCGTCTCAGGTCCACAGGATAAGCAACCGAGGCAGTAGCCACATAGGGAACCCTGTGGGCCAGGGCGATGGCCGGCATATCCTTTTTGGGCCGGGGGTTGCCCTGGCTCTGGCTTCCTGAGGGTGTGGTGGTGGTATGCGCGCAGAAGGGCGTAGAGCCGCTTCTCTGCACGCCCGTATTCATGTAGGCCTCATTGTCATAGCAGACATAGAGAATCTTATGGCCGCGCTCGAACATGCCGGAGTTGGAGCCCATACCGATATCAAAGGTGCTTCCATCTCCGCCGATCACAACCAGGTTGGTGTCCAGGCCCTTGCGTTTGAGCATGACTTCCACGCCGGATGCCACGGCAGAGGCATTCTCGAATAAGGAGTGAAGCCAGGGAACACACCAGGCGCTCTCCGGGAAAGGAGTGGTTGTAACCTCCAGACAGCCCGTGGGCGAGACCACGATGGTATTAGGTCCAGCAGCGTCCAGGACCAGCCGGATGGTAGTGGGCATGGCGCATCCTGCGCAGGCCCTGTGCCCTGGTGCCAGCAAAGATTTTTCCATTTTCTTTTGCCTCCTTAAAGGATCTCCGTCCTCAGATTCAGGAACTCGAACTCAGACTCAATTCCCTGGCGCGCAGCTTCCGCTTTGGCCACGATCTTTCTGATGTCCTTGATTGTGATATCGCGACCGCCGAGGCCCGCAGCAAAGCCGATGATGGGCGTTCTGATATTGCTGTTGTAAAAGGCGGCCTTGAGGTCCGTCACCAGGCCGGCTTCGCCGCCGATGGCGACGTCCTTCTCAATAACGGCAATTGCGCTTGCATCTTTCAGGGCTTTTCGCAGAGCCTGGACCGGGAAGGGCCGGTAGCATCGCACCTTGAGCAGGCCGACCTTCTTGCCTTCTGCCCGCATATCGTCGATGGCATCTTTGATGGTGCCTATGACCGAACCCAAGGTGACTATTACTATCTCTGCGTCATCCAGGAAGTAGCCATCCAGGAGCCCACCGTAGTATCTTCCAAAGGTCTCCTCAAACTCGCGAGCAACCTTTTCGATCTTGTCCAGGGCTTTTAGCTGGGCCTCGAACTGCTGGTAGCGAAACTCCGTGAAGGTGGAGGGGTCGGCGAAGGCTCCGAAGGTCTTGGGATTGGCCGGGTCCAGGATATCGGCCGGCTGGTAGGCAGGCAGAAACTCCCTGGCCAGCTCTTTGTCCAGAAGCTCCACCGGCTCGTAGACGTGGGTCAATACGAATCCGTCCATGCAGACCATGATGGGCGTGCGGATTTGCGCATCCTCCGCGATCTTGTAGGCCTGCAGCGTGGCATCCACTGCTTCCTGTACGTCCTCCACATAGATTTGCAGCCATCCTACATCGCGAGCGCCTATGGAATCCTGCTGGTCGTTCCAGATATTGAGCGGCGCGCCCATAGCCCGGTTGGCTACGTTCATGACCACAGGCATTCTCATGCCGGAAACGTTGTACAGGACCTCATACATCAGGGCCAGGCCCTGGCTGGTGGTCGAGGAGTAGCTTCTGGCACCGCACGCGCTGGCACCGACTAGAACGGACAGGGCTGAGAACTCGGAATCCACCGTTAAAAATTCGCTGTCAAGCTCACCATCGGCCACCATCTGGGAGAGGTTCTCCACGATGTGGGTCTGAGGCGTTATGGGGTAGGCCGAGATCACATCCGGCCGGCAGCACATGACCGCGTGGGCCACGGCATAAGAGCCCTCCACCACTTTCATATTAGCAGTCTTCTCGCTCATCACTTCTCCTCCAAGACCATTGTAATCGCCATGCGTGGGCACTCGTTCGCGCACACGCTGCAACCTTTGCAGTAATCCAGGTCCGGGACAAAAAGCCCTTCTTCCTGGTGGATGCAGCCCTCAGGGCAGTAGATCTCGCAGAGGCTGCATTTTATGCATTTTTCATGATCGACTACGGGCACGAACGTCCGCCAGGCACCGGTCTTTGTCAGGCGTGTGCTGCACGGATCTACCAATCTTCCTGCCAATATTCCCATTAAGAGACCCTCTCGTAGGCTGTTTTGATGGCGAGCAAGTTCTTTTTGCCCAGATCCCCTTTGAAGCGCTCGGAGATGGCTTTGTTCAGGCTCTCCAGACTCACCTCTTTGCTGGCTCCGCAAAACGCGCCGAGCATAGTGGTGTTGACAATAGGCCTTTTTAAGATATCCATAGCGATCTTGGTGGCGTCGAGGGTGATGACCTCGGCTTTTGTATTGAGCTTGAGAGCCTCTTTTGGCCGGTCGGTGTTTATTATTATCTTGCCGGTGGCTTTTAGTCCCCCCGCCACATCCACCACATCGAGCAGGGATACATCCTGCACGATCACATAATCCGGCTCATAGATCTGGCTTCTGATCCTGATGGTTTTATCGGCAATTCTGGCAAAAGCCATTACCGGTGCACCTCTCCGTTCCACTCCGAAGGCCGGAAATGCCTGAGAGAACCTCTTGTCCTCAAAAGCCGCAACGGCTATTATTTCGGCAGCAGTGACAGATCCCTGGCCGCCACGACCATGTAAGCGTATTTCTTTCAAGGGCTGACCTCCTATATCTTGCGGGCTGATCTACTCTTCTCCGCGAAAAAGTGATGAGTAAATATATCTCTTTCGGAGCCGCGGCAAGTTCTTATGTAAGATGCTCTTCTTAATCAGAGTTCATGCCGCCGGGCAATTCTCCGGCGTATGAAGGATAGCCTATGGATAACAAGAACGAAATACTCTTTGCGGTCCGGGATGCCAAGAAGAACCTTGGGGAGGCAGCGGACTTTCGCGTCGCAGATGCTCTGGCCGTCTTAGAGGGCATTGCACCTTTCCTGACCAGGGAAATCGTTGTCAGCATGAAGTGCAAAAGCTGCGATAACTATGCATCGGCCTCGTTTCCCTTGAGCCGGGATTTCTGGGCGGTGGATAACAGCGAATACTGCCATGCCAGGGAGGCATCTTTAAAAAACCTCGCGGTCTCCAAGCTGGCCGGCTGCATGCAGCACTCCTGCCAGGCTTCCCAGGATCTGATCAATTTGGGCACAGCCATTATGGAGGAAGATCTGCGGCCTGCTTTTCAGGAGAGAAAGCTTTATGATCGAAGCAAATTTGCCAGCTATAGCGTGGCCTTCAGGCTGCAGTCCTCGCCGGGAAAGGTCTGCATTGAACTGGGACATCGAACCGGTGAAGGCTTTGCCTGCAGCGATATAAAGCTCTATATCGTGAGGCGCCTTGATCCAGGCTTTGAGGCAGTGGCCTCCCAGAAGATATCCGAGGCTATGAAGGGCAATCCAATCATGGTGGTGCAATCCAGTCTGCAGACCAGAAGGCAGCTGGACATTGACTATGTGCTGGATTGGATTGCGGAAAAGCGAAAGATGGATATAGTATATCTCTAGCTTTATTATTTAAGCTTTAGATGATAATTGATGAATAAAGGATGTTTTAAGCAATGGCGCAACCGTTAGTGCCAGATACCAGTGTGGTAATAGATGGCAGGGTCTCTGCCAAGATCAAAGCCGGAGAGCTGCAGGGCCGCAGGATCGTGGTGCCCGAAGCAGTGGTGGCCGAGCTGGAAGCACAGGCCAATCACGGGCGGGAGATCGGTCTGCGAGGACTGGAGGAGCTGAGACGCCTCTCCGAGCTGGCCAAGCTCGGAAAGATCGAGCTGGAATACGTGGGCATCAGGCCCAATCTGGACCAGATCAAGCTGGCCGGCGGAGGAGAGATAGATGCCATGATCCGGGATGTAGCCCTGGAACTTGGCGCTTCTTTCTTGACCAGCGATCAGGTTCAGTCTCGGGTGGCCGAGGCCATGGGCCTGGACGTGGAGTACGTCCGCCCCCAGCGCGAGCCTATCAAGCCCTTATCCCTGGAGAAGTACTTCACCGAGGATACGCTTTCCGTGCATCTCAAGGAGGGCGCCATCCCCATGGCCAAACGCGGCCGGGTGGGAGATTTTGCCCTGGTCCGGCTGGGAGAGCGGCCGCTATCCGAAAGAGAGCTGAGAGACCTCTCAAGGGAGATCTATGAGCGGGCCAAGGCGGATCCGCAAGGCTACATCGAGATGGAGAAGATTGGCGCCGCGGTAATTCAGATCGGGCCCATGAGGATCGCCATAGCCAAGCCTCCCTTCTCAGACGGCCTGGAGATAACCGCAGTGCGGCCCGTGGCCAGGGTGAGCTTTGACTCTTACCGGCACAGCACTATGCTCAAGGCACGTCTGAAAGAGGGGCAGAGAGGCATTCTCATCGCCGGCCCGCCCGGCTCAGGCAAGTCCACCTTTGCCGCCGGAGTTGCCGAGTACCTTTTGAGCTGCAGCTATGTGGTCAAGACCCTGGAGTCGCCTCGCGATCTGCAGGTTCCCCAGGAGATCACCCAGTACGGGCCGCTGGAAGGCAGCATGGAGGCTTCGGCTGATATTTTGCTGCTGGTCAGGCCGGATTATACCATCTACGATGAGGTCAGAAAGACGCGCGATTTCCAGGTCTTCGCAGACATGCGCCTGGCCGGGGTGGGCATGATCGGTGTGGTGCATGCCAACAAGGCCATCGATGCCCTGCAGCGCCTTCTCGGCCGGGTGGAGATGGGCATGATTCCCCAGGTGGTGGACACGGTGGTCTTCATCGAGAAGGGTGAGGTCACCAAGATCCTGGATGTGGAGTTTGTGGTCAAGGTTCCCTCGGGCATGGTGGAAGCAGACCTGGCCCGGCCGGTAATCGTGGTCAAGGACTTCGAGACGGGCCTTGCCGAACATGAATTGTACACCTACGGCGAGCAGATCGTGGTCATGCCCGTATCCAAGGAGGGCAAGAAGCCGTCCTGGAAGCTGGCCAGTCGCGAGATCGAGAAGGAATTATCGCACCATGTGCGAGGCCCCTTCCAGGTGGAGATGCTCACCGACTCGTCGGCTGTCATCCATGTCCCCCAGGATGAGGCGGCCAGAGTGATAGGCAAAGCCGGCAAGAACATCGATCAGATCGAGAAGAACCTGGGGCTGCATATCGACGTGCGCACCCAGGACGAGCCCTGCCTGGCCGCTCCCAAGGTTGAGGAAACCTCCAAGCACCTCATCATCTGGCTGGAGGGCATGGCCGGAGAATCGGTGGAGGTCTTTGTGGGAGAGGAGCCGGTCTTCACGGCCACGGTGGGCCGGAGGGGAGACATCCGGGTGGCCAAGTCCTCGGAGATGGCCAAGCGCATCATCAAGCGCATGAAGAATGGAGAGAAGATCGAGGTGCAGAGGGCGAGCACGGAATAGGGGCTCTCTTTTTCCCCTTTTCCGTCAGCCTGGCCGCGTACGCCTTCTCTCTCGCATTTCTCTCTTGCCCGGCGGGCAGGCCGTCAGGTTTATGTTCTAAAAAACGAGTGCAGCGCTTAATTATTCTAAATTAATGGAGTGGCTAAATATGAATTGGACAAAATATCCGGCAGTCATGCTAATGCTCATTTTCCTGGCCGCTTGCGCTCTTGCCCAGGATGATCCGCTAAATCCTGCTCCCAGCGCGGCAGCAACGCAGGAGATCAGAGAGACCATGGGCGATGATATCTTAAGCCCGGTCCCGCAAGACCAGAAGGGCAATGCCACCCCGGTGATAACAAAAGCTCTGCCCGGCTCCATTGCAGACCAGCAGTCCTCTCAGTCCAAGGCGAGGCTGCTCAGCCCCATCAGCAGCTGGAGCCTGAGCCTGCTGGACAATCTGGAGAGGGCCGCCCTCCTGCAGATGAGCCAGTCCAATGATGTCGTATTCGGCAAGGGCACCCTAACCGTAGGCAGCAGCGTTCAGGGCGCCACGGCCACCGGGACCGTCTCCGGGAATAAGCTGAGTCTGGATATCCTCACCGACGACCTGACGCTCTTTCGCCTCTCTCTCACCATGAACGGCAAATCCCTGTCCGGCGATTATCATGGCTACAGCACCATCTATGTGCCCTGGAAGGGAATCGCCATGGGAAAGATCAACCAGATTTAAATTCGAATTAATTTTTATTGTATTATCTTTTTTAATCAAATGATAACGTTGTTTGTCGTATAACCATTAAGCTTATCAACTAATAAACTGCATGGCATAGCGAATGATTGATATCCATTCCTAAGAGGTCGATATGTCATGAGATTTAAAACGCTGATACTATCATCATTGCTATTCATTGCTTTCCTTGCGGCAGCAGCTTTTTGCGCTGACTGGGACGCAGAGGGCCTGAGCGCTGAAGAGCTTATAAGCGGAGGAGAAGTAACTGAATATAAGAATCCGATGGGCTTTGCAGCGACACCCCAACAGCAAAGAGAGCTCGATAAGAATAAATCATCCCTGGACTGGACCATGCCCAGCACTCTCACCGGTGGAGGCGACAGCGCCAAGGAATCCAGAACGCAAGCGGAGTCTGCTAGCGAAGAGGCAGCAGACAGTACTGCAGCAGAAGAGACTGCGAAGACACCTGCCGAGAGCACAGCCGCATCCACAGATACGGAGCTGCCTCCCGTTCAGCCGGCAGTGACAGCGGCGGCGGAAGCTGGTACTTTACCCTGAACGACAGCGTGAAGAGGGATCTGGTCCTATCGCTCTTCCAGAAAGGAAATGATGTCTTTGGAGCCGGCAAGATCAAAGAAGGCAATAACACGCAGGATGTGGCGGTATCGGGAGCCGTTACCGGTGCAACTTTGGACCTGAATGTCGTCACCATGAATCCCATCAGCCTCTATAAGCTCAATCTCGATCTGAGTGAAGACTGGGCAGCAGGAGAATACCTGGCATTTTCCACCAGCGGCGATTCCTGGACGGGAAGCGCCGAGGGCCAGAAGACGGCATAGGTTTTGAGTAATTCAAGTGCCGGGAGACCGGCATTAAAATTTTTTAAAAGCTCTTCGCTATTTCCAGTGGCTAACCTGAGGTTACTACGGTTCTCCTTTTTGTTGGTTAGTCGCTCTATTCGTACTCTGTGAACTATGCGTCTCTGTGGTAGAATGTCGTTAGCCACTGATAATACCAATTCGTCAAATCCAATCGTTAGAGACAAAGGAGCAGAAAGAAGGCGGGCGTGCACCGAAAGCGATATGAGAACAAAGTCCAGAGCATAAGCGGATCATGTCCAAGCTCTCTCCCCTCATGGAGCAGTATTACCGGGAAAAGAAGCAGTACCCGGATGCCTTGCTGCTATTTCGGGTTGGCGACTTTTACGAGACCTTTGCCGAGGATGCGGTCATCGTCGCCCGCGACCTGAACATCACCCTCACCTCCCGGCAGAAGGATGACGAGGGCAACAAGATTCCCCTGGCGGGCGTTCCCTATCACGCCCTGGAGACATACCTGGCCAGGCTCATCCGGGCCGGGCATAAGGTGGCCATCTGCGATCAGGTGGAAGACCCCAAGACCGCCAAAGGGCTCGTGAAAAGGGAGGATCACCCGCGTGGTCACGCCCGGCACGATAATCGAGCCGTCCATGCTCGATGAGTCCAGCAACAATTTTCTGGCCTGCGTGGTCGAGGAAGGGGGCAGGATGGGCCTGGCCCTGGTGGACGTCTCCACCGGCGAGTTTCTCACCACCGAGATTGCAGCGGAGCGGCTGGCCTACGAGCTGGCCAAGTTCCGGCCGGCGGAGTGCATTGCGCCTTTTCCCCTCAACTGGGAGGGCACGCGCTTGCAGATTATGGAGGAGGCCTTCTTTTCCGCCAGCAGCGCTGCCGCTGCCCTGGAGAGCCGCTATGGAGAGGGCTGGGCAGAAAGGCTGCAGCTGGAGGATAAGGGCCTATGTGCCCGCGCCTGCGGAGCCATTCTCTCCTATCTGCACACCGCTCACTTCGACGCCCTGGGGCATCTGCATGAAGTTCGATATTATTGCGCCTCAGAGTTCATGGTTTTAGATGAGGTCACCCTGCGAAATCTTGAGATCCTGAGAAACATCAGGGACCGAACCCGGCGGGGAACGCTGCTGGAGTTCCTGGGAAAAACCCGCACGCCCATGGGCGCTCGCACCCTGGCCCGCTGGATCCAGATGCCGCTTCTCTCCCTGGAGGCCATCTCCAGAAGGCTCTCCGCTGTGGAGGAGCTGAACAGCAATTCGGTGCTGCGCGAAAGCCTGGCCGTGCAGCTCAAGGGCGTCTGCGATCTGGAGAGGCTGATGAGCCGGGTCTCCTGCGGCTGTGCCGGTCCCAAAGAGCTGGTGGTGCTGCAGAGCACCCTGGAGAGGCTGCCCGGTCTGCAGAAGATCCTGGAGGACGCCCGCTCTCCCTATCTGGTCGAGCTGCGAGGCCGGCTGGGCCCCTGCCAGGATATTGTCAGCCTCCTGCAAAGATCGATAGTGGAAGATCCGCCCACCCACCTGCGGGACGGCGGCGTGATCAAAGACGGCTTTGCTGAGGAGATCGACCAGCTTCGCTCCCTGCTGCGGGACGGCCGGGGCTGGATAGCCCGCCTGGAAGGCTCGGAGCGGGAGAAGAGCGGCATCAAATCCCTCAAGATCTCTTACAACAACGTCTTCGGCTATTATCTGGAGGTCTCCCGGGCCAACCTGCATCTGGTGCCCGAGCACTTTATCAGGAAGCAGACGCTGGCCAACGCCGAACGCTTCATCACTCCCGAGCTGAAGGAGATGGAATCGCAGATTCTATCCGCCCAGGAGAGGTCCGTCTCCCTGGAGCAGGAGATCTTTGCCGGCGTGCAGGGCAAGGTGGCTGCCCAGGCCAAAGCTGTCCAGGAGAGGGCCGCGGCCTTAGCGGAAACGGATGTGCTGCTCGCCCTGGCCGTGGCAGCTGCGGAAAGCGGCCTGGTGAGGCCCGAGTTCAACAGCGAGGGAAAGCTGTTTCTTCGCGCCGCCAGGCACCCTGTCCTGGACCGGGCCATGCGAGGCGCATTTGTGCCCAATGATGTTCTCCTGGACAATGATCATAACCGGCTTCTCATCCTCACCGGCCCCAACATGGCAGGAAAATCCACCTTCATGCGCCAGATAGCCCTCTGTGTGATCATGGCCCAGGCCGGGTCCTTTGTGCCGGCGGCCTATGCCTCTCTCTCCCTGGTGGATCGCGTCTTCACCCGGGTGGGAGCTTACGATGATCTATCCGCCGGCCAGAGCACCTTCATGGTGGAGATGACGGAGATTTCCGCCATCCTTGCCGCTGCCGGCAAGGACAGCCTGGTGCTGCTGGACGAGGTGGGCCGGGGCACCAGCACCTTCGACGGCCTCTCCCTGGCCTGGGCCATCTCTGAATTCCTGCACAGCAGCATCAAATGCCGCTCCATCTTTGCCACCCATTACCACCAGCTGACGCAACTGGAGGGCGTGCTGCCGGGCGTGAAGAACTACAGCATCGCCGTCAAAGAGGAGAAAGGGACCATCACCTTCCTGCGAACCGTGGTGCCCGGTGCCACGGACAAGAGCTACGGCGTGCATGTGGCCCGCCTGGCCGGCGTTCCCGAGGCGGTGACGAGGCGAGCGGACCAGATTCTAAAGGAGATAGAAAAAGAGGCGGTGATCGAGCCCCTCTCCGGAAATAAAAAGCCCAGGAAATCCTCCCGCTACACTCAGCTCATATTCTTTGATTCTCCCTCAGGGAATGGAAAAGACGCGGGAAGCATACTGCAGCCCCAGAAGGATGATCCCATCCTGCAGGAGATCCGGGAGCTGGATATAGATTCCCTGACGCCGCTCCAGGCGCTGGGCCGTCTGGCCGAATACCGCAAGCGACTGGGAGGCAAACGTGGAGGAGAGGCCGGCGGGCAGGCAGGAGGAGAGCGATGGCCGGGATTAGACTTCTGGATGCTGATACCATAAACAAGATCGCCGCCGGGGAGGTCATCGAGCGGCCTGCCTCCGTGGTCAAGGAGCTGGTGGAAAACTCCATCGACGCCGGAGCCGGCAAGGTGCTGATTGAGATAGGCGAAGGCGGAAAGGGCTTCATCCGGGTGACCGATGACGGCTGCGGCATAGATCCCCAGGATCTGCCCCTCGCCTTTCAGAAGCATGCCACTTCCAAGATCCGCGGGGCCGGGGACCTGGAGAGCATCTCTACCCTGGGCTTTCGGGGCGAGGCCCTGGCCAGCATCGCCAGCGTCTGTGCAAGCGTAGAGGTGAAAACCAAGACCAGGGGCTCTATCTCCGGAAGCTTTCTTCGCATGGAGGACGGCAAGATTGGAGAGACGAAGGAGATCGGCTCGCCGGTGGGCACCACCATCACCGTGCGCGACCTCTTCTACAATGTTCCTGCCCGAAGAAAGCACCTGTTGGGGGTGGAGGCGGAAGCGGTGCATATCGCGGATGTCGTCACCGAGATGGCCATCATCCACCATGACATCTCCTTTGAGCTCTTTTCCGGCAAGCGCACCATCTTCAAGTCGATAAGGTCGCCAAGCTGGGATGATGTGCTCTTGCGCCTCTTCGGCCTGAAGACCTTGAAGGGCATGACCGGCCTGCAGGCGCAGGGCCGGGGCTGGAGCCTCTCCGGCCTCATCGGTGGCCCGCTGGCTGCCCGCAGCAGCGCAGACAGGATATTCATCTTTGTCAATGGCAGGGCCATCAATTCCCGGGCTCTCTCCTCTGCCCTGCGCGAAGCCTACCGAAATATCATTCCTCAGGGAAAAAGCCCGGCGGCCGTCATCTCCCTGCAGATCAGCCCGGAGCAGGTGGACGTCAATGTCCACCCCGCCAAGAGAGAGATCCGCCTCTTGCATGAGGAGGAGATCGCCTCGGCTCTCACCAGCGCGGCGGCAAGTGCTTTGCAGGAGCATGCCAGGTCAGCCTCGCAGAAGGGGCAGATGCAGGAAGCGGGGCGGAGCGAGTCTGGAGAGTTATCCGCTTCAAGCGCGCCGGCAGTTCTTGCGCAAAGCTGCCAGCAGAGCACTCTGCCCCTCGGGCCGCAGGCGGAGGGGCCGGTCGAGGAGCCTTCTTCGGCCGCGCTGCAGCGCCCCAGGCTGAAGATCCTGGGCCAGATCAAGAGGCTCTATATCGTGGCGGAGGGCGAGAATGGATTGGTGCTCATAGACCAGCACGCCGCCGCCGAGCGCATACGCTTTGAGATGCTGCAGGAGCGCTACCAGAATAAGAATATCCGCCAGGAGCTGGCGGTGCCCCTCTCCATCGATCTCTCACCCAGCGAGAGGATCATGATGGCCTCCTGGCAGGAGACGCTGCAGGACATCGGCTTTGAGCTCTCGCCCTTTGGCGGAAACAGCTACAGCGTGAGAGCCGTTCCGGCGCTGGGACGCAGGCTGGAGAGCGCCGAGGCGGTGCACGACATTTTAAGAGACCTGTTCACCTCGGGAAAGGTCAGGGCCGGTTCCACAAACCGGGATGAGATCCTCAAGCTATTGGCCTGCAAGGGCTCCATAAAATCGGGAAAAGAGCTGACCTACACCGAGATGAAAAAGCTGGTTGATGATCTTTATGAGTGCGACAATCCTCTCACCTGTCCGCATGGAAGGCCGGTGACTGTGACGGTAGATCAGAGCCAGCTAGAGCGGCTCTTTGCCAGGAGATGATCTTTTCTAGGGGCAGGACAAGTGGCCTTCCATGGATCTGGAAGGTTTTGCCAAGAGGGGTCTGTCGCGAAAGGACCCGGAGATCAAGTCCAAACTCATCTCACTGATCAGAGAGGTAAAGAGAATACCCGAGGATAAAGCCTCCATCCTGGCCGGGGCGGTGCTGGAGGAGGCGGCAGCAACGCTCTATCCCCGCGGCGAGGTCTTCTCGCGAGAGAGCGTGGGCGTCTCCATGGGCGACTATGGAGTGGGCTCGCGAGGCTCAGGCGATTTTTATACGCACACCAAGATCGCCGAGGTCATTGGACGCACCGATGCCGTGGTGGACTCCCGCCAGCTGGACGACTCGGGCGTGGTCAGTGCCGGCGGCAAGTACATAACCGTCACCGTAGACGGCATGCACTCCCGCCTCAGCGACTATCCATTCCTGGCCGGCTTTCATGTGACTCGCGCAGCGCTTCGCGATGTTTATGTCATGGGTGCCCGGCCCGTAGCTCTGCTCTCCGACGTTCATCTGGCCGACGACGGGGATGTCTCCAAGCTCTTCGACCACATCGCCGGCATCGCCACCGTCTCGGAGCTGATCGGCGTTCCTCTCATCACCGGAAGTACTCTTCGCATCGGCGGAGATATGGTCATCGGCGACCGGCTCACCGGATGCGTGGGAGCGGTAGGCGTCTCAGATAGGCTCACGCCCAGAAAGAGCGCCCGTCCTGGTGATGTAATCCTGATGAGCGAGGGGGCGGGAGGGGGGACGGTATGCTCGGCTGCCCTTTACTATGGCCGGCATGAGGTGGTGGAAGAGACCCTCAATATCAAATTCCTGGAGGCGGCAAAGGCCCTGCTCAAAGAGGATTTGACCATTCACGCCATGACCGATGTGACCAACGGAGGCATTCGCGGCGATGCCAAGGAGATCTCCTATACCGCCGGGGTAAAGCTGGTCTTTGAGGAGGAGAAGATGCGCCGCCTGGTCAATGCCAGGGTCCTGGAGATGCTCGACTCGCTGCAAATCGATTATCTGGGCGTATCCATCGATGCCCTGCTCATCATCGCTCCCCGCGAGGAGTCGGATGAGATCGCCCGGACCATTCGCCGGGCCGGCGTGGCTGTGGATGAGATCGGCACGGTGGAGGCTGGCGAGGGGGCAATGCTGCACATGGGGGGCATTGAGACCGACTTCGCCCCGCGATTTCGGGAAGCTGCCTACACGCCCATAAAAAAGGCGGTGGGGCAGGATGCAAGGAGAGATGTGGCGGAGATGACGGCGGGGGTAGACCGGGCAGCCATGAATGCTGTGGTGAAGAAGAGACAATTTATCGAGAAGATAAGAAGAAGATAATTCAAATTTTTACAAAGTTATTTATTTTTAACGAGTTTGCTGTATGTAGTAATAATAGTAAAAATTTTTTTGACATAAATAAACTATTTATATCATAACGTACTTCATTTATTACAAGGGAGCAAAATAAGGGAGAAGATAACAATGAAGGAATCATTCGTAATGAGATTTGACGAGAAAGATATCGAAGTGGTAGAGACGCTGAAAAGCCTGGGTGTGCCGAGAAAGGTCTCCAACATGATCGCCTATCTGGCCAGCGGCACTGAGGCAACATCCCGGGAGATTGAAAGAGGTTCCGACCTGCGCCAGCCTGAGGTGAGCATTGCCCTCAGGACGCTTCGCAAGAACAACTGGGTGGAGGAGAAAATGGGCAGGAGCGACGGCACAGGCCGGCCTATGAAGGTGTACCGCCTTAAAGCTCCTATTGAGGATATACTTCACTACTACGAGCAGGAAAAGCTCAACGAGGCCAACCAGGCTCTGCAATCCATACAAAAGCTCAAGGCCCTCCTGGGAGAGGTGGAATCAAGCTGAGCCTGGCCGGCAAGATCGGCACTTAATGAAATTAGTTTTATTATATTTTTATCTTCAAGTTTTTGATCTATTCTGATGCATCCGTCTATTAACTCAATAATTTATAAATCAGTTAATTATACTAATACTATTAGGAGATGCTCAAGAGGAGATTGTTCTCTATATAGTTAAATCACTTACCAGAAAAAATTATCACGATGAGGATATATAGAAGGAATGCCTAATATAAATCAAAGGCGAATTCAGGGGCCAATAAGAATCATACGTTCTGAAGGTCGATAATAGTATTAGCTTACATCCAGGTAGTGATTCATTGACGGTCATCGAAGAGTCTATCCATAGAGCATATCTCAACAAGCTTGTAGGGGAAGAGGGTCTACGCATTGTGGAATGCATACCCGGCGAAGAGATCACGGACGAGAAGCTGGCAGAGCTTACCGGGATCAGCCTGAATACCGTAAGACGAACTCTTTACCTGCTTTACGAGCATCGGCTGGCCATATACCGGCGCAAGCGCGATCCCGATTCTGGCTGGCTGACTTATCTGTGGCAACTATGTCCTGAGAACTTTGAAAAGGCTCTGGAATCGGAGGCCAAAAGGCTGATGCGCAAATTAGATGAGCGGCTGGCCTATGAGAAGGAGAATATCTTCTATGCCTGCACCGAGGGCTGTGCCAGGTTCATCTTCGACGAGGCAAGTGAGGCCAACTTTGTCTGCCCCTTCTGTCAGGGTAGCCTGGAGTTTATGGAGAATGTTAAAGTGGTGGAGACCATAGAGAAGCAGATCGAAGAATTAAAAGCCTGCTTATAGGTTCTCCAGGTTGTTGCCCAGAACTGCCGTCCACCACCAGCGGGCCATGTCCATCAGATCGCGGCTGAACATCCCGGAGAGCCGGTATTCGCCACCTTTGTTGGAAATCAGGCCTGCCCCCAGCAGCTTGTTTCTCATGGCGTAAAAGGCAGATCGGCTGACATTCAACTCCACCAGTAGCTTCTCCCATTCTGCCGTCTTCAATGGGTCTCCGCTCTTCTGCCGTTCCTCCACCATTGCCAGGAATTTTTGACCGCGCGCTGCCGTTGCCTCCTCCTGAAAAAGCCTGAGCATAAGCTCATTGTATGGATCGCGGCTGCGGCTTATGGCGTACTCCGATTTAGAGCGGACCTTGAGCGTTGTGGCGGTCCGGGGTGCCCTCTTCACATTGATCATAAGGCAGACAGTACTGCTCTGGCTATATCTGCATATTCATCCCTTAAAATATAGCTCTTTGGCGCACGATAAGACTTCTTGTTGACGTGCAATATCCCCAGACGTGAACAAATATAGCCGATCATGGAGGCCACCACCTTTCTGGAGACGTCAATCCGCCTGCTCACGCTTTCATGAAGAGTGGCTACCGTAAACTCTCGAGCCTCGACTATCGACTCAAGAACTACTCGCCGCAGACCATCCGTGTCCAGATTGAGGAACCTTACCATTCGGCCTAATATCTCGGACCGCTGTGGTTTCATCGTACCCCTTCCTAACTACTCCCCTAGACATTTACTATTAGTTTAGTAATATGTATAATATATACTTTACTATATGAGTCAATACAGAAGCATGGTTTCATCGCACACTCGAACTGCACCGCTATAAGTTTAAACCTGCCGCAAGATAGTATTGCAGATAAAGAGCTTTGCAGTCCGGGAATAATATGCCAGAAGATGAAACAGGGAGGGCGGAGTGCCTCTATGCCCAGGGAGACTATGAGGGGGCTGTGCTGGCCTGGGAGAAGCTGGAAGGGGATGAGCCCCAGGATTTTGCCCAATGGTACAGAAAAGGCACAGCCCTGCGCAGGCTGGGCCGGTATGAGGAGGCGGCAGCTGCCCTGGAAAAAGCGCTTGCTTTGGATGCAAAGCATGCCGGTGCCTGGAGAGCGCACGGCGCGGCCTGCTGCCAGATAGATGAGAATGAGAGGGCAGCGGCATCCTGCGAGAAATCCCTTGCCATTGATCCATACAATGCCCGGACCTGGATTGTGAGAGGCTTTGCTCTGCACCGTCTGGGGCAGTACGAAAGGGCAGTGGAAAGCTATGCCCGGGCCATACAGCTCAGTCCACAGGGGGCAGACGGCAGAAGGGCCTGGAACAACCGGGGCGCGGCTCTGGACAATCTGCACAGGCATGAGGAGGCCATCGAGAGCTATGAGGAGGCGCTCATGATCGATCCCTTCGATATCTATGCCTGGAACAACAAGGGAGTGGCCTTAGGAGTCTTGGCCAGGCAGGAAGAAGCGGTACGCTGTTTCAGAAAGGCGATAGAGATCGAGCCGGAGTATGCTACCGCCTGGAAGAACCTGGAGGTGGCCTACCGGTCGCTGCATCGCGACGAAGAGGCAGAGCAGGCTAATGGCCGGGCCAGGGAACTGGGGCTGGATTGAAAGAAAGGAGTCTATCTCCTGGCCTTGAGGGCCCTGGCGATCTCCTCGACCAGAGAGTCGCGATTCTCCCGGCTTACTGCTATCACCTGAAATGTGCTTCTGATCTTCTTGGCCAGGCGGTGATTGGACCATTCATGCAGCACCACCAGCATGGGCTTACTGGAGGCAATTGCCATCTCC
The DNA here is from genome assembly GCA_963844955.1 of Methanotrichaceae archaeon. GTDB lineage: Archaea > Halobacteriota > Methanosarcinia > Methanotrichales > Methanotrichaceae > Methanothrix. Next base: position 42,478 of record CAWJQJ010000007.1, on the reverse strand, counting down.
ACCGCCGAGACGAATTTGCGGCTGGAAAGCTCCATGGGGCCCACCTCGTCCACCACTATCAGATCGCACTTCAGGGCATTTTCCACCGCCGCAGCGCCGATGCCGTCCAGGTCTTCCGGATGGACGCGATACTTTCCCAGTTGCGGGCCGCTGCCCGTCTCATCGGCCAGCACGCCAACCGTCCCGCTGGCCAGATCCAGCAGCTCAAAGCCGATGCGCCGGTCTTTGTAGCGTTTATCGCGGGCCAGCACTCCGCCCACACGCCCGCCTGGAGCGGCGGCCATCTTTTGCACAACACCGGCCACTACCGTGGATTTGCCGATGCCGGGCGGACCGGTAACAGCTATCCTAAGGACCATATTGCCCCCTCATCCTTTCTGTGTAGCGGCTGAGGCTTTCCACATCCTTTATCTCTTTTTTGACCAGCTTCTTGAGGCGGCTTCGCAGATCGGCGTCGGGGCGTGCGCCCAGGGAGCGCAGATGGCGTTCGATCATCCTGCACATCTCATCGCCTTTGCCATCCCAGTCGGTAAGAAGTATGATCTGCGAGAAGCTTCTGGCTGCGTCCTCAGCCAGGTCCAGGGCCGACCGCCGCGAAGCCATGATCACCGGCCCGGAAAGGCCTAAAGAGCGCAAAGCCTGCTCGTCTCGCATTCCTTCAACGATGACGGCGGCACCCTGACCGGAGGCCTCCAGAAGGGAAGCGATCAGCTCCTCCAATGCCTCCAGATCATATGTCCCTTTGGGACGGCTCTCCTGCACTTCCCTTCCCCGCGCCATGATTCTCATCTCATCTTCTTTTCCAATGCACAGACGGCCTCATCCCTGCTCATGCCTTTTACCAGGAGAAGCTTTCTGGCGCTCTTCTGGCCGCTCATGACCTCCACCTTCTGCCCGGGGATGCCGAGCAGCCCTGCCAGCTCCTCGGTGAGCTGGCGGTTGGCCCTCCCTCGCGACGGCTCCTCAGTCAGATGGGCCTGCAGGGCACTTCGCCAGGGATTGAAGCCGCAGGGGACGGCCAGCCGGGAGGAGCCGGGCACCACCTCAAAACAGATAACGCAGCCCCGGGGATGAGGCTTGACAGCCTGGCAAATGTCCATTATCCCCAAAAGAGGCGTGCTGGTTGCTTAAAGCTTGCCTTTAGCTAAATCATGCAGCCGTCTTATTCTTTTTCCACATTTTCTTAAGTCCTATAAAAAAAGTTTGAAAGCCATAGCAGGAGAATCCCCCATGCAGGAAGCGTTTTGGCAAAAAGTTAAAATAGAGCCTGCGATGAAAGAAGAGAGGTTCGATGAAGATCAAGCAAGTCGTCGTCCTGGCTGGTCAGGCTCAGGTGGCAGGTTCCCGTCTTCCCGGCTTGGAGCAGCTTGGCCTGCCCATCAGCGACCGCTACTCCGGCGAGGACGGTGGAAAGCATTGCCTTTTGATATGCGATCCCGATTATGAAAAGAGTTTCGTCGGCTCTGTGCGAATTCGCCAGGCACTGGCTGATGAGTGCGCTGTTTTATTGGACGGTTCCGATTGCACCTCGGTTCTGGAAGAGATCAGGCAGACGGGCGGCCTCTCTTTAGAGACCAGAAATAACCTGGAGGCATATGCTCTCTACAGATGTCTGCAAAGCGACTTGCAGAGGCTGGCTGCCCTGCAAGCCGGCAATGGCATGCCCAGATATGCCGGCGCGGCCTATGAGAAGGTGCAGGATCTGCGCTACGGAGAGAACTGGCATCAGAAGGCTGCACTCTACAGCAAGCCAGACGGCCTGGGCCTGCATAGGGCCAGGAAGCTGAACGGACGGGAGATGTCCTACAACAATATGGTCGATGCGGAGACCGTACTGGAGATGCTGATCGACCTCTCGGAGTATGACGGCGTCCCAGCAGAAAAGCCCCTCTCCGTCATTGTAAAGCACGCCAATCCTTGCGGCGTGGCCTATGGGAGCAGCCTTGCGAAGGCCTATCGTCTCTCTTTTGCCACCGATCCTAAATCCGCTTTTGGCGGCGTCATAGGATTCAACCGGCCGGTGGACCTGGACACGGCTCGCAGCATCGGCGACAGCTTTGTCGAGGTGCTGCTCGCCCCGGGATTTGAGCCCGAGGCCCTGTTGCTTCTCACCGAGAAGAAGCCCAATCGAAGAATCCTGGACATAGGAGATCTGCTGGCCAGGAAGGACGAACTCTATCAGGGCTATTATCAGAGAAGCATCTTCGGCGGCATGATGCTGCAAGATTATGATACAGGCGATCTCAAGGAATGGAGGGTAGTAACCAGGAGGGCTCCTACCGATAGGGAGAGCCTTGCCCTTCGATTTGCCTGGAAGGTTTCCAAGTATGTCAAGTCCAATGCCCTGGTCTATACCACAGAAAACCAGACCATCGGCATCGGATCGGGCCAGGTGAGCAGGGTGGATTCGGCGCGCTTTGGCGCGGAAAAAGCGGAAGAGCACGGGCTGTCCACGAAAGGAACGGTAGCGGCCACCGATTCATTCTTCCCCTTCCGGGACGGCCTGGATCAGACCTTTCAGGCGGGAGCTGTGGCGGTAATTCATCCCGGCGGTTCCATTCGCGATGCAGAGGTGATAGATGCAGCCAATGAGCACGGCATGGCCATGGTCTTCACGGGCATGCGCCACTTCAGACACTGAATTTTCCGGCATCATGTCTTCCGGCGCAGGCAAGACCGCTATTATCGCGCTTATAGCTCTTGCTCTATTAATTTTCATGCCATTTGATCTCGCCTGTGCAAGCGTTATCCAGTCGGGTCCGGATGTTCAGACGGCCATAGACTCCGCAAACGCAGGAGACACGATAATAGTAGGTCCGGGAGATGTCGGCAGCTTCGTGGTAGACCGGCCTCTTACCATTGTGGGACAGGGCAGCCCCGTTCTTACCGCCGCCATTGCCAGGCCTGCCATAAAAGTAAACAGTTATGACGTTACCATCTCTGGATTTCGCATCCTGGGCGTGGGAAAGGACACCAATGCCAAGTTCAATTACTATATGCAAAATCCGGAGGCAGCTGCAGGGTCCCGCTTCGATGATCCCAATTCGGCCATAGCTGTGAGAGGCGACGGCTTTTCCCTCATAAATTGCAGCATCTTCGGAGCCCAGGTGGCCGTTTTTGCAGATAATGTCAAGGGTCTGCTCATACAGAATACGACGATTGACAGCTGCGACACGGGCGGATCGATTCTGCAAAGCGAAAGGGCAAGGGTCACAGGCTGCCGCATAACCAACTGCAAAAAATACGGGCTTGATATCGAAAAGTCCTCCGAAGTGATTCTGGACAACAACAGCATTACAGATAACAGCAACGCCGGCATCCTGCTCAAAGAGACGACAGACGGCGTTATTCAGGATAATATCCTCTCCATGAACACCTTTGGGCTCTCTCTCTGGAATGCGTCTCATAACCAGGTGAGACGAAACCGGGCCGATCATAATTATTACGGAATCCTGGTGACCTCCTGGTCCAACTACAACAACATAACCGAGAATGTGGCCGAGGACAACAGCCGAAGCGAGATTGTGACGGGCTTTGGCATCGGCATCAGCCTGCAGGAGAACAGCAGCTACAACCTGCTGGTCAATAACACGGCAAAAGGCAACTTCAACGGCCTGGAGGTCTCAAAGGGCTGCAAGTTCAATGCCGTCTACGGCAACAACGCCTCGGACAATAAGCATGGCATAAGGCTCAATGAGAACAGGAATAACCTCATCTTCGGCAACAATTTCTATCAAAATGATATCAATGCCTATGAGAATATCAGCCTCAATATCTGGAATACCAGCACGGGCAACTATTATAATGACTATCGCGGCAAAGATGAGAATGCAGACGGCATAGGCGATCAGCCTTATCCTCTGCCGGGGCCCGAGTCTCACTCTTTTGACTACTGTCCTCTCATCCGCCCTTACCGCCAGGCGAGTTTGGATATGGCGGCGCTGAAGGGCGAGGTCATGAAATATGCCACATATCCGCCGGCTGATGATGAGTTTCCCACGGCCAGTATGCAGAACGGCATTGTGGTTATCTCCCGCCGCACCCCCAGCTCGCCTCCTAAATGGTCGGACTCGCAATCATTTGATGCCAGCTCGCCTCCTTTCCAAAAGGAGAATACGTTTTAGGCTCCAGCAAGGATTATATCCACCTCCAGGCGTTCTGGACAGAGATGAATCTCATAACGGAAGGCGCCATCACCTTCGAGACAGAGGGCGCCTTCTACAATCCCAAGATGCTTCTCAACCGGGATATAGGCGTGGTCATGGCAGAGAGCCTGGGCCTCTCCGAGTATCTGGATGCCCTCTCCGCCAGCGGCATTCGCGGCATGCGCGTGGCCAGGGAGGCGGGCGCAAAGTGCGTGACCCTCAACGATATCAGCCCCCAGGCTTGCCGGCTCATCGAGAAAAACGTGGCCCGAAATGCCCTGGCCTGCACCATCTCCTGCAAGAGCGCCAACGTTCTCCTGCATGAGCAGCACTTTCAGGCGGTGGACCTGGACCCCTTCGGCTCGCCCTCGCCTTATCTTTCCGCAGCCAGCCGGTCTGCGCTCTCCTATCTATTCATCACAGCCACCGATACGGCACCACTCTGCGGGGCCCATCTTATGAGCGGCATTCGGAAGTATATGGCAGTTCCCCTGCGCACGGGCTATCACCGGGAGATGGGGGCCAGGGTTCTTCTCGGTCTTGCCGCCCGGGAACTGGCCCGCCGCGATAAGGGCATGCAGCCCATGCTGACCCACGTTACCGACCACTATGTGAGAACTTATCTTCGCGTTGTAAAGGGGGCGAAGGCTGCCGATAGATGCCTGGAAAAAATGGGCTATGTCGAGCACTGCCCGGGCTGCGGCAGCTTTATCCTCCTGGAGGGGCCCGCGCCCGGCGGGATTTGCCGCCACTGCCTTGGCAAGACAGCTTTAGCCGGACCTCTCTGGCTGGGAGCAATACATGAGCCGCAGGTGATTATGAAAGCCCTGGCCTGCAGGAAATTAAGCACCAGAGCCGAGCGGCTTCTGATGGCATGCGCGCAGGAGATAGATGTGCCCATGTACTATGATCATCATAGTATCTGCGAGAGGCTGCATATCACGCCCGGCAAGATAGACGGGGTCATGGAAAGGCTGAGACAGGGCGGACGGCAGGCCTCCCGCACTCATTTTTGGGGACTGGCCATCAAGACGGATGCCTGCATGGCGGAGGTGGAGGCGGCCATCAGGCCTGCATGATTTTTTAATAATTTATAAAAGTCAGATCTGTTTTTTCAACCTAAAACTTAATAAAGGAGAAGAGACCTAATAGTGATAGCTGCATTATGATAGGATAATGCAGGAATTCGCGGCACGAGGTGACGTTTATTACCCCCTTCATTGCTACTCCCTTTCGCATCTCGTGCCATCCCTTATTACAGTCTTGTCAGGTTTTATAATGCAATTGACATCTTATCTCGCCTATTTAGCAGGCTCGGATCTGCGGCTGGTGATATACTTCCTCCTGGGCGGGACGGTGACGGCTCTTACAGCTTACCTGGCCAGCGTGGGGCGGGGTACGCTCTCCGCCTTCATCACCACCCTGCCCTTGCTCACAATCCTTGGCTTTCTGCTCATCTATGCGGAAGGGGGCAGCGATACGGTGGAAGAGTATGCACGCGGCCTTCTGATATTCACACCACCCTGGCTCTGCTATGTCTCAATCGTTCTCCTGGGAGTCAATCGAATCGGAATAATCAAGAGCTTAAGCCTGGGTGTCCTTATCTTCGTGATCCTGTCCGTTCTCCTGCAAAAGTTGCTTCCCGGCACAAAACTGTAAAATAATAGTTGGATTAATGCCTGAGACATGAAAATTGCTCTCGTTGGCGGAACCGGCGATATCGGCACGGGATTTGCCGTGCGCTGGGGGCAAAAGCATGAGATCATCATCGGCTCACGAAATGAGGATAAAGCCAGGGAGAGCGCGGCCGCGATAATGCAGATGGAAGCGGCCAATGTGAGGGGAATGGACAACGCCGGCGCCGTTGCCGAGGCTGATGTTGTAGTGCTCTGCGTGCCCTTTGAGCATCTGACTTCGGTTACCGGAGATCTGAGAGATTTCTACCAGAGCCAGATCGTCATCTCTCCCGTGGTGCCCATGATCTACAACGGCAGGTTCTTCCAATTCAATCCCCCTGCAGAGGGAAGCGCAGCCATGCTGGCGAGGTCGCTGCTCCCCGAGGGCGTGAGAGTGGTCTCAGCCTTTCATACCATCTGCGCGGCAGCCTTGCAGGATAGAGAGCGGGTAATGAAGGGTGATGCTTTTATCTGTAGCGATGAAGCTGAGGCCATAGATATCACGGCAGAGCTGGCCGGCGAGATAAAGAGCCTGCGGCCGCTAAAGGCCGGTCCCCTGGCCGCCTCCCCAATGGTGGAGAGCTTGACGCCTTTTCTGCTTAATGTTGCTCGCAAGAATAAGATCAAGAATGCGGGAATTGCCGTGGTTTCAAGCTGAATGCGGATTTGGTCAATTCTTCCTTAAAAAATGGTCAAACTCAATTTGAGTTAAAAAAAATAGAGCATTTAGAAATGATTAATCAAACTTGAGATTAAATTATTTATGACTTCTGAGATCAACTCTTTCATATTTTCCAGTCCCAGCATCTGCCAGATGAGAATGCCTCCTAAAAAGACGCCGGCCATGGCACCCAGATTGGAGAGCGCTGCTACCAGGATGACCTTGAAAAGGCGGTTGTCCATCATCTGCTTAAAGCTGTCGGCCTGACCCAGACCCTTCAGGTCGGCCATGGTCGGCTTAAGCTTTCTGGCCTCCACCATTCCCGCAAACCAGCCCGCTGCCAGGAATGGATTGAGCGTCGTCATCCAGGCCACCAGCAGCGCCGTGATCGCAGAGAATGGGTGGCCCCTGGCCAGGACAACGCCCAGTGCAGACAGTCCTCCTGTGGTCACGAACCAGATGACAAAGGCCTGGAAGATGATCTCGCTGGACTGGGCCATGAGAAGCACCAGAGCAATGGTGGCCAGGATGAGCAGGCTCACCACGGCTCCTAATATCTTGGCAGCGGTGATTTTTTTGCCCGGCTTCTCATTCAAAGCCGCCAGGGCGGGAATATCTTCAGGATGTTCCAGGTGCCTGGTTATGCCCTCTCTATGGCCCGCACCTACTACGGCCAGCACCCGGCCCTGTTTGGAGAGCATAACCAGATTTCGAGCCAGGAAGGCGTCGCGCTCATCCACCAGCACGTTCGCGGCGCCCGGGGAGATCTTGCGAAACTCCGAGATCATCTGGGAGACGATATCCGCCTGGGTGATGCTGTCGATATCAATCTCATCATCTCCCCTGCCAAAAGCCGCAGGTATCAGGGATCCGACCAGCCTGATCTTATCGAAAAATCCCATCGCCGACCAGAAGCGCTGAATGGTAATGCCTATGTCCCTATCTACCAGAGCCACTCGCGCGCCCGCTCGTCTGGCCGCCTCGATGGCTGCCAGCATCTCCGAGCCCGGTTTGACGCCCATCTCATCGCCGATCTTTTTCTGGATGTAGGCCAGGAACCACTGCACCAGGAAGAAATAGAGCCTTCCGCCGCTCAGAAGCTCGCTGATCTTGATTTCCTTATCCTCCTCCTGGCCGGTAAGAGCCCTGAAGCGAGCCGGACAAAGCTCCACCGCCACGATATCGGGCCTTATCTCCTCTATTTTGCTGACCACTTCCTGGACGCTTTTTTCCGAGACGTGCGCCGTTCCCACTATGATTATCTCGTGGGGCTTTGTGCCTGCGCTCTCAGCTTCCGGCTCCACCAGCTCACAGGGGGGCGCTCTATCTTCTTTCATCTTTTCCGTTGTATTCTCCAAATTGATTACCTCTTGATGTCCCGCTCTGAGCACAGCTCAATAGCCCTGACCAGGTCCTCCCTGGAGATGATGCCCACCAATCGGCCCTCATCCATCACAGGCAGTCGGCGAATTTGCATATCATTCATCTTCTTCATGGCAGTCGATGCCTCATCCAGAGGGGCAATCAAATATAACTCTCTTGCCATCACCTGGGCCACGCGGGTCATGGCGCGCTCCGCTTCCGGGACTTTCTGCAGATCGGTCAGGGTGACAATTCCCTGCAATGCCCCCTCCGAGAGAACCGGATAGCCTCTGTGCTTCTCCTGAAACATCAGCTCTTTCAGCTCCTGCATAGTCATATCGGGAGGAATGGTGCGCACCTGTGAGGACATGATGTCCTTGACCCGGATGCCCTCCAGGCTGACGCTTATCTCCGTGGCCTTCTCCTCCTCGGATGCGCCCACATAAACAAAGAACGCCACAAAGAGGAGCATGAAATTCAAAGAGAACAGGCCCAGCAGAAACATCAGTGTCGCGAAGAACTTTCCGATATCTGCAGCCCTCCGGGTGGCCTTTGCATAAGGCATGCGAAACGCAAACCAGGCTCGCAAGAGACGGCCCCCGTCCATGGGAAAGGCGGGCAGCAGATTGAAGGCCATGAGTATGAGGTTCATGACCCCCAGGTTCCAGAGCATAATGGCCAGGGGATGGCCTGCACCTGCGACCGCTGCTGCCGGCCCGGCCAGATATACGGCAAAGAGTCCTACCACGCCGCTCACGGCCGGCCCGGCAAAGGCCATCTGCAGCTCCAGGCGGGGATTTCGGGGGATCTCCTCCATGGCAGCCACACCACCGAAGAAGTAGAGGGTTATGCTCTTTATGCCGATGCCGTTCTTGTGGGCGATATAGGAATGGCCCAGCTCATGCAGGGCTACACAGGCGAAGAGCAAAATGGCAAAGAAGAGAGAATAGGCCCAGCGCAGGCTGGCCGGCTCAATGCCGCCGAACCCATAGATGCCGCCTGCCGCCTCCTGGCTGAAAGAAGCAAAGTTCCAGGCAACAAAAAGTATGATAAAGAGAAAGGTCCAGTGCAGCCGCACAGGTATGCCCATGACCCTTCCAATCTCTAGTGAGGAATACATGCGAGATCTTTAATCTCTTAAAATTTAAAATGAGCGGGTAGGAGAGTGGGGGTTCAGTGTGGATTTCAAAAACTAGAATTACCCGCTCTATTCACAGGAGTTGTGGCAAAGATATAAATTTTTCCCTGAGAGGCAAGAGCGGAATTCTTTTTTTTATCCCATAATTTCAAAATCCGGTCCCGCCCGGATAGGCTTTTACCAGATATCTTACCTGAGCGCTATGCTCAGCCATGCAGGCCGCAGTATATGCATCCCTTAAATTCTGGCCGGCGGCAAATACGCCATGGCCGCGAGCAATACATGCCTTGTGATTTCGCAGAGCCAGGGATGCTGCCCTGGCCAGCTCATCCGTTCCAAAGTGGCCCTCCACGACGGGCAGGACTCCTAAAAAGATGATGCCTTCTCCATCCAGCGGCACTACTTCCTTTCTCTCCAGAAGAGATAATGCCACAGCATAAGGGGAATGGGTGTGAATGATGGCCCCATTGGCGGTGCCCTGATAGACCGCCCGGTGAACGCAGGTCTCGCTGCTGGCTATGCAATCCTGCGGGCAGGGACCGCGTAAATCAACCTCTATCACCTGATTTTGATCCAGCTCGTCCAGCATGCTGCCTGTGCAGGTGATGAAGATCTTCTCTCCCTCCAGGAGGCTGATATTTCCGAACCTGGAGTTGGTCAGGCCGGACACGACTGCTTTCTTGCCGAACCGGGAGATCTCCTGCCAGGCTAAAGACATACCAGCCTCATTTCTTCTCCCGCAGATGGAAAGGGACCGCCCTATAGTCCACCTCCCCGAATTTTCCCAGCATGTCAACCTTTACCTGGTAGTCGCCCGGGCTCCAGAAGCTTGTCTCCCAGCGGGCGGAATAGATGCCATTGCCGTCGAAGTCGTCCATGGGGATCTCCAGGTTTCTGTCCGGCCCGATGATGTTGGCGTTTATGGTCCTGATGTCGCCCAAGGCATTCGCCTCGATCATAACCGGCTCGCCCGCAGCAGCATCGTCTTTGTTAAGCACGATCTCTCCCAGAACGGGGGAGGGCAGACCTACGCCGGCAACGCTCTGCAGGGCACCGGTCAGATTAAGGGCCCCGTAGCCGTAGATGTTATCCAGCCCCGACGGGCCCAGGTCATCTGCGGTCTTGAGCAGCACCCTCTTCACATCTGGTGGTTTTAGATCAGGCCGGGCCTCCAGCAGCAGCGCCGCCGCCCCTGAGACCTGGGGAACGGCCATGGAGGTGCCGCTTAGCGAGCTCTTGCCGTCCTTTGATCCCGCCAGGGCGGAGACCACATCCACACCCAGGGTGACCAGATCGGGCTTGGTATCGCCTTTGGCCGTCGGCCCGCGCGAAGATAACTCAAAGATCGTGCCGGAGCCGTCCACAGCGCCCACGGTTATTACGTTCTCGGCATCGCCGGGAACTACAATGGATGAGGCGGCGGGACCTGAGTTTCCCGCGGCCACGCACATAACCAGTCCCTCTTTCACCATCCTGTCGCAGGCGTCATCCAGCAGGGATGAGCCGTCGGAAGGGCCCTCGCCGCCCACGGAAAAGGACACGACCCTAATCCCGTAGCGATCTTTGTTCTCCAGGCACCAGTCCAGTGCTTTGAGGGCATCGGAGAGATAGCATGCCCCATCCCTGTCCATAACCTTTATCATGACCAGCCCGGCTCCCGGTGCCACGCCCATGCCCTTCTCCCCGGCCACGAGGCTGGCGCAATGGGTGCCATGCCCGTTATCATCATAGGGCGCGCTCTGATTGTTCACGAAATCCTTGAAGGCCACAATTTTTCCTGCCAGAGCCTCGTGTTGCTCATCGGCTCCGGTGTCAATCAGAGCCACAGTCACTCCCTTTCCCGTATAGCCCGGATTCTTCTTCCTGGGATCATCGATGGAAAGGGGAAGGGATGACTGCCCAATGCTGCTTTTTTCGGGCAGCGCCAAAACCTTCAGCTTCTGGTCCCTGTAGATGCCTTTGACTCCATCCGTTCTGGCAATCTTCTCCAGCTTATCTCCTGATACCGTCAAGGCGCTTGCCGGAAGGATATGCAGGCGATCTTCGGATGGAGCAACATCGCTCAGATTGCCGTCGTGAAGGACGATCACCTTCAGATCTTTTTTGCCCTGTTTTTCCAGGCTGTCCTCGATTCCGTTGCTGTTGAGGTCATTGGGGTCGCGAATGGTGAGGGTTGCCGATTCGTCTTTTGCCGCATTGCCGGATTTGTCGATGGCAATAATGGCAACCCTGTAGGTTCCGGGCGGCAGGTTGGAGCCGCAATATCCTGTATATCTGCCGTCCTGATTCAGATCCAGCATTAGGTTCATGCGACTGGCGATGTCGGCATAGACCATATCCAGGCCAACGGCATCATGGACAAAGGCGTTGATCTCGCTTCGGGGAGCGCCGATCTTCAGGGCCGCGGGGCTTATGCTCACCCCGTAAATGACCGGCGGCTTTCCGTCATCCGTATTGGATTTGAAGTAGTTCTCGTATTCCTTCGCAAACCAGATGCTGGCCTTGTTATTTTCCAGTGCATCTTGCACGGGAAAAGCAGCGGCACAGCTAAGCAGACCGGCCAGTAAGATAAAATAGGCAAATGATCTGGAGTTCACGCTTAACTCCAATTAATCATTTCCAATATTCTTATATTTGCTGGTGTTTGCAATCTCAATCTCAAGGGCATCCGGGAAGGTTTCGGTGATTTCGCCCAACGCCGCCACAATATCGACCCCGTAGATTCCGGCGGCAACATTCGCATTCCAAATCCCTGCGAACTCGTCTCCCGTGGATTTGATGCGCTTCATTATAACCTTGGATACGGTATCTCCGGACGGGCTCTTTATCAGAGCGGATACGGAAAAGCTGCTGTCCGCCGCGCTTTTTTGCGTCTGGGATGAGGAGCCTATCCTCACCACTCCCCCATTGCTGCTCAAGTCGGCATACCCCTGCGGCGAGCCGAATCCGCATGTTGCGCAGCCTTTGATGGTCAGAACGGTCTCATTGGTGCTCTGGTTCTCCTTCTCGAAGACAGCGGTTATCTGCACCGCATCTCCAATCTTCGCCGGATTGGGCCTGGCGGATGCCTCCTGCAGATCGAGGTTCAAATGAGGCAATTTGGCCTGCCAATCCTGCCAGGTGTAAATTCTGGCATCATATCCCAGGAGATCCAGGGCGAGCCAGATCATGCTTGCCTTGACACCGGTATTGGTGTAAACTACCACTGGCCTATCCTTTTCCAGAGATGAGAATAGCTGCTCTAAGGCCGCTTCATCCTTGATCCTCTTTCCGTCTAAAATCAGGTCATAAGGAATATTGAAGCTGCCCGGTATTGATCCCGCTTCATACTCTGCCGCAGATCTGGCATCTATGATCTGGGGATTGCCGCTCTGAACGAACTCATAGGTGGCCAGAAGATCGGCCTTTATGGTGGGAGCATAGCTTTGGGAAGGAAGAGATACAGGCGCCGATGCCGTGGGCTGCAAGGCTGCCACCCAGTCATCAATGCCCCCATCCAGCAGTGAGACATTCTCATGGCCCAGGTACTTCATTATCCAGTAGACATAAGTTGCTGCGGACGGGCCTCCGCCGCAGGGCTGGCATTCCCCGTAAATGAGTACGGAGTCATCCTGCGATATGCCTGCCTCGCCCAAAACCGCCGCCATCTCGGACACGGATTTGAGCGTTCCCCCTGGACCCAAGAATTCGGTGTAGGGAATGCTGATCGCTCCCGGAAGATACTCTGCGGAGCTGGGGCTGATATCGAGAATTATCTGCGAATCGTTGACCCTCTCCAGAGGCACCAGCACGAAAGCAAAGCTATCGCTTCTCTCTGCCTTTGCCTGAGAGAGGATATTCAGACTCTCTTCGCCGGATGACCTCAAGGCGTTGTCTTCCTGCAGGAGGGGATTATTCTCTCGGGAGAACTGAGGGGTGACCAGGCCGTTGGCGCTGGACACTACCACCGTTGAAGCATTCTCCTTGCCCAGAAACACAGCATACTCGCTATTCAGCACATCCTGCTGAGCGGTAGGCGATCCGCCTTTGCAGGCGGAACACTCTGCTGCATTGACGCTAGAGAGCGTCCCTGCCAGTATCGCTATTATGAGCAGGATGTATCCTGCATATCTTATGAACTTCATGCCTTTGCCTCAATCATGCCCTTTTATTCCGTAGCATTGATAGCATCCGCCCGGGCTGCAGCCACCTGGTTATAAAGGTAATTCTCGTAGGAGTAAAGCCTGGCGTCAAAGCCCTGCATAGTCAGGGCGAACCAGACCACGGAAGCCTTCAGGCCGGTATTGGTGTACACTACCACCGGCCGGTTCTTGTCGAGGAAGGCGAAGACCGGGGCTAGCCGGGATTCGTCCTTGATACTGCTATTGACGAGAACATTCTCATAGGGAATGTTGATGGCACCCGGAATGGAGCCCATGCCAAACTCATGCATGATCCTGGCATCCACAATCTGGGCAGAGCCGCCCCTCACATAATCATAGTCTGCCGCAAGATTTGCATTGACCTGTGAGGCATAGGTTTTGGCGGGCAGGATCGCTGTCTCTTTTGTGGTCGGCTTTCCTGCAAAGGCCCAATCGCTGATTGTTCCATCTAAAACCCTGACATTCTCCTGGCCCAGGGACCTCATAATCCAGTAGACAAAGGTAGCCGGGGCAGGCCCTCCCCCACAGGGCATGCATTCGCCATAAATGACCACCGGATCCTCGCGGGAGATTCCCGCCTCTCCCAGCATCCCGGCCAGCTCAGATTCAGATCTCACGCTTGAGCCGTTGAGGAACTTTGTGTAATCAAGGGCAATCGATCCCGGAATGTGCTCTGTGGCGTTCTCGCTGATGTCGAGCAGGATTTCGGTGCCGGAGAGCTCGCTAATTGGAGCGAGCATGCTCTTCGCCCTGGAGCTGCGCACAGTGGTAGCGTTCTCCTCTGCGATTTTTCTCGGCTCAGTCTTCTTAGCTATCTGGCTTTCAGAGGCGTTGTTCTCCTGGGCGCTTTCCTCTGCAGAGCTCTTCTCTTGAGCATTATCGGTTTCATTGAAGCCTGCCAGGGGTTGCTTCCAGATGCCCACCCGGTTCTTCTGGGCCGTGCTCAGACCCGGCATGACCTCCGTCTTTCCTGCATTGGGATTTCCTATCTCATCGAGCTTTGCCATCGGGTCCCAGCCCCCGTCGCCCTTGCACGCATCGCAATAGGCTTCGCCGGCGTGGGCTGCATTTGCCAGCAGCAACAGTGCCAACAGCGCTGCGATGCCAAAACGCGCCCCAAAATATGATCTAAATGCTCTCATTGTTGTCTCCCCTTTTTCATAAATTAAATCCGTCTCATGAAATTCAAATTATGAGGAAAAGCCGCCTCGCGCCCTAACCTTTACCTCACCTAAACTCTCTATCAGCTCATATCCTCGCGCATCCCTGGCGCTCAGGATAATGTCGTACTCCCCCGGGTCCAGCAGTGCCGTGGAGAATTTCCCTTGATAGTATTCTTCCGACAAAATCAGCCGGCAGTAGCCCTGGGCCTCTTCTTCCGATTGATAGGCGCGAGCAGTTACCTGGAGAAGATCGTATCTGGACTGCAGCTTTGCCTTTATAGCGATGCTGTCGCCCGCCCTGACCTCCCTTGGAGTCAGCTCCCGGGCGAGGACGGCAATCTGTTTTACCTGGCTGCCCATGATGGGATACTCATCCTGGGCGGCCTTGCTTATCTCGTGGGGCAGGTCTCCAAAGCCATCCTTGCCCTGGACGTTCTGATCGGGGCCCTGCATCTCATCCTGGCCCTGATAGTTGCTCCAGAAGTTTCCGCCCCTGGGATATGGCGCACTCCAGGTGTTTATTCCTCTGTCGTCAGCCTGGATGATATTATCGGCGAAGTGATTGCTGTAGATGCTGTTTTTGCTCGACTCCAGAAATATTCCCGTCTGGCTCTCCGAGATGTTGTTAAAGGTGATGGTGTTGCCGTCCGAGCGGCTCTGTATCTGCATGCCGTAGCGTCCGTTGCCCCGGATCAGGTTTCCGCTGATTGTGTTATAGCCTGAATCTTCCATGAGGGTCAGTCCGGCCACTACATTATTCTCCATGGTGTTGTTGCGAATGAGATTGTCCGTGCAATTGATGCGCAGATCCAGGCCGGAATTGGTATTGCGGGACAGGTCGTTCTTTTCGATGAGGTTGTCGGTGCAATCCGTAAACATGTAAAGCCCGTACATATTTCCCTGCAGCACGTTTCCTCTAATAGTATTATTGCGGCAGGAAGGAAAGAGGTTGATGCCGTAAGCCCCGTTTCCGTAGGCCACATTATCCGTGATGAGGTTATCGTTGGAGTTGGAGAGGTATATTCCATACCAGCCCTCTCCGACAATGCCGTTGAAGCTGGCATTGTTTCGTGTGATGGTATTGCCGTCGGAAAATATCAGGGCAATGCCGGGCTGGGCGCAATAGATAACTGTATTGTTGGAAACCATGCAGTCCTTCACATAGTTGAGCTTTATCCCGTAAAATCCGCCTTTGACCAGAAATCCGGAGATGTTCACGCCGTCCGCATCAATGCTGACGCAGGCATCCCGGTTTCCTGCAGAAATGACGGCATCGCTGCCCACCAGATTGATGCTCTTTTGTATGGTTATTTTGTCGTAGACTCCCGGACCTACCAGCAGGGTATCGCCGGGAGAGGCAGCATCAATCGCAGCTTGCAGATTTGAGCCTACCTGTATTGTGGCAGCGTTCGCGATGGAAGAGATCAGCAAAGCGGCGGAGAAGATGCAAAAGGCTATAGTTCTCAAGCGATCCACCTTCATTAGAAGCTGTGGTGAAGTTAATAAAGCTAACGTAGAGGATATTCCCATGCAGTTGCATGATTGTTCTTGCTCCCTGAAACCGGGCGAAAATGAACTCATTTTCATGTGGCCTCCTGCCGGACAGCTGAGGATCGGAATATCTATTGGGGCTTTCAATTTAGTTTCATCGATCATATACCCATCATGTAGAGGAAAAGATTGCCTACATAAGATACATATGAACGTAAGTCTTTTTATTTGTCCGATCACAGATACTCTGGTGGAGGAAATGAATTGAAATACTTGTATGCACTTATGGGGATATTCCTGCTGCTGGCCGCCTCTGCCTGCGCAGGGAGCTTTGAGGCTGGGATGGATGTCGATACCTATGTGGATGCGGATAATGCGAGCCAGAGCTTTTCCGATAACGATATACTCTGGGCCTCTTCTCTGGATGGATCGTCCACCGAGCAGATCTACTTGAGCTTCATCAATCTCTTCGGCGCGCAGGGCATCTTCAAGCCGGAGCAGATTGCTTCGGCAACATTGACTCTTGATGCCGCCCAGGTTGACGAGCCTGGCAAGATCACGGCTTACTTCCTGGAGGGAGCGGCTCTTGAGACAACTACGTGGCTTGACAAGAGCGATTATGATGCCGAGGTCTCTTCTTCTCCTGTGGACGTTGATGAAGAGGGAAGCTACACCTGGGATGTGACCGATATCATAAGAAACGCGGTCGAGACCTGCACGGAAGGGTGCGCCTACTCCATCGTATTGGTCGCGGAAGATGACGCTTCTGTGGGATTTTCCTCGAGCGAGGCGTCCGGAGATGAGCCAGTCCTGGAGTATGTGACGGAAGAATAGATAGATCAAAGAGATGAATTAATGGACCGGGAGCATCTTTTTTTGGTTTTCCGACCCGATCATCTCTTCCGATCTGGTGTCTCCTTTTTATATCTCTTCCGTCCCTTGGAGAGCTGATGCGCTCTATCCGGCTATGCATTGCCGCTGTGTGTCTTATCCCGGCGCTCATCCTGCTGGCAGGAATAGCTTCTGCTTCATCCGGTCCGGCAGCCTGGGAGGAAAACACAGCTGCTTTGCAGAAGACTGCCACGCAGGTTATCCTGATAGAATCTCCGGGATGCACCAAATGCGCAGCTGCGGAAAGGACCCTGGAGAAGATCGGGCAGGAGGTGCCCCTGAACGTTAGTGGGCACTACTATTATTCCGAAGAGGGCCACCGCATCATCAAGCAGTACCGGGCCAGGGACGTTCCCGCCATCATCATCGGCATGCAGGTGATAAACTACCGGGATTATGAGGGGGACAATGCCCTGCTGGAAAGGCTCATTCGGGATGCTCTGGCCAATCAAACTTTCAGCTCGCCGGCATTCGCTCTGCCCGGCAATGACAGCGCAAAGCAGGGCATCAGCCCGGCCAACGAGACGGGCCTGAATTTGCAGGAGATCTCTCTTTACTCCATCTCCGCCGTCCTGGGTGCGGGTCTGGTGGCGGGCTTCAATCCCTGCCTGCTGGGCATTCTGGTCTTCCTGGCAGCATCCGTGCTCTCCTCCAGCGGAAAGAGGCGGGAGATGGTGACGATGGTGGCATTCTTTTCCTTGGGCATCTTCGCCATGTACTTTCTCTTTGGACTGGGCATGCAGAGACTGCTGCAGACAGAGGCGATAGCCAGCGCCTTCCGCTATATCCTGACCGCCTTTCTCTTGCTGGCCGGCCTCTCTCAGGTCTGGGATGCGCTGCGCCTGAAGCAGGGCAAGCCATCTCTCTTTCGGACCGATTGGGCGCTCAAGTACTTCCAGGCCGGGGTGGATAAGGGCCGTTTCAGCTCATACTTCCTGATCGGGGCGCTCTTCTCCCTGGTCAAGGCACCCTGCGTGGGGGCCATCTACCTCGCGATACTGGACCTTCTCTCGGCCAGGAGCTATTTCGAGGGTGCAGCCTATCTGTTTTTCTTCAATCTGGGCGTAGTTCTGCCCATCATTCTCCTGGGCGGGGGCATTGCCCTGGGCATGAGTCCGGAGCAGGTGGACGCTTTTCGGAGGGACCACCGGGTGGGCATGAGGCTTTTCACCGGCCTGGCCCTGCTGGCGCTCGCCCCGCTCATATACTGGCAGCTTATCTGAGCCAGGGAAACGAGATAACGAGATAGATATTGTTGCAGATTCACGCCCTGGAAATGCGTGGCAAAAGGATTAAAATAGAGAGATTGCTCACATCGGGGCGAGGTGAATCTTTTTGTTTTTAGTTGGAGAGGCTCTCATAGGAAAGGAGCCTGAGATAGCTCATATCGATCTGATCATTGGAGACAAGGAGGGGCCGGTAGCTACCGCCTTTGCCTCCGGACTCACGCAGCTTTCGGCAGGGCACACGCCACTTACTGGGCGTCATCAGGCCCAATCTGCCTCCCAAGCCGTCCACTCTCATAGTGCCCAAGGTTACTGTGAAGAATATGGATCAGGCCGCCCAGATCTTCGGACCGGCCCAGATGGCTGTGGCCAAGGCGGTGGCGGATGCGGTGGCGGAAGGCATAATTCCCAAGGACAGAGCTGAGGAGCTGCTGGTAATAGTATCCGTCTTCATCCATCCCCAGGCCAAAGACTACGATGCCATTTACCGCTACAATTACGGGGCTACCAAGCTGGCGCTGGAGAGGGCCATGGCCGGATTCCCGGATGTAGATTTGATGCTCTATGAGAAGGACCGCTCCACGCATCCCATCATGGGCTTCCGGGTCACCCGCCTCTGGGATGCGCCCTACCTGCAGGTGGCCTTCGATCTGGTGGATGTGGCTGAGGTGCGCCGCGTGCTAACGGCTCTTCCCGAGAGCGATCACATCCTGATCGAGGTGGGAACGCCGCTGGTCAAGATGCTGGGCATCAGCGTGGTCAAGGAGATTCGGGCCATCCGCCCCGGAGCCTTTGTCATCCTGGACCTCAAGACCCTGGATACGGGCAACTTAGAGGTGCGCCTGGCTGCGGACTCTGCAGCTGACGCCGTGGTCATCTCCGGACTTGCTCCCAAGAAGACGCTCGAGCTTTCCATTCGCGAGGCCAAAAAGACGGGCATCTATTCCATCATCGACATGCTCAATGTGCCCGATCCCCTGGCGGTCCTGAAGGGCCTGGAGGTCCTGCCTGACGTGGTCGAGCTGCACCGGGCCATAGACATGGAGAAGAGCGCTCACGCCTGGAGCAACATCCCCGAGATCAAAGCCCTGGCCAAAGACGGCAGGAGGCTTTTCGTGGCAGTGGCGGGCGGCATTCGCGTGGATACCGAGGGAGCGGCTCTCGCGGCAGGTGCGGACATCCTGGTCGTGGGCAGAGCCATCACCCGCTCCAAGGATATTCGCGACATGGCCGAGCAGTTCCTGACGGGCCTGAAGCAGACCGAGATAGATCAGTACCGGGTCATGACGGACTTCTGAAGATCGCAGATCTTTGATGTTCCGCCATTTTCTTTTTTTATCAGCCATATTATTTCTGGCTATTTTATTATTGCTGTTGTCCAATTCCTGCGGCGCGATAGATGTGCAGGTCGGCCCGCAGGCCCAGCCGGGAGGAGCGGTCCTGCTGGTGGTGGACGGCCTGGGAGCGTCCTACATCTACCCCGAGCATCGCGCCTATGCCCTGGACGGCTCGCCACTGCAGGGTGCCGTGCTCTTCAACCTGACCGGGGGCGGGGCGCGCGCCCTGGATGTGCAGGTGCCTGTGCCCGAGACCACCAAGAGCCACAGCGTTCTGATCACCGGCTCGGCGGGCACTGATCCGGAGCATCCCGGCCCCACCATATTCGATGCGGCTCGGGCTAACGGATATCTCTGTCTGGCCGTGCTGGAGCGGGGCGATGCTATGCCCGTCCTGCAGGAGATGGACGGCGTTCTCTATTTGGGCGACAATGCCCTGCACGGGGCCGAGCCTATACCCGGCTTTCGGGCGGGCGCGCTTGGCCTGTCTCCCCTCTTTCAGATATGGCGGGACAGGTTTGCCGGCTACACTGCCCAACAGGGCGAAGCCGGCTACATCGGATACAATGCCTGGGCGCTGGATGCGGCAGCGGACATCGCCCTGCACCTGCCCGGGCAGAAATTTCTCATGCTGGTGAATGTGGGGGCGGTGGACAGCGCCGGGCAAAACCTGGGCCCAGACGGTTACCAACAGGTGATAGCGGCCCTGGACGCGCCGCTGGGCCGGCTGGCGGATGCCTGCCGCCAGAACAACGTGCTGCTGGCCGTCACCGCCGATCACGGCATGGTCTTTCCCGGGGAGAAGGGCAAGGGCGGCCACTCCGCAGAAAAGTATGCGGCCAGGCTGGAGGCCCTGCGCGTTCCCCTGGTCTTCCTGGGGCCGGGCGTCGAGGAGCTGAACCTGGCCGGGCGCTGGATGGAGATGGACATCGCTCCCACGCTGCTGAGCATCCTGAACATCTCCGGCAACCTCTCCGGGGAAGGCCGGAGCATGCCCGTCCGGCAGAGCTATACGCTACGCGTCAGCGGCGCGCCCGCGGGCCTCGCGCTGTGGCGGGGAGAGGAGCGGCTGGCCGACGGCAGCGCAGGAGAGTGCTGCTTTTGGGGCCTGCCCCGCGGGCAGTACAGCCTCAAGGCGGAAGGGAGAGAGTGGCAGGTAACGGTTAACGGGGACACGGCGATGGATCTGGCCGGGAAGGAGGCTGCGCCTCTGGGCAGCGGCACTAAGAAGATGATCGGGATCATCCTCATCCTGGCCATAAACCTGGCCGGAATTGCTATCATAATCATGATCTGGAAAAGAGGATGACAAGCACTATTTGAGAAGATCTTCGACAGAAAGGCCCGATTGGTTTAAAATCGCCTTTAATGTGCCCTTCTTAAGTTCGTCGTGAAGTGGAACTGAGAAAACAGTGTATCCTTTCTGAAGGACCACATGGCTCCCTGATTGCCTTCTCACAGAAAAGCCCTCTCTGACCAGGACCTTAATAAGCCGTTCTCCCGAGATCACCGGGAGCCTAACAGACATCAGCAAGCTCCACTTTTAAGATCTCAGCATTGGAGCGCACCTCTAGATCTTGGTTTAGAACCTCTAAAACTAGCCCAATTGCCTCTTTGATGTTCGTCAGAGCTTCCTCTTTCGTTTCGCCTTGACTTATGGCTCCTGGCAATTCAAGGCATCGAACCGTGTAGCCTCCCTCGTCCTGCGGTTCGAGGATAACTGTGTATTTCATCTGATAATAGTTGATAGAAGTTATATTTATAACAAGATACCCAGGATGAGTGCAGGGTGGAAAACTCCACTTTTAAGATCTCAGCATTGGAGCGCACCTCTAGATCTTGGTTTAGAACCTCTAAAACTAGCCCAATTGCCTCTTTGATGTTCGTCAGAGCTTCCTCTTTCGTTTCGCCTTGACTTATGGCTCCTGGCAATTCAAGGCATCGAACCGTGTAGCCTCCCTCGTCCTGCGGTTCGAGGATAACTGTGTATTTCATCTGATAATAGTTGATAGAAGTTATATTTATAACAAGATACCCAGGATGAGTGCAGGGTGGATTAACAAGACCTCTCAGGGAAGGCAAGCCCTTTTCAGTCCGCGAGAGCTGCACGCTACGTGTCAGCGGCGCGCCCGCGGGGCCTGGCGCTGTGGCGGGGAGAGGAGCAGCTGGCCGACGGCAGCGCAGGCGAGTGCTGCTCTTGCGGACTTTCGCGCGGGCAGTACAGATTCAAGGCGGAAGGGAGAGTGTGGCAGGTAACGGTGAACGGGGACACGGCGATGGAGCTGGCCGGGAAGGAGGCGCCTCTGGGAAGCGGCATGAAGAAGATGATCGGGATCATCCTCATCATGGCCATAAACCTGGCCGGAATTGCCATCATCGCGAGGATCTGGAGAAAAGGGGACTGAAATCAGGCCATACCCCTGCAAAGGGAAGACGGGGGGAATTTGCAGCAAGATCATGCTTGATGCTGGAATTCCTGATTGAAATCCTAGGGAGGCCTGCACGCTTGGCATGGCACATACCCATAGCTTCGCGCTTCCTTTGCGCTGGCGAAAAGGACCTCATTTGCCGGATTCATTTGCTTAACGCTCTGGCAGCAAGGACAGTGATATTTGCGGGATGCTGCGTTGCCGATAATCGAACCATCAAAACAAGAGCAAGAATCATTGTCGCCTCCTGCATTTGTGAAGCTGCCTGTCCCATTTTTTTTGGTGGATGGGCAGAAGAATCCTTCTCTCCCGGCTGCTAAGGTGTATGTGCCGTTCCACCAGTTGGCCGGGTCGAATTCATTATTGGTGAAGTTCCAAATGCAGGCATGTCCAGAGTCAACCAGCATCCTGTTGAAGTTGACCAGCGTACCGTTTTGCTTTTGCAGAAATACGACGGCCACCCAACGGCAGTACTTATCTTTTCCTGTGATATCGTCGAGGTCCAGTGAGACCGGGCTGCCAGACAATTCCTTGAAAGCGTATCGTTTAGCTGCCAGGCCGCGATCAGTATTCATTTCAGGACAATCAATATCCGCCAGACGAACACTGATATTGCCAATTCTGCTGTCGTAGCCCTGGATCTGTACGTAGATGGTATCGCCATCCACAACATGGGTCACATTGCCATAGACTTCTCCAGGCCCTGCCAAAACAACCGGATGCAGCAATATCGCCAGGAAGATCGAGAATATCATTATCTCATTTCTCATCATGAACCTCATGCGGATGTTAAACTCATTCATTGATCAAATGAAAAACATTTGCCAAACTCGATGTCCGCTGATTGAGGGGAATTCTCGACCGATCCTGATCTTTCGGGAAAGGGCGGTGGGGCACGCAAAAGGCTTCAAAAACGGTGTGGGCACAATAGCGCGCCCGCGGGCCTGGCGCTGTTGCGGGACCGGGAGCGTCTGGCTGGCGGCAGCGCAGGAGAGTGCCCGCTTCGAGGGACTGCTGCTTGGGCAGCACAGCCTCAAGGCAGGCAGCAGAGGATGGGCGGTAGCAGTAAACGGGGACGCGGTGGCGGATCCGGCAGGGACGGGCTGAATCGCGCGAAGTCTCGAATCTTCCGCTAAATTCAATTCACATAACACGTATTTTGCATAAAAACTTTAGCTTGCCCAGCAATCGAAAACTCTATCGTCATTTGCCTATATTAGAAAAATTTATATACGTTGAATGACGTGTATAGCATAATGAAATTAGAAGGTGATTGATATGAAGATAAGAATAATCAGCTCCCGAGAAGAGATCAATTCCATCAGGCCGAATGAGAGAGCAATCCATCTGGCGTTCAGGCCATCAAATGTGGACTTCCTCCACCTGATTCAGAAAGTCCCCCGACTGCAGGTGGTGCAGGTTCCGCCTTCCTATATGCGGACCCTCTCCAAGGCAATCGAGGTATTTCTGGAGATGCAGGGCGTCAAGCTCCTGGAAGGAGACGTTTGGGGCCACCGCAAGGATATAGATGAGTACTTCACCGTTCCGGATGAAGCATTGTCCGCCATCAAGTCAATGACCGAGAAGGGCGCCTCCCCGGATGATGTGGCAAAAGAGGTCCAAAAGACCGCCAAGATGGGAAAAGACCTCATCCAATACATTGCCAAGGCAGATATAAAGGCATAAGCACCACCAGCACCTGAAGCTCTGGCGGCAGCGGCAAGGTGGCCGTCCTTTATGCTACTATTTTATGCTGCCTATTTTTGGCCATTGGCTATTTTTCCATCAGCTAACCTGAGTTACGCTGGGTCTATTGTTGTTAGTTCTGGTTCATCTCTGTGCGTGTTCTGTGAACTTTTGCATCTTTGTGGTGGAAACGTCGTTAGCATCCTCCTATTGGGCTCTCATAAATTAAGGTGCTTTCATAAATCTTATGAAACGCAGCTTAAGATCTTTTCATATCTCTTAAGAAATACGCTTACTTTTTCCCAAATATGCTTATTAGATCGGATTTCCCCTTAATTATTGGTGGTAACTTTGCGTGTATTTCGATTACTGATATTATGCTCTTTACTATTATCATTTCTGCTGGCAGGCGCGGCCTGTGCGAAGGAAGCTGCCATTGATGCGGCAGACAACGCCTGGGTGCTCATCAGCGCCGCCCTGGTCCTGATCATGATTCCCGGCGTGGGCCTCTTCTACGGCGGCATGGTGCGAAAGAAGAACGCCATCTCCACGATCATCTTCAGCTTTGCCGTGATGGGCATCATAAGCTTGCAGTGGATCCTGTGCGGCTACACCCTGGCCTTCGGGCCGGATGTGGGCGGCCTCATCGGCGGCCTGGAATTTCTGGGCCTGGCCGGCGTAGGGATGGAGGCCAAAGAGGGCCTGACCATTCCCTCCCTCACCTTCATGATCTTTCAGGCCATGTTTGCCATCATCACCGTCTCCCTGATCACGGGCAGCTACGTGGAGCGGATCAAGTTCAGCTCTTTTCTCGTCTTCTCCCTGGCCTGGGCCACTCTGGTCTATGATCCGGTAGCCCACTGGGTCTGGGGCGGCGGCTGGCTGCAGCAACTGGGCGCTCTGGACTTCGCGGGCGGAATTGTGGTGCACATTACTGCCGGCGTCTCCGCCCTGGCCGTGGCCATGGTGATAGGCGTTCGCAAGGGCTTTGGCACCGACCCCATGGAGCCGCACAACATTCCCACCACGGTCATGGGCGCGGCCCTGCTCTGGTTCGGCTGGTTCGGCTTTAACGCGGGCTCGGCTCTGGCGGCAAACGGCATTGCCGCCAACGCTTTTGTCACGACCAACACCTCTGCTGCGGCAGCGGCGACGACCTGGATGCTGCTCTCCTGGCGGCAGAGGGCTCCTTCCGCCCTGGGCATTGTGACGGGCGCAGTGGCCGGGCTGGCGGCGATAACGCCCGCCGCCGGATTTGTCACGCCCCTGGCGGCAATTCCCATCGGGGTAGTGGCGGCCATCGCCGGCTACTATGCCATCATCCTCATCCGGGGCAGCGGCAAGGTGGATGACTCGCTGGACGTGCTGGCCTGCCACGGCATAGGCAGCACCTGGGGCGTCCTGGCTACGGGCATCTTTGCCAGCATCGGCGCCACGGGCCTTCTGGCTGGAAACGCCCATCAGGTGCTGGTGCAGGCTACGGCCATCGCCGTCACCTGGGGCTACTCTTTTGCCGTCACCTACGGCCTGGCCAGGCTCATCGACGCGGTCATGGGCCTGCGCGTGCGCGATGAGGAGGAAGCAGTGGGCCTGGACATCAGCCAGCACGGCGAAGGCGCTTACATGTGAGGTTGGGAAAAGATGAAGAAGATTGAAGCCATAATTCGGCCCGAGAAGCTGCACCTGCTGCGCGGCAAGCTGGACCAGAAGGGCTTTTCGGGAATGACGGTCACGGAAGTGAAGGGCCGGGGCCGGCAGAAGGGCATTGCTCTGCAGTGGCGGGCCGGAGACTACCGGGTGGAATTCTTGCAGAAGATGAAGCTGGAGATGGTGGTCGATGATAAGGATGCAGAGGCGGTCGTCGACCTCATCTGCGAGCATGCCCAGACCGGCGAGGCGGGGGACGGCAAGATCTTCATCTATCCGGTAGAGGACGTGGTGCGGGTGAGGACGAAGGAGAGGGGGTGCGGGGCGGTTTAGAGAGATGGCTTCTCAAACGCCTCTCTTGTCGCCTTTTTATATTTTGCCTCTTTTGTCTTTTCCCCTATCATTTCCCATTTTCTGGCCGGGGCTTTTCCTAATTATGAGATCCTGCCCATGATAAAAGTTGAGGAGGAGGATGGAGCGCCTTGCGAGGAAGGTATCGATCTACTTTCTGATGTCGCTGGGAAAAGGATCGATATTCAATCGCTTTTCGATAAGGGTGTTGTCGATTATCTGGCAGAAAAAAGCGGGGGAATGCTGCGGGATTTCATCCGGCTGCTTGGGTATACAATTGAACTGGGCCAAGCAGGCGGGGAAGGAACACCCATCCCTCAAAGGCTGGCAGAAAGAGCTTTTCGACGTTTGGTCAATGAATACGGGCGCATGGTCCCGGATGAGCATTTCGATCTTCTGGCAAGAGTCGCAAAAAATAAGCAGGTACGAAATGATACTCAGCACCAGGCCATGCTTTACAATCTCAGCGTGCTGGAGTACATGAATGGAGATCGATGGTGTGATGTTCATCCTGCGGTGAAGGAGCTGGCGGAGTTCAAGAATGCCTGGAAACAAATTAAGTAAGTTCGAAGCTAGGGCTGAACCAACCAATGAAAAACCGTCTGAGCAGCAACATCTTCTGAGCGAAGCGGAGGTCTCTCCTCAAAACCAGGATGCTTTGCTTCAAATCGCCAGCATGATCCGTCTGGCAGAGGGCTTTCGCCTGGGCTTTGTCAAGTGCAACCAGCCGTTTCAGAGTCGCCAGATGGTAGCCCAGCTGAAGGAAATGCTGGCAGGTGAAGCGAATATTATCACGGTGGTGCTTCCGGAGCCGGTTTCAAGTTTAAGGAGAGCCATCTTGCAAGCACGGAAGGCGGATAAAGTGGATTGTGCGGGAAAAAGAGCAGTCATGGTCTTAGGCTTTGAGCATTCCGTGCCCTCGGAGGGTCCAGCACCAACTCTTGGTGAGCTGAATCAATCCCGCGACAATTTTTCCAAATCCTTTTCCTGTCCTGTTTTAATTTGGCTGCCTGATTATGCGCTTACTCGCCTGGCCCGCGAGGCTCCGGATTTCTGGGGATGGCGAAGCGGTGTATTTGAGTTCCTTCCTGAAAAAAATTTGATGAACTCTGTAGAGAAGTCGATCATACATGACGCGCAATCAGATAGCCTGAGCCTGATTGAGAAGAGAGATAGAGCCGAAGCTCTGGATGGGCTGATCAGAGATTACCGGGAAATGCCGCGAGGTGAAAGAGAGGATAAAAAACCTATCATTACTTCTTCAGAAACAGGGTCACCTTTGCCGCTTGCTCGGGAATTATAATAATGCCCAAAAGTTTTATCAAGAGAGCCTTGAGATCGAGAAAAAGCTTGGGGAAAAAATGGGCATTGCCCAAGGGCTCCACAATTTGGGAAACCTGGCTTATGTTGTTGGCAATCTAGATGAGGCGGGTCGTCTGTATATGGAAGGCCTAAAGATCAAGCAGGAACTGGGAGATAAACGAAGTGAGGCTGTCACGCTACATCAGATAGGAATGGTTGCTCAAGATGTAGGAGATCTGAATGAAGCAAGCCGATTTACAGAGAGAGCCTCAAGATCAATCAGGAACTGGGGAACAAAATAGGCTTGGCTCATTCGCTGCACCAGCTTGGAACTCTTTCACACTTAATTGGAGATTTGGCTGAGGCGCGTCGACTATACTCGGAGAGCTTCATGATCAAGCAGGAATTGAGGGACAAGAGTGGTATGGCCAGCACGCTTCATCAGATGGGAATATTGGCTCAGCAAACAGGAGATATGGTCGAAGCTCGTCGGCTTTACAGAGAGAGCCTCAAGATCGAGAAGGAGCTAGGAGACAAAAGCGGCATGGCTGTAACGCTTCATCGGAGGGGGATGATGGCTGAGGACACTGGAGATCTGGGGGAGGCTCGTCGGCTGTACGGTGAGAGTCTAAGATAAGACAGGATCTGGGGGACAAGAGCGGTGTTGCTCAATCGCTTCACCAGATGGGAAATCTGGCTTATGTTACCGGTGATCTGGTCGCGGCCCGTCGGCTTTATGGCAAAGCC
Organism: Methanotrichaceae archaeon; assembly: GCA_963844955.1. Classification (GTDB taxonomy): domain Archaea; phylum Halobacteriota; class Methanosarcinia; order Methanotrichales; family Methanotrichaceae; genus Methanothrix. Next base: position 15,084 of record CAWJQJ010000007.1, on the reverse strand, counting down.
TCAAGATGGCCCATGAGCTAGGGGATAAAAGCGGCGTGGCCAGTACGCTTCACCAGATGGGAAATCTGGCTTATGACGCGGGCGATCTGGTTGAGGCTCGTGGACTATATGGTGAGAGCTTTAAAATAAGCCAGGAGTTGGGAGACAAGCGCACCATGGCCATCAATCTGGCTCAGTTATCGCTCCTGAGGAAAAAGAGAGTCATTGGGATAAAGCGACTGAGCTGATCAAGCAAGCGGAAACAATATTTCTGGAATTAAAAAGCCCCATGGCCGCGAAAGCAAAGAACGACAGGGAAGAAGGGCATGGATGAGAATTAACATTTGCGGCGAAAGTCTTTTGAAATAGAGCCGCACTTCGTGGTCGCAAATGGAAAATATTCTTATGCGAAATCCATCTAGCTTAACCGTTATGACTTTTTCACATCCCTTCCCAATTTATATCAAATACCCTTTTAAATAGCCAGAGCCAGGCTAGATTCGGCAAATTCCGGACCCGTATTTCGTGCAAGAAGGACCGGAGATGCTGTGCAATAAATTGAATAAGTCTTGCGTTCATATTGATTCAAGGGTGATGTGCTTTGCCAATAAACAGTGGAGATACAGCATGGGTTCTGGTGTCAACCGCCATGGTCATGCTCATGACGCCTGGCGTTGGTTTGTTCTACGGCGGCCTGGTGCGCAGCAAAACCGTAGTCTCGATGATCGGCCTGTCCTTCCTGGCCTTTGCCCTGGCATCCTTACAGTGGGTGCTCTTCGGCTACAGCCTGTCCTTCGGCTCGGACATATCCGGCATCATCGGCGGCCTGGACTTCTTAGCGTTAAGCGGCGTGGGCCTGGGCGAGGCTCCTCTGGCGGCCAACCTGCCCCATCTCGTCTACGTGGCCTTCCAGCTGGTCTTCGCTGCCGTGACCCTGGCCATCCTCACCTCTGCCGTGGCGGAAAGGGTTCGCATCAGCTCCTTCATCGTGCTGGCCCTGCTCTGGACCACTCTGGTCTATGATCCGCTGGCCCACTGGGTCTGGGCGGGCGGCTGGATGGCCCAGATGGGGGCTCTCGACTTTGCCGGGGGAACGGTGGTGCACATCAGCTCCGGCTTCTCGGCTCTGGCTATCGCCCTGGTCATCGGCAAGAGGATGGGCTACGGCTCTTATGTCATGGAGCCGCACAACATCCCCATGGCCATGATCGGCGCGGGCCTGCTCTGGTTCGGCTGGTTCGGCTTTAACGCCGGCTCCGCCCTCGCCGCCAACGGCCTTGCCGCCTCGGCCCTGCTGGTCACCAACACCTCGGCTGCTGCCGGAGCGCTCACCTGGCTCTTCGCCTCCTGGCTGAAAGGAAAGCCCAGTGCTCTGGGAATGGTGAGCGGCGGCATAGCCGGCCTGGTGGCCATAACCCCGGCCGCGGGCTACGTTGATGTGCCGGCGGCGGTCGTCATCGGAGCCGTGGCCGGCGTGATCTGCTACATGGCCCTGCTCTTTCGCGTCGGTCACGGCCTGGATGAGAGCTGCGATGCCTGGGCGGTGCACGGCATGGGCGGCCTGTGGGGCGCGATTGCCACAGGCATATTCGCCACCGCCTCGGTGAACAGCTACACCGGCCTGCTCTACGGCAACTTTAATCAGTTCGCGGTACAGATAATGGCCGCCGGTGCATCCGTGGTCTACGCCTTCGTGATGACATATATCCTGGCCAGGATCGTGGACTCGGTCATGGGCCTGAGGGTCACCGAGGAAGAGGAGTACGTCGGCCTGGATATCTCCCAGCACGGCGAGAAGGCCTACGCTTGAGGTGATAGGAATGAAAAAGATTGAGGCCATTGTCCGGCCGGAAAGGCTGGAGCAGATCAAGAAAGCTCTGGAGGAGAAGGGAGTTGTCGCCATGACTGTGATCGACGTCCTGGGCCGGGGCGAGCAGAAGGGCATCAAGCTGCAGTACCGGGGCGGGACCATGGATGTGGACCTGCTTCCCAAGCTCAAGCTGGAGCTTTATGTAAGCGACGAAGAGGTCGATTCGGTCATGAAGACCATCTGCGACGCCGGGCGCACCGGCAAGTTCGGGGACGGCAGGATCTTCGTCTCCCCGGTGGAAAAGTCCGGCAAGGTGAGGACGGGAGAGGTCTTCACCTGAAAACTTTTTTTAAAATCATAATGCGCGAAGCAAGCTCAGGGGAAGGCGGGGCGCCAGCCAGCGCATGAAATCCCTGTAGGATCTCCTGGCCGCGGGAATCTCGATATACCTGTCCAAAACCTCCTCCTGGCCGGCCAGCAGGCGCAGGAACATTTCCGGGAAGCTGTGCATCATTTTTGCGAAAAATAAGGCATACTGCAGTTCCTCGCCGAAGTCCTTTCTGCACTTTTTCGCATAGGCTTGCGCCACTTCGGCCGCCGGCACCTCTCCCACGACCTGGCCGGCATTCTTTCCGGAAGCGAGAGCATAGCAGATGCCCTCTCCGCTAAAGGCATCCACAAATCCTGCGGCATCTCCGGCCAGGAGCACCCTTCCCCGGGCGATGGTCCTGCGGCCTGCGCCCAATGGTATCTGGTGGCCGGAAAGCCTCTGCCCCTCCGAAAAGCCGTTCTTCTTCAGGAACTGCAACATGGCCTGCCTGGGATGGTGCAGCCCGGCTGCCAGTCCGCCCACGCCCACGCCATAATATCCGCGGTGGGGAAATATCCATCCGTAGCCGCCCTGCGCCACACCGAAGTGGATATCCAGGGTGCTGGCCAGGCGCTCATCGATCTTGCTGTCGTCTTCCTCAATCTCTGCGACCAGGCAGACCCCCATGCTCTCTTTCCTGGCAGGCTCAGGCATCCTGTTTTTCAGCCTGCTCTGGCATCCTGCGGCGATCACCAGGAAGCGGCATTGATGAGTGCCTTCCCTGGTTTGCACGGACACACAGTCCCCCTTATCCAGAAAGTCGAGGACCTTTTGCGTCTTTACGCCTGCCCCCGCCTCTCTCGCCTTCTGCAATAGAAAATGATCGAAGCGGCTTCTGGTTATCAGTGTGGTAAGACGGTAGCCTTTGTGCCTTTCCAGGACCTGATCACGAAAATGGACGCGAGCCCCGGTTATGGTCCTTTCGCAAATTTCGCCGGGAAGGCTGAAGTCCAGGATCGATGCTGCTTTATCGGAGAGGGCGCCGCCGCAGGGCTTGTACCTGGGAAACTGCTGCTTTTCCAGGATCAGGGTATCCAATCCCTGCAAGGCTGCCGCCCTGGCGGCCGTAGATCCTGCAGGACCGGCTCCCACTACAATCAGGTCGTGCATTTTCTTAATTGTCCCCCTTGTCCCCCCTGGATTTGGTCATGATCTTGCCCTGAAAACGCTGAGGGTTTTGGACGCGGTGATGCCACCCCGGCAATGTGAGCGGCAATATTGCGAGAATAATATTGCCAATCAATAGCTCTTATAACTTTCTTTTTAAACGCAATACTCCGCAGCTTGCTACGGGGTATTACGTTTAAAAAATAAAAGAGAAATCGACCTTTGCCCCTAGCTGAAGAAGAGACTGTAGCCGAACTGCAGAACGCCGGTGCTGGAAAGGACGGCCTTGAGTTTTGCCTCTGTCAGCCAGCTTTTTGCCTCGAAACTGATCCGGCCGCTATCCATCTGATTCTGGAAGGCGGAAATTTTGTCCTTTGATCTTATGACCTCTTTTATGGCGCTCTCTGTGGCGGTTATCACGATGGTGGGATTGTCGTAACCCCCTTCCACGGTTCTCTCAATCCGGGCGCTCACCACATCCATTCCCACGCGAAATACGCTTCCGTTGTCCCTGGTTACAATCAGATCGATCTTCTCGCTGCCCAGCATTCTCTTCATGATGGTGGGCGCATTCTCAACCTTCTTGTTGTAGATGTCGACATCTTCCTGTATGCCCGGCATATCAAGGGAAAAAGCATCAGCAAAGGATATTGATAGCATCAACAAGATTGCTGCAGAGAGAATCGTCTGTCTCATAAAAGGCGCTATCATATAATGTGCTAATTCTTGATGCGATAAATAACTTTTGTTATATCTTTGCATATTTCTTCAGAAGTTTTAAAAAAAGAGGGCTTCAAGGCCGATGCAATCATTTAAGTACAATCTTTTCGAATAGAATTGTATGGACGTCCTGGTGCTCTGTATTGACCGCGACAACGATTTGGGCCGCAAGGGTGGCGTCGTGAGTCCGGTTGTGGGCAGGCAGTGCAATATCGATGCGGCCCTGAAGCTGGGCATGGCAGATCCGGAGGACTCGGATGTCAATACCATCTTCGGAGGCATAAAGGTCCTGGATGAGATGATCGCCTCCGGCAAGACGGGTGAGATCGCGTCCATTGCGGGTGACTTGAAGGTCGGTCTAATCTCGGACAGCAAGCTCGCCTCGCAATTGGAGGATCTGCTGGCAAGCCTGCATCCTGACGGTGTCATCGTGGTATCAGACGGAGCTGAAGATGAGGCCATCTTGCCCATCATCCAATCCCGCATCAAAGTGAACGGCGTGCGCCGGATTCTGATCAAACAAAGCCCCAATCTGGAAAGCACCTACTACCTTCTCAAGCAGGTCTTCGCCGATCCCAAGATCAGCCATACCTTCTTCATTCCTCCCGCTCTAGCTCTGCTCATGTTTGCCATCTTCAGCCTCCTGGGCTACCCGAGCGGCGCTGTGGTGGCTATAACCGGAGCGGTGGGCCTTTATCTCCTCTTTCGGGGCCTGGGGCTGGACGATTCCATGGAGGAGGCCAAGCAGACGCTGAGAAAATCCCTTTATGCAGGCAAGATCGCCTTCATAACTTATATTCTGGCAGCCATGCTGGTGATCATCGCCACCGTACGAGGATTTGCCTATTCCTGGCAGTACTACCACGAACCCATATCGCCAGGTTTTTTCATTCTGCTTATGATCTATCTTAATGCGAGCATCTGGTGGTATGTAGTCGCTGCCTTGTGTGTGGATCTGGGCAAGATCATGGATATGTATCTGGAGGGCATAAGAGACGCCCGCACCATCTCTTATCTCTTCTTCCTGCTGGCTACCGGCCTTATCATATGGTCTGCCACCGGCTTTATTCTGGCCAGCAATGTCGACCTGAAGTTCGGCATCGGCATGGTGGAATCAGTGCAGAATCTGGCCATATCGGCGATAGTGGCTATTCTCATTACCGTAGTTGGAGTAAATGTCTCCAAACGCATAGCAGCAGATGGGCCGATCCAGCCTGCCAAATGATGTACGAAAGGTGATAGGCGGTGCTGGAGATCCAAGCCTCGGGCGAAAGATGTCTTTGCGACTTTACTTTTGACTTTTTCTGGCAGCATCAGGGCGCAAGGCTTGATATGGATCGGACCGTTGGCTGCATCAGCTTTCGCAAAATGGTGCAGGCTCTTTGCCAGGGCGAGACGGTCAGGATCCAGGGAGATGCGGGCAGCCGTCTTGGCTCCAGCCTGGGGGTGGACCTGCTGCGACTGGGGGGAAAGGGCGGAGCCATTGAGGCCACCGGCAAGATAATCGTGGACGGAAATGCGGGCAGCCATATGGGAATAAGCATGCTGAGGGGAGCGATCTACGTCTCAGGAGAGATCAAACAGCCCCTCGGAAATGTCGTGCAGGTAGAGAGCGATCTGACCGGATACAGAAAGTTCGTCTCGGCCACAGAAGCACTGGAAAAAGGCCTGTCCGTCCTCGAGCCGAACCGGGCCGATGAAAACGGTTTGACAATCTGCGACGGCATATTGAGGGACACCCTGGGCGCGAGAAATCCCACCGACAAAGCCGTGCGCCTGCGTGGCGACGGGGGAATGAGCACCGGCATACTCATGCGCTCCGGCCAGATTGAGGTTTTGGGAGATGCCGGCTCCAATACGGGCGTGCTCATGCAGGGAGGAAGAATAGTAGTAAGAGGCAGGACAGGCGACTTTACGGGAGCGGAAATGCGGGGCGGAGAGATCTTCGTGGAAGGTGATGCAGGAAGCTTCATCTGCGCCCGTATGAGGGGCGGAGCCGTCTATGCCAGAAAGGGCAAGTGCGTGCCGCCTGCCAGGGAGCAGCAGCCTGGCTCATCCGAGCAGGCGAATGTGGCCGCCGTCCTGAGACTGCCATTGCTCCACGCCATGATGTACCGCAAATTCAGTCTTTGAAAAAATCTAGTAGATCTCTTCCAGATCCTCGATATGAGCAAAGGCATCATCCAGCTGTTTTCTGGCCCTGATCCTTTTCTCCTTCTCTTCCTGCATGCCCCGTGCTGCCTGAGCATAGATGGATTCCAGTTCCGGGGCGCTGGCTAAGGTGAAGACGGAGAGCACCTTGGGCCGGCCTTTCTTGACTACAATTCCTTTGAAGACGTGCCCTGCACTGGCTGCGAGTCTTTCTATCTCTTTGGTGATCTCATCCACATCCAGAAGCTCCCGAGAGCCCTGGATGATGATCATGGCTCGGGCGGCATCATCCCCGACGTTGGCGGGGTAGAGCAGGTTGACAGGCTTGAGGCTGTTCTCAATGGCATCCCGGATGGATAGATTCTTGCTATCCGCCTGGTAAAATCCCATAGTGCCGATGCGCAGTCCCCCATTCATCACCGTTTTGAAGTCGCCAAGATCGGTTACGCAGAGCATCTCGGAATCCAGGGATTCGATCAAGAAAAGCAAACGCTGGGCGATCATGTCGTTGATCTTGTCATAGGCAGAGGCAATGTCGCCGCTAAACCTCTTCATATACTGATTATCGGCCAGTATGATGCCCTCGGCTTCCACCTCCATCAATTCACGCATGCTGAACGCAGCATTTTGCAGGTAGATGGACCCCTCCTCCCGGAAGGGTAGGACGGCAACTGTGATGACGGTGATATTCCGGTACTGCCTCTTCAATTCATTTATGAGCAAAGGTGTGAACGAGGAGCCGGTTCCCCCAGAGGTCGAGGTGATGACAAAGGCCAGATCGAAGTCCCCTCTCTTCTCGATCTCGCCCATGATCATATCGCGATTGTCCATAAAGGCCTGCTTGCCCACATTTCTATTCGCACCCACACCATGCAGATTGGGGACATGCAGCCTATCTTTGGCTGTGGTGAAGCGCAGTTCTTTAAGGTCATTTACAGCCGTATTGATGGCCAGAGTCTCCACTCGACTGGGGAACCTGGGTCGCAAATAATACTTGGCCAGCTTGGAGGGTCCGCCGCCTCCAAATGCCTCCTTGTTTATTGCGTCCAGTATGCGATTGCCGCACTGGCCTACGCCAAGGATAAGTACATTGAGCATGATATCGATCTCGCTGTTAGCTTGAATTTTCGCATTTGATCTATAGGGAAGATCATTCCAGGATATACGTAACTCCCTCAATATTTATACTCTCTGTATCGCCTGTACGTCCAGGCAATGATGATCGCTATTGGTATAATTAGTAGTAGATATTGATATTTATACTCTCGTTTCAGCACAACTATCTCAGTCGTGCCCTCCCGGATAGCTGATCCGTCTCCTGTGTCGTAACTGGCTTTAAGAAGGATGGTATAGGTGCCCGGCTTTTGCCCTGAGAGCGTGGCTGTGTAATTAACCTCTGATTGCGCCGGGATCTCAAAGAAGCTCTCATCAAGGCCAGTAACCTGCAGGCCATCGGATGGCTTGACCACCCCTTCTGCTTCTATTCTTGTAGCGGAAGCCGTTCCCAAATTGGTGATTTTGATGTTCAGCATCCCTTCGCCATTCAGAGGAATTCGCGGCCTGCTCGTCAGCTCTATGGCCAGGTCCGCTCTGCTCTTTGGATTTATTGAAATGTTGAATGGATTGGATTTATTTGTTCTGGCGTTTTTCTTGGAGTCTGTGTAGCTGACGGCAATGGCAGGAACCTCTATGGTGCCTTCTTTCACGGCATTCATGACATACACCGCCGAATCGGACTGCTCGGGATCCAGCGTCTCCTTGATCTTGGGAGGATAGCCGACGACATAGGTGAACTCGGGAAGGGGCGGAGTATCATCTGCTTTTATGTCGAGAGCCTGTCCCGTACCGGTGTTCTTGACGGTGATGGTAACCTTGACCTCGTCTCCCACGTTCATCTGGTTCTTGTCGAAGCTCTTTTGCACGGAAAGATCGGGCTTGTTTAATGCCGCCGGCCTTTCTGAGGCATGCTTCCTGGCTGTGCCCAGGCTCTTTTGATACTCTATCCTTGCCTTGGCGGACAGCTCATCGAAAATATCGGTAACAGTGAGTGTAATGCCCCCGCTTTCCGCGCCACCGTCGAAGTTGTTGGCGCTGTCCAGCAAGAGGACTCTCTGCTCATCAAGGGCGCCACCTGCCCTGGAGATCCTCATTACTGCCAGCCCATCTTTTACCGACTGGATCTCAATCAGCTCCATCTGATAGTCGCCAAGGTCAATGCGATCCCCGATGTCGAGGTTAAAATCCTTGAATGTCACTTCATCATCAGATTCATCAGATTCTTCGGCATAGGCTGTCTGAATCAAGAGAATAAAGAGTAGCAGATAGACCAAACGCTGCATTCCTGGAACACCATCTCTAAGCATCATACTCTCTTTGAAGCTATGTTGGGAGGGCTATATTTACATTTGCCGATTTGAGTTTTGCTCTATCTCCAGGCTCAAATCGATCCATCTCGCGTTTCTGGTGAGTGCGCCAAGGGAGAGCACATCCACCCCGCATGCGGCATAACCCCTGATGCTGTCCGGCGTAATTCCGCCGGACGCCTCCAGGAGCACGCGATCTCGAAGGCCCTTTTTCTTGAGAAGCTCAACTCCTCGCGCAATCTCCTCCGGGGCCATATTATCGAACATGATGATATCCGCGCCGCCCTGTGCGGCCTTGAGCATGTCATCAAGGCTCTCCACCTCCACCTCTATCTTCTTGGTGAAGCTGGCGAGCTGCTTGCCCCGGCGCAGGCATTCCTCCAGGCCCAGGATTTGGATGTGATTGTCTTTGATGAGCACGGCATCGGAGAGATTGAACCGGTGTGTATCGCCACCGCCCAAAAAGACGGCCTTCTTCTCGAATAGCCGAAAGCCAGGAGTGGTCTTGCGAGTTGCGGCGATGCGCACGAGCCCGCCCGCGGAGAGCACGCACTGCCTGGTTAATGTGGAGATGCCGCTCATGCGGGCCATGAAGTTGAGGGCCAGCCTCTCCGATTGCAGGATGGCCCGGGCGCTTCCGCGCAGATAGAGAACCTGGCCATTCGCCGGCACATATTCCCCCTCATCATAGAGCGCTTCCGATGTTAGCCCGAAATAATCATAGATCTCTCTGGCTTCCGCCAGCCCCGAGATTATGCAATCCTCTCTGGAGACGACCACGGCCTGCGCTTCCATCTCAGGAACGAGGCGGCTCGAGTCGTCCCACTCACCCAGATCCTCGCTCCACGAATCGCTCCAGCTCTGACGGCAGCATACCGCAAAGATTTTGATGTCCAATTGATTTATAGCCTCCGATGCCTATCAAGATCGGGCTTGTCGGGTGCGGAGCCATAGGGGCCGAGATAGCAAAAGCGATCGATTCCGGTGTGATAGATGCCGAGTTAGTGGCTGTATGCGACCACAATCCGGCAACAGCGGCGGCGCTGATTGAAAGCCTGCGGCATAAGCCGGTTAAAGCCGGGCTGGAGGAGCTGGTGAGCCTCTCTGATGTGGTGGTGGAGGCGGCATCTCAAAGAGCCGTGCCGGGCATTGCCAGGGCGGCGCTGGCGAGGGGAAAGATGCTGATGATCATGAGCGTGGGCGCTCTGGCCGACCCGGAGTTCTTTGCCGGGATAAAGAGCCTGGCCAGAGAGCACGGCGCGCGGATTTTTATCCCCTCCGGAGCGATAGCGGGCCTGGACGGCCTCAAGTCCGCCGCCGTAGGCACCATTCACAAGGTGACTCTCACCACCACCAAGAATCCCAAAGGGCTGCAGGGGGCACCCTACATTCTGGAAAAGAAGATCGACCTGGATGCGCTCGCGGGGCCGACGCTGATCTTTGAGGGAAGCGCTCTGCAGGCAGTGCGGGCCTTTCCGGCCAATGTCAATGTGGCCGCGACGCTATTGCTCGCTTCGGGAGAGGGCGAGGTAAATGTGAAAGTGGTCGCGGATCCCAATATTCATGTAAACCGCCACGAGATAGAGGTAGAGGGCGACTTTGGAAGGATCTCGACCAAGGTAGAGAACGTCCCCTCGCCCAGAAATCCCAGGACCAGCTATCTGGCGGCGCTCTCCGCCATAGCCACATTGCGATCCATTGTGGAGCCTGTGAAGATTGGGACGTAAATCCAGTTCATTTCAGAAAAGCAGAAAAGAAAGTGCAGGTTTTGGCTCCATTTGGCTCTATGTGCCAGGGGAAGGCCGAGTATCGTTTATGGCGATGGCCTCAACCGGGCAGGCCTTACTGCATTTATTGCAGCCGGTGCACTTCTCCTTATCGACAACTGCGATGCCCTGCTCGTTTAAGGTGATGGCTCCCTCGGGACACCTCTCCACGCATTTTCCACAACCGGTGCATTTCTTATCGTCCACGACGGCAGGCATTAATTTAGCTACGGCATAGGCCGAGCCTATCAGGAGGCAGATAACTGCCAGAGCAGCAAACAATCTCATATGCTTCATTTTAGCCGATCTCCTGATTTTCGATCTATTCTCGATCTGTTCTTATAGCCAATACCATCTGCACGGAACGATAGATAAAGCTGAAGGCGAACGAACTTATGCTCCCGAAAAGTCCAGCCTAAAAAAGCCGAAAAAATGTTCATAATCCAAATCGGATTGGATTTAATGTTCTGAAAACCAATTGGACCATGATTTATGTCTTCATGGCCCGGCTCTCGTCTATTACTATGTAATCCTTGATGGCCACCACGGAGCTGAAGGGTATCAGCACATGCCTTCCCTCTTCCCTGTACTTCATGCGATTGAGCTCCTTGTCGGGCCTGACCACCAGATCCACCAGCTTTCCGGTCTGCGCCTCAAGTATCACATTCTTCAGCTCGCCCAAGACCATGCCATCGATGTTTACGATCTCTTTTCCATCTATGCTTCCCGAGAACACCTTTCCCATTCCCCAACACACTCCCTTTTTTCTCCCCTTTCCTTCCCCTCCGTCTCTGATAAAAAACCGGTTGTCCTTTAAAACGCCACCTGCGCTACCGGTAGCCGATCAGCGAAGCCGGCTCGACCTTTATCCCGCCCTTGAACCTCTCGCTGATGCGCTCATAGTAGCTGACCATATTCTCCTCCACGCTCGGCCTGACCTTCTTCAAAGCCTCTCGGAAGTGGTTCATGTCTACCTTCTCCAGCTCTTCGCGCAGAGCCAGTATGGCCGCCTCACGGCAGAGCGAGTCCAGGTCCGAGCCTACGTAGCCTTCCGTCAGCTCAGCCAGCTCTTCCAGGCTCACGTCCTCGCCCTTGGGCATCTTCGCAGTATGAATCTTGAGGATCTCATGCCTTCCCAGTTTGTCGGGCGGGCCCACCAGCAGCATGCGATCGAATCTGCCGGAGCGCAGCAATGCCGGGTCCAGGATATCCGGCCGGTTGGTGGCCGCCATGACCACCACATCTTTGAGCGTCTCCAGGCCGTCCAGCTCGGCCAGGAGCTGATTTACCACGCGCTCCATGACATGGCCGCCCTCGTCGCTGCCCCGCATGGGGGCAATGGAGTCCAGCTCATCGAAGAATATGATGGCCGGCGAGACCTGCCTTGCCTTCCTGAAGATCTCCCGGATGGCCTTCTCAGACTCGCCCACCCATTTGGAGAGCATCTGCGGGCCGCGCACGCTGATGAAGTTGGCATTGGTCTCATTGGCCACCGCCTGGGCGATCATGGTCTTGCCCGTGCCTGGCGGCCCGTAAAGAAGGATGCCCTTGGGAGGGCGTATGCCCATCTGGTGAAACTTCTCAGGATGCTTGATGGGCCATTCGATAGCCTCGATCAGCTCCTGCTTGAGCGCATCCAGGCCGCCCAGATCGCTCCAGTTCACGCGCGGCACCTCCACCAGCACCTCTCGCATGCTGGAGGGCTCGATCTCCTTGAGGGCCTCCTCGAAGTCCTCTTTTTTGACCTGCATATTCTGCACGATCTCGGCCGGGATCTCGTCCTCGGTGGTCAGGTCGGGCAGGTAGCGGCGAAGAGCCCTCATGGCCGCCTCCTTGCATAGAGCGCTCACGTCCGCGCCCACGAAGCCGTGCATCCGGTCCGCCAGGCTCTCCAGGCTCACATCCGCCGAGACGGGCATGCTGTGCACATGAATCTGCAGGATCTCGATTCTTCCGGCCCGGTCCGGAACTCCGATCTCAATCTCCCTGTCAAAGCGGCCGGGGCGGCGCAGTGCCGGATCGATGGCCTCTTCCCGGTTAGTGGCTCCGATGACCACTACCTGGCCGCGCTCCTTCAGGCCGTCCATCATGGCCAGCAGCTGGGCCACCACCCTTCTCTCCACCTCGCCCGTGACCTCGCCCCGCTTGGGGGCGATGGAGTCGATCTCATCGATGAATATGATGGAGGGGGCCGCCTTCTGGGCGTCATCGAAGATCTCCCGCAGCCGCTGCTCGCTCTCCCCGTAGTACTTGGACATTATCTCAGGGCCGGCGATGGAAAAGAAGTTGGCACCGCTCTCATTGGCCACCGCTTTGGCGATGAGGGTCTTTCCCGTGCCCGGCGGACCGTAGAGCAGGACGCCCTTGGGCGGCTCGATGCCCAGCTTCAGGAAGACCTCGGGGTGCTTCATGGGCAGCTCGATCATCTCCCGCACCCGCTGCACCTCGGAGCGCAGGCCGCCCACGTTCTCGTAGGTGGTGCCGGTGGCCTTCACGGAGAGGACGCTCTTGGCCGGCTTTTCCAGCAGCACGATCTCGGTTCGCTCGCAGATGATCACCACATCAGCCGGATGGGTCTCGGTTACCACGAGCGGCACGGCCTCCATGCGCCCCATGAAGGGATGGGTTCCCGAGCTCATGATGGGCAGTATATCGCCGGCCACGATCGGGCGCTTGAGGGTCTGGCGGCGGATCATGTCTGCCGCCTCGTCTCCATAGTGCATCTGCGAGCCGGAGGGCGGAGCCAGGACGATGCGCTGGGCGTCGGCGAATTTGGCTTTGCGAATATCCACGCGGTCTCCGATGCCCACGCCCGCATTCTGGCGGATGAAGCCGTCTATTCTGATGTAATCCTGCGACCAGTCCTGCCGGTCGGCGCGCCAGACCTTGGCGGCTGTAAGCCTTTTTCCCTCGATCTCAATGATGTCCCCGGGTGAGAGCCGAAGCGTGAGCAGGGCATTGGGGTCCAGGCGAGCGATGCCCCGAGCTGAATCATTGGGATAGGCTTTGGCCACCTTGAGATGAATATCTTTCATTTCCCGCACGGCACATCTTTATTTGACCCAAGCGATATAAGTTTATCCGACGCCGAAGATAATTTTATAGACGTTATCTAAATAAACCCGCCAGGAAATGTATGCCCCATGGACCCCAGGGAAGAGCTGATCGCCGCCGCGCGTGGTGAAGTCGAGGTCGATTGCCTCCTGGCCGGAGGAAGCGTGGCCAATGTTCTCTCGGGAGAGGTGCACCGGGCGGATGTGGCCATTCACAAAGGCCGGATAGCCGGCTTTGACTGCCAGAGCGCCCGCTGTACAATCGACCTGGAGGGCATGATCCTCGCGCCGGGATTCATCGACGGGCATGTGCATATCGAGTCGGCCATGGTCACCGTCCCCGAGTATGCCAGAGCAGTCCTGCCCAGGGGCACCACCAGCGTGATCGCAGACCCGCATGAGATCGCCAATGTCTGGGGGGAGGCGGGCATACGCTACATGCTCGAATCATCGAGAGACATTCCCCTGAACGTCTTTGTCATGCTGCCATCCTGCGTTCCCGCCACCGATCTGGAGACCTCCGGGGCGAGGCTGGATGCAGAGGACCTGGCCGGGCTCATGGAGGAGGAGAGGGTCCTGGGCCTGGCCGAGGTCATGAACTATCCGGGGGTCATCTTTCGCGATCCGCAGGTTATGAAGAAGCTGCGGCTGGCCGGCAAGAGGCCGGTAGACGGCCACGCGCCCGGCCTCTCGGGCCGCGACCTGTCCGCCTACATCTGCGCAGGCATCGGCTCGGATCACGAGTGCACGACGATTGAGGAGGCCGGGGAGAAGCTACGCTCCGGCATGCACATCATGCTGCGGGAGGGCAGCGCCGCCAAAAACTTGCGGGATCTGCTGCCCCTGGTCAGCCCCAAAAATGCCGGACAGTTCCTGTTCGTCTCGGACGACCGGCATCCTTCCGACATCCTGCGGGACGGGCACATCGACTTCATGGTGCGAACCGCCGTGGAGCAGGGCCTCGATCCCATATTCGCCCTGCAGATCTCAAGCCTCAACGCCGCCCGCTATTTCGGCATACCGGATCTGGGGGCCATCGCCCCCGGCTACCGGGCGGACATCGCCGTGCTGGAGGATCTGGAGGGCATGCGGGTGGCCAGGACCATCAAGGACGGAGAGGTGGTGGCAAAGGACGGGCGCTTCACGGGAAGGCTGGTGAAGGCCCCTGCGCCCAAAGATGAAGTCCATGCAGATGGGCAGAATTGCAGCCGATTCCTTTGCCATCCCGGCAGAGAGCGGCCCGGCCCGGGTGATTGGAGTCATACCCCATCAGATCGTCACCAGGGCGCTGCGGCTTTTGCCCAAGATCGAAGGCGGAAAGGTCGTATCCGACACGGTCCGGGACATCCTCAAGATGGCGGTGGTGGAGAGGCACAAAGGCACGGGCAACGTGGGCCTGGGCCTGGTGCAGGGCTTCGGCCTCGCCCGCGGCGCCATCGCCACATCCGTAGCTCACGACTCGCACAACATCGCCGTCGTCGGCGTCACGGACGGGGATATGCTGGCCGCGGTCCTGGCGGTCAAGCAGATGGGCGGCGGGCTGGCGGCGGTGGCCGGGGGCAAAGTGCTGGCCAGCCTGGCGCTGCCCGTGGCCGGGCTCTTTCCGAGGCGAGCCTGCAGGATGTGGCGCAGGGCATGGAGGGCTGCATTGCCGCGGCGGCGGAGATGGGGTGCAGGCTGGACGACCCGTTCATGACGCTCTCCTTTCTCTGCCTGCCGGTGATCCCGGAGCTGAAGCTGACGGATAGGGGGCTGGTGGATGTGG
>CAWJQJ010000006.1:0-127937 GCA_963844955.1 Methanotrichaceae archaeon | reverse complement strand
GATAGATTCAGATGCAGCAACCCTTGGCCTCCTAGCCAAACCATCAATCCTCGTCCAGCCTGCGGGCCAGATTGTCTGCGATGGCTCTCCTGTGACATTCAGCGTGCAAGCGAGCGACAGCGAGCCATTGGCCTATCAATGGATTAAAGACGGAATTGATATCTATGGAGCCACTCCGACACCTATACAATTCCCGTGGCCGATGCCGGAGCGAGAGGAAGCTACTCGGTGCGGATCAGCAACAGCTGCAGCCAGATAGTATCTGACTCGGCAGTCCTTGATGTAAGCTCAAAGCCGCAAATCAAGAATCAGTCGCTCTTTGAAACGACTGTGAGGGATGGTCAGAGCATGGTGGGAACTCCGCCATCGGTCAGCATTCAGCCCTCGTCTCAAACCGCATGTGAAGGCTCTGCCATTACCATCATCGTAGAGGCAGAAGGCACTGAGCCGATGTATTATCAGTGGATGAAAGACGGTCAGACCATTCCCGGAGCTTCATCAGGGGCGCTTACCATCACTGATATTACTGCTGAGCAGGCTGGTGAATACAGTCTTGTGGTGGCCAACTGTTGCGGATCCGCTGAATCAAATATCGCAAAGCTGAACGTAGAAGAACCGCTCAAGCTTGTTGTCATCGAGCCGAAATGTCAGATTGTCCGGGAGGGCGAGTCTGCGACCTTCGAGATAAAGGATCTGAAAGGGGGACCATTCTCCTACCAATGGGAAAAGAATGCCCAGTTGATTCCAGGAGCGAATTCGGCTACCTACATAATTCAAAATGTGAGCATTGACGATGCTGGCGGCTACAGGTTGATAGTAAGCAATAGCTGCAGCTCAATTAAATCGAATATGGTTGTTCTGAAGGTTACTGAAGCTGCCCGAGGTGTGTTTGCCCTACGCCTCCCAAGCCACCTAAAAACTTTATAAATTACACAGACTATTAGAATATCGGGATGGGGGCTGCCTGCCCTTCGTATGAGAGACCAACCAGACAGGTAGCTCTGCATGCTGTCGCACTGGGAGAGCCAGCATGCCGCCCTGCTGCAACAGCTCGAGCATTGGCGCGGCCGTACTGGCTCTTGAGCATGATAATCTTTTTCGCTATCGACTCGGTACTGCGGTCATAGTCCGGCTCGCCGGTACGGACGGTGCAGGCTGCCTCCACCGGGGAGATGAAGATCCTTCTGTCGCCCATGCTGCCGGTCCGAGCGGAAACTTCGATAGCCTTGACCGGATTGCCGACGCGGTCGTCATCCACGATCATCCAGATCCTGCCCTGTCTGGCTGGCTCCCTCAGTATCAGATCTAAGAGGGCATCCTCAAATCGGCGCATCTCCTTATCTGCTCCGCTCCATCTCTGCCACGGTTGGTGAGTATGTTCCAGAACATGGCTACACGAGACTTTGAGGGGCCTGCCCAATCTTAGAAAAATTTTTATAATAGTTACGCATCCTTATTCCAAACAAAAAACTGTCAAAGATAGCGAAATCACCTGAAAAATTAAGGAAAAATATATAGGAGGAAACTAAAATGGGAAGACGCATTTTGCTGTTTGTCTTTGTGCAGACAATGCTTATCTCAGGAGTTTGTGGTTTGGATGTGAGCTTTTCTGGGGGTAGTGGAGGAGTAAACAGAGGCTATGGCTGTCATCTCCAAGCTGATGACGGTGTGGATTTGCTTGGACAATTTTCACTCCGAGAAAGTAACTTAGCTGGAAATTTCGAATTTAACGGTGTAGGGGGATTAAACGTCCACGAAACAAGGACCAACGGAGATGGCAATAGTGTGTCTCTCATCGCTAAGGGGCAACTACTTCCAGGAAACGTCTACTATACAGACTGGTGTGATGAGGGGAAATCCGACCCCCTCATAGGTGTTCAACAATTGACTGGCACAGGGAGAAATTTGCTTGCATGGCCAAAGCACAAAACCGAGATGGGCTTAAGGCTAGTGTAGCTGTCGGAGTGGGAAGAGGATCTATTGATGTCCTGCAAAGTGGAACTGCCTCTAAGGACGGTGTAGATGAATGGCAAAAAATCAGTTCAGCATCAGGAGATAATATCGAACTATATGCAAAAACATCGGACAAATTGAGTTTAAACATGGCGGATTCCATCGTAAAGGTAGATCACGGTCAAGTCGAAAACTATAGAAGTGAAGCGGAAGCATCGCTCGTTAATAGTGGGAATATTGATCTTTATGCCATACATGGTCACTTTGACATTGGCGACGACGAAGAAAAATCTATAGGCAGTATAAGCGGAGATAGGATCAGTTCTGAAGGACTTACTTTTAACCAAAAAGGATTGGCTGCGCTTTATGGTGTGACTATCAATCGTGGCTCAATTGAAGGCAGATTCGATTGGGGAACAGAGACAACCAGTAATGATTGGGTAATTGCAGTCCCTCTGGAATCGCCTGGTGTATGGGGCGGAACTCCTGGTAAAATAGATATATCTGCCTTGAAGATCAACTCCTACAGTGCTGCATTTGACGCGAATAAGGTTCTATCGAAAGACTGGGACAACGCCAAATGGGTAAATGAAAACGATTGGCCGGAAGGATATGGATTTGCAGAGGCTAGCGCAGCGTCGAAAACCTAGATTTTGCGAATTTCTCAAAGGAATAGTGTCTCAGAGGGGAATGTTGGAAGAAATACTTCCAGCATTCTCTCTAAAGGATGATTTTCAAAGAAATCGATAACAAGCAAGATGTGGGGGGTCGTTTGCCACTATTATGAAAACCTAAACCTAGAGGCAATGGAGGTACATGATGCCCACGATTATTCTTATCATGCTGAAGAAATATAAATTCGATTGCTTACAGCGATTGTTCGCGTACTTCGTGCCCATCGCCCCCAGCCGGGCCCCCGTGGGCGTATGTGCAGGCGCAGGCGGGAGCGCTGGCGAGTGACAGCCGGTTGAGGCGACACGGCGAAATCCTGAAGGGCGATACGATCAGGGCGGCAAAACCAAAGATCACAGTCATTCCGGCGCCACCAGCCGAAAAACTCTATGGTCGGCAGTGATCTTCATTGCCTCATAGGGATTGCTAACATCAGAGTGAGGAAATTTACTTCTTTTCATCCTCAATAACCATGAATGCTGCGGAAAAGCCCGAACCCAGTCGAACCAGTCCTCCTATTGCAGCCGCTTCAAGCATTTCTTCTCTGGTGGCTCCAGTTGATCCGGCAACCTTTTTATGGAATTCGACGCACGATTCGCAGGGAATGGCAACGGCACAGGCAAGTGCAATGAGTGCTTTATCTTTCGATGAGAGTGCACCATCTTTCATAATCTCAGATCTCAGGCTATTGAAGGCGGAGTTTACTCCTGGGCCCAATGCTTCTCCAAACCTGATCGGTCTGGGCTTCTCTTCAACCATCTACAATTACCTCCCAATCACAGAGCAATGGTGTATGTCCTTGAACTTGATAAGATAAAATGATTGGGATGCGACTCCCCTGGTGTTTCAGTCTCAGCAGAATATCTCCTGCCCGGAAAAGCCAAAATGCAGAGGCAACAAGCCACAGGCCAACAAGAGATAGACTGCGGGCTTCCGTGCGCGTGCGCCGGCGAGCGGGCGCGGGCGGGCTCGCCCCGGCGGGAGGCCGGCCGGGGGGAGCGCTGCTGCGACATTCTGCCGGGCGGGGCATTGCCGCATCAAACGCCGGGGGCCAGGATGGTGCAGAGACAGCCACGAACGTTACAAGCTGACCCTTTATGGTGCTCTGTTTCCTTCCTCCGGCCTTTCCGCTCTCTGCCAGGGCCAGCAAAAGCCGCTTCTCTTTGCATAAGCCAGGCTGAGCAGTCTCTCCAGATCGGCGATTTATATCGGTCTCTAAACCGGTTTTCATTGCAGTCGAGGCTATCTCGGGATATTCGGTCAGTTCAGCTCTCCACCTGTCGAGTATGCTGCGGTGGATGCATAAGAGCGGGCAATTTAAAGAGCGACCTTATCGTCCTGAAAGATGTAGTGACGGAGTGCTTGAATTCCCTGGTGAAGCGGTGGCTGGCTTTCTCCTTGCGCATGTCTGTTGATGCTGATACTGCTTAACTATTTGTCCACTATCAGGATGCAGTCCAAGCATCGTTGCACTATCAAAAAAATCTCTTTGCTCCTATCCATCTCACCTTCTTTATCAATCTTTGCACAGTCCTAATTATCCATCTGCATGGAAGGTCTTTGACCATGGAGAACTATAGCAATTATTTTAATTGAGTCTTTAAGAACTTACCAAAGCAATTTTAATTATGCAAGCTTATATATAGTATTGAATACAAATACCACGCTTAATACCACGCTTAATAGAATTGAAAAGGAGGTGAGATATAATGCATGGAGAAGAAGAGGAAGGCGAAGAAGGTTGGTGGGCGCACATCAGTGAGGACAAAAAGAAAGCCTTCATGAAAGCAAAATTGGACTTTAAGATAAGGAAAGTGCAAGCAAAACTTGATTTCCTGAAAGAACTTCAGAAAATATTCGGATAAAGTGCCGAAATAAACTTGTAGTGCCACAAAAGGGTTGATTGCATGCCGCAGGGAGGCACTGTCAATTAATGCCTCCTTTTCTTTACTAATTAATCCTAATACTATCATCAATTGGGGTGTTTAGAATGAAGTCTAGAAATTGGAGAACAAGCCTGTACGTATTGCTGCTCTCTGCTATGATATTGAGCGGAGTATGTATGGGCAATGAGCCTGCGTTAGCCGCAGAGAAGAATATTGTAGATACTGCCATAGCATCCGGCAACCTCACAGAATTTGTGGGTGCAATCGAGACTGCCGGGCTGGTTAGTGTTTTGAGTGCCCCGCACCTAACGGTTTTCGCACCAAGTGATGACGCTTTCTTCAAAATGTCAAATGAAGAATACAAAGCGCTCCTTGAGAATACAACCAACCTCAGGAAAATCCTCACATTCCATGTCGTTGAGGGCAATATTATGTCCAAAGATCTCAAGGATGGACAAAAGCTTGCATCGCTGCAAGGTGAGAATCTAATTGTCAAGGTCGGACCTGATGGAGTAACCGTTAACGGCGCAAAGATCACCCAGGCAGATATCAGTGCCAGCAACGGCGTCATTCATGTTATTGACACCCTGCTGATGCCCAAGTAAAAGAAGCAATCTTGGGCGAGTTTTGAATTTTATACTTTTTGTATTTAAAAGTCAGTTTTTATGACGGAATTTGGATGAAAGGTCTCGGCCTAGCTATAAGCAAGAAGCTGGCAGAACAGGTAGTGTTCCGAAATTGCTGTAATTTCACAGACGCCCTGTATCCTACACAATCCTTAGTCCTCGTCCATCGATAGATACTTTTTGCCCGTAATCCACTCCTCATTAATATTAATCATGATGCACCCAGCGAGTCTCATCAAGGACCTATCGCTCGGAAATGCTCCCACCGGTCTGCTTCTGCGTTTTAATTCCTTGTTTATCCTTTCAACAAGGTTAGTGGTGCGTATTCTTTTCCAGTGAGCCTTCGGATATGCCTTATAATTCCACAGATCGAATCTAAACCTATCAATGGTCTCTGCTGCTTGTGAATATCCCTGCTCACTAAGCTCCCTTGCCAGATCCTGCATTTTCGACTCGTTATCCAATGCCTCTTTGAGCTTCTCAGCAATCTCTGGTTTGTCCTTATTAGAGATGCTCTCCAGTACAGCTCTGGAGAAATGAACCTGGCAATACTGCCAGGAGGTAGTGTCTCGATAATGCTGTAAAATAGTAGTAGTAATCCTAACCATCAGAAGACTGCCAGTAAAATATTAGCAGCATTCTGACCTACCAATAGGATTTATAATAAGCCCTGTATCCATACTTGAGATATCTGACCAAATCAAGGAGGACACAGGGCATGGAATCATTGGAGCCAATAATTAATTATCTTGTCGATCCGAATACAGGACTAAAGCAGGTTATAACAGAATTTCTGAATGCAGTGATGCAATATGAAGCCTATCAGCAGAGCGGCGTGCTTCCTTACGAGCGCAGCCCTCAAAGAAAAGCACACCGAAACGGCATAAGACCGCGAACACTCAAGAGCCGTGTAGGTGAAATAACTCTTGAAAAGCCTCAGTTTAGGGAATTTCCGTTTGAATCCAAGGTATTCGAAAGATATTCTCGCGTAGAGCAGGCTTTGCTCATGACAATAGCGGAGTCGTATATCCAGGGCGTTTCGACTCGCAGAATAGAGGAATTAGTCAAAAGCTTTGGCCTGAATCGCTTATCTGCATCAGAAGTCTCTCGGATATGCTCGATTCTGGACGAGAAAGTTGAAGAGTTCCTCAAGAGGCCGATTGAAGCCGAGATCCGCTATTTGATTGTGGATGCAACGTATTTCAAGGTAAGGTATGATGCCCAATATAAGACCAGAGCGCTCCTGATTATCGTAGGAATTCGCGAAGATGGTCTCCGTGAGATCCTGGGCGCGAGCATTGCTGAATCTGAAGATAGCGGATTTTGGTCAACCTTGTTTCGAAGCCTCAAAGATAGGGGTCTGGAGGGCGTCGAGATGGTAATATCTGATGCACATAAGGGAATTCAAAAGGCAGTGGAATCATCATTCCTTGGAGCTTCCTGGCAGGGTAGCGTGCCAATTTTGATGTAAAATAGTAGTAGCGTCCTATGACGAGATCATTCTTGCTATTGCCCTACTGGCAGCAAGTTATTTCTTCATTGGATTTAATAATTAGCCCTGTATCCCCAAGTTCGCCGAAACTTGTAGGAGGGACACAGAGCCATGGATATAGAGGACTTTGCAGCAGATTATCTTGTCGATAAGAAAGAAGGAATGAGAAACCTGACCGCATCGCTATTGAATGAGGTCATGCAGATCGAGGCATCAAGACAGATCCAAGCCCAACCTTATGAGCGCAACGGCAAAAGGAAGGCACATCGCAATGGCACTAGAAACCGAAAACTAAAGACCATTCATGGAGAGGTAGCGCTCAAAAAGCCCCAATTCCGTGAGTTTCCATTCAAGACGAGTGTTTTTGCGAGATACTCGCGAGTAGAAGAAGCTCTGAAAATCGCCGTTGCAGAGTCTTATCTCCAAGGAGTATCAACAAGGCGAATCCAAAAAACCATCATGATCCTCAGGCAGGGATCATGCCCAAAGGATGAAAAACCCGGCGAGTCATAGGCAATGCTGATATGAGCAGTGAAGGCTGTAACTTTTTTGGGACTATGATCCCGACAAAAAACCAGCCATGATCTTGCGAATGCCCAAATGCGTCCCAGAACGCGTATGTGAATGTGCACGCACAAGTGATCGACATCTGCCCATATCAGGCAATGAGAACATGAATACGGAAAAAGAAATAGTTTGCGGAGCAGATATCCACAGGGATTTCCTTGTGGCCACAATGATATCTCGGGGCGGATTGAAACTCCAAGAACAATTTGGTATGGACGAAGACGGCCTCCTGGCCTTTAGATCCTGGATCTTGGATCATAGATGTCAACGGGTTGCTGTAGAATCTACAGGGAACTACTGGTATCCTATCTTCTGCATTCTGGAAGGTCATGTTGAATTTATCCTGGCCAATGCCTTCCAGATCAGGAATATTGAAGGCAAGAAAACCGATCGACTTGATTCGGAACGAATCGCTATTTATTGCCTCAATAATCTTATCAAACCATCCCGAATTTATCCGAAAGACTATCGAGAATTGAGAAGCATAACTCGTTCTCGCGAGGCTCTGGTCAATGCGAGATCCAAGCTCAAGAACCAAATTCATCAGTTGCTTGCGGTCTGCTGCATTAAGCTCTCATCTGTCATATCTGATTCATTCGGCAAATCCGGTAGATACATCATTGAACAGCTTCTGGAAGGAAAGACGATAGAGCAGATTATATCCAGAATACCTTCGAAGAGGGTCAGGAAAAAGGCAGACGAACTCAGAAAGGCTATTAGGAACGGCTTAGATCCTGTCCAGGTTCTTTTGATAAAAACATATCTGGATGCCATAGACTACCTCAGTGAGAAGATTAAACTTCTTGATGCTGAGATAGTCATAAAAGTCAAGCCCTTCGAGGAGGATCTAAATATCATCCTATCTGTTCCTGGAATCGGATTGATTTCAGCAGCTACGATCCTTGCCGAGATAGGTGATTACAGGGATTTTCAGAATGCCGATAAGCTGGCGATGTACTTTGGCATAGTGCCCGCAGTCTATCAATCAGCAGGGAAGCTTCGAACTGGGAAGATCACGAAGCGTGGCTCTAAGCATATGAGAAGGATCTTGGTTCAAGTCGCAAAAGCCATATCAAAGACTAAGAAGAGTTCAAAGCTGAAGAGATTCTTCCAGAGAGTGCTCACAAGGAGCGGAAAGAAGAATGTCGCTGCTATCGCACTTGCCAGAAAAGTGCTGTGCATTATCTATCACCTGCTTATGAAACGTGAGGACTATCAAGAGCCTGAGGTTAAGAAGATCAAGCCAAAAATACCAAGCTGCGTCTCGTCTTTAGGCATGATGGATATTGAAGAGATGATAAAGACCATCAGTCAAGCAGGATACTTGGTGAAGAAAGGATTAAAGGAGGGATGCGGGTAACCATCCCATCCTGTTTTCCTGATGTTTTTCATGTGAAATAGTCCGAGAATTGGGATTGGAGAACATCACCGCCTCAGAAGTCTCAAGGATCGTGAAGAAACTAGATGAAGATGTCGAGAAGTTTCTGAAAAGGCCAATCGAAGAGCCAACACCATTTCTATTCATAGATGCAACCTACTTTAAAATCAGGACAGATGGCAGATACATCAACAAGGCACTTCTGATCGCTACCGCCATCCGCGAGGACGGTTATCGTGAGATTCTGAGCGCAGCAGTTGACGATAGCGAAGACGAGTCATGCTGGGAGAACCTGTTTGAAGGTCTAAAGGCTCGGGGATTAAGTGGGGTCAAGCTGGTAATCTCTGATGGGCATAAAGGTATCCAGAAGGCAGTAGAGAAGAATTTCGTCGGAGCTTCATGGCAGATGTGCAATGTACATTTTATGCGTGCTGTTCTCAAGAATATTTCGAAAAAAGATAAAAAAGATGTGGCGTACATGTTGAAGGATGCTCTCAATGACGAAAGCAAGATGCAGGAATTGGCTGTCATCCTGGACAATAAAGGATATTCCAAATCTGCCGAAACCATTGACAGATTCAGATTCGACATATGGAATTACAGAGCGTTTCCCAGACCTTATTGGAGATTGATCCGAACAACCAACGGCCTGGAAAGGATCAACAAGGAGCTAAAACGCAGAAGTCGATCAGCAGGAGCCTTCTCGAATGATCAATCTCTCTTGAGAATAGCTGTCTGCATTATGATGGACATTAATGAGGAGTGGATGACTGGTAGAAAGTATTTATCCTTAGAGGAATGAATTGGAGTGGGGCTCCTCGCTGTTTCATGTGGGTAAATTGAATTTAAGTTTCCCTGTCCTAAGATAAATAGTAGTAATGAAATTTTTTGTTGATCTGAAACCTCTGGCGCTGTCCTTTGCAGCCTGGATCAGACTATTTGTTCCTTCCAGGATACCATTATCGATCTTTGTTTTAATATAATTAGTCACGCCATTCCAGTGATTCTTTATCATTTTAGCGCATTCGATCACAGGATCGAGTCTGCTATGCGTAGCCCAATAATACCAGCGTTTGAGGTAGTTCTCGGCGGATTTCCGATATTCATAGCTCCAAAAGTCGCGAAGGGCTAATTTAATATTATAAGCTCTCATCGTTTTTAATCGGATACTTTTTAGTGGCGTTAGCATCTTATTCTGATTGGCTGTGAGGTTCTCGGGATTTTTGAGCCAGATATATCTTGTTCTTTTCAGCAAAGCATTATGGGATTGTTCTTCACGTCTGACTTTATCAACGGCTTCATTCATCAATTTCATAACATGGAATTTATCAAACGTTATCGATGCATTAGGAAAACTATTTTCTATGCCAGATATAAAAGCTGGTGACATATCGCAACAGAAATTTTCAATATTTTCGCTAGATCCGTTATGCTGCTCTAGATCATCTTTAAACGATTCGATCGTCGAGGCATCTTTTCCTTCGCATACGTGGATAACTCTCGACTGGTCTAGATCTATAAATACTGAAACATATTTATGTCCTTTAGCTCTTGATGTCTCATCAACTCCAATTGATTTGACCATTGAAAAGTCCTCATTGGATCTAGCTTCTGCGACATAGTGTTGCAGGACTCTCCATATTCGAGTATCATGTTCATCAATCATTTCAGCAATAGCAGTGATAGTCATGTGCTGAGCCATAAGGACTATCAGAGAATCCATAAGCAAGGTGAAACCGCTACCTTTTCTTGCCCAGGGAACCTTTGCCTGCTTCACTCCGCAGTCTTCACAGATAGTGCGAGGAACACGACAGTGGATATAGGTTTTAAACTGAAAGAAGTTCAAATGTCGCCAGGTTCTCTCGATAGTATCATGCACGCTGCAACCTGGATTGCCGCATTTCGCACAAGGAAATTTGCTGCCTGGTTCGAAGTCAACGTGGATATCAAGTTGCTTTCCTTCGGCATTGAAATCTATAGTCTTGATGTACCAAGGATCTTCAAGATTCAATGCTATCTTAAATAGGGCTTCCTGGGAGATTGACACGGCTAATTTTCTGGTATGAGTTGCTATAAAGACTTAACTCGTTACCCATAGAGAATAGCGAGGAGCCTAGTATACAGGGCCCATGCAAATTACAGCAATTTTGGCACGCTACCCTTCATGGTATGATGGATGTACAAAATTGTACCTTATTGTGATGTTGCCTTCATCTTTACTTTCTAAAATTATCATATTAAATTTATCTAAAGCATTGTAAAAAGAATTTGGAGGAATTCCTGATATAATTTTTTTAACGAACACATATCCTAGCGTCGAATTATACACCTCTTCAAGATCCATATGTGAAGCAGACTTATCTGGAAATAAAATCTCACTTGCAGAACATATTTCTAGCCATAACAGGAAAATCTGTTCATGATCTGGCAATTTCTCCATCCAATCGCCCAAAGCCTTGATCATTTCTTTAGAGCTATCAACGTGATTAAGTACCTCCTCCAAGGAATTAAATCGCTCAGATGTCCTTACGAAAAATTCAATATTATGAGGAGCAGGAAGCAAATCCGGAAGCTTTTCATTTATGACTGAGAGAATATTTGGATCATTCGCCCATAATGGTTTATAGAATTGTATATAACGACGTAGAATATCAAGCAAAATATCGCGTCGATATGAAGTATGTACCCTTAGATCCTTTTCTAGGCAATTAATCATAGTGGATTGATTAGAATTATTCAATGCTTCTTTAAAAATATTCAATCTCGTAGTAACTATAATCCGAAGATGCTCATATTCTCGTGCGAGTTTAGAAACTTATCTAATTCTTTAGCGAATATATCCACGCGACGATCCATGGTCTCGCCAAATGGATCGTCAAAATGGATTATCTTGGAGGAAGCACGCTCATTACTGAATAAATTAAGCAGCAATTTTTGCATGTCACCTTCATTTTGATGCAAGAGCCAAACAAGTCGATCATGCCTTATGTGTATAACATCATATCCGTTCTGATAATATTCCCACAATAGATAAAATGCTGTATATGTTTTTCCCAGATGGGGCTTACGTATAATGAATATGATATGGTCATCATCTAATTTCTTTAATATATCTTCATATTCAGTTGGCTTAACATAAAGGCTAGGCAAATTTTTGAAACGGCTTCGTGCAACCTTAAGCTCGTTTTCGTCTCCAATACTTCGAAGGAATCCTTCGATTGATCTAACAAATTTCGATGGATCTTTTAAAGATTCTTCTTTTTCTAATTTAGCTTTAGATCTCTAAAAAAGATGTCAAATTTGCCGTCATCTCCATCGATTATGCTTCCTTGTCTACGCACTTTTAGTATTGAATCGATTCTGCTTCCAATTTCAAGCTTTGAAGGTTTAACAAAATGAATTTCTTTGCCATCTTCTTCAAAAATATTATCAATATCGCGATCTTGCATACTATGTCCAATAATTATGAGACTCTGATTAATAATATGTGTAAGACTAGGTTTGAGAATGGATTCAAATTCAAAAATTTCATCAGGAGTAAATGCATAACTCATTGGAGTTTCGATAGAACCATGTAATTTAATTATCTTTATAGGAACATGAGATGAATCTAGTTGTTCTCTAATTACATCGGGTTTATCTTTTCCATTAGTTAGAACAATGAAATTATCGGGATCTATCAAACCGACATTTCTTAGCGCCCGTTCTAATAGGTTATCCAGATTTGTTGTTAAAATGGTTTTGAAATATCCTGATTTAATGAGATGAGCCAAATTTAAATAACCATCAGACAATTGCTTATTCTCCCATAAATGGGTTCTAAGAATAGAATAGCGAGTATTTATATCAAGAGTGATCCATATTTCAAAGAATTTCTCCCTTTTAGACGCATCGATTTCCTTTTTTGCTAATTCGCCATAATGCGGATTAATATCGGTTGCTTTATTTATCTGCCTTTGCCATCCTTCATATTCCTTGGGGGCTCGCTGCTTCAATGTACTATCCATGATTTCAATCATACTTGCGCAGCCTGAGCTAATTGATGCTCCGGCTCCAAGAAATAAGACATATGGATCTACATTTGATTGTTTCCGGAGAGCCATACTATTTGCTAACGAAGTTATTAAATCAGACATTATATCGCCATCTCAACATATCAAAGGATAGGGGCCGTAGCTTGCTGCGCGGGTGCGCCGCCGCTGTTTCACTCAATATAAATCCCCTGCTTCTCTCGGCTTCGCTTGCTTGCTCTTGCCTTGGGTTCCTCCACCACCTTGCCCTCGTCCAGCATCTTTTCCAGCCTATTTGAACCGCCGTTCTCCGTCGTCGTTCTCTGTGCGCTCTGCGCCTCTGCGGTTTTA
This sequence comes from Methanotrichaceae archaeon, assembly GCA_963844955.1. Lineage (GTDB taxonomy): Archaea > Halobacteriota > Methanosarcinia > Methanotrichales > Methanotrichaceae > Methanothrix. Next base: position 115,002 of record CAWJQJ010000006.1, on the reverse strand, counting down.
TCCCGTAGGCCCCAGGTCTAGCACCCGGAGCCAACGGTCTGCAGCTTTCCTTCACTCAATATAAATCGCCGGCCTCCCCGGTTCCGCCTGTTTGCTCTTGCCCTTGGGGTCCTCCCCAGCCTCGTCCGCCGAGAGAATCTCCACCGGCACGCCCAGCGCCGTCTGCAAGTAGACCTTTTCTCTGGAGAGCGTCTCGAACTCGTCCAGCCCCAGCGCCTCCGCGCGAAGCGAGTGCGCCGCCTTGGCCAGCTTTTGCGCATACTTGGGCGCATCCTTCTTGTGCTCCGCAATTGCCGGCGTGGCCATGGCCTGCTTCATGAGCGCTCCCATGTCCAGCTTGCCGCCCTGGGCTGCCGCCACGGCCAGGCGCAGCATCTCCTTCTTCCAGGCGGGAGCGGTGTAGAGCGTGATCTTGGTGGGCGTGGCCTTGGTGACGCTCACGATCTCCTGCACGTCCTTGAGGGTGCGCTCCAGGAGGTCCTCCGCCTTCTCAGCCTTCTCGTCGATCAGCGCCGCATCGGCCACCGGCCACTCTGCCAGCGAGGCATAGCCCTCGCCCAGGCCCGCGGCCCACAGCTCCTCGCAGACGTGCGGGGTGAAGGGCGCCATCATGCGCACCCATGCCGAAAGCACGGCCCGCAGCTGGCTTCTGCCCCCGCGCCTCTGGTACCAGCGCAGGTCATTGAAGAGCAGGTAAAAGGCGCTCTGCAGCGCCCGCCGGGTCTGGATGGCCTCCATGCCCTCCGTGGCCTCGGCGATGCGCCTCTGCAGCCGGGAGAGCATCCAGCGGTCGATGAGCGTCTTTTCGGCTGACTCATCGATGCTGCTGTCCGCCAGAATCTCGCGGGCCAGATTGTAGAACCTCTCCAGGTGAGCGTAGGTGGCCTCTACCGCATCATTTCTCCAGTCCACATCAGCCGTGCCCTCCGCATTGCCCAGAATGTAGAGGCGCGTCACATCCGCCCCGTTGTCTGCCACGGCCTGGCGAAGCGTCAGCAAAGGCCCCTTGGACTTGGACATCTTCTGCCCCTCCAGGGAGACGAAGCCGTTGACGGCAATGGCTTTGGGCCACAGCCTCTCCGGGAAGATGGCCACGTGATGGTAGAGGAAGAAGAGCAGGTGGTTGGCAACCAGATCTTTTCCTGAAGTTCTCAGGTCTACCGGATACCAGTAGGCGAAGTCGTCATGTATTTTTTGAACTGTCTCCTCCGGGATACCTGTTATGGACGCAACGGCGGCAGCGTTGCCGTTGTTCATGAAGATGTACTCAAAGAACTCGGGAGGGAGCTGGTCAATCTTCATGCCCGCATTCACGTACTTGGCCAGGATGTAGTAAGCCATGTAAATCGTGGAGTCGCCCAGCGATTCAATGAGCCACTCCTTGTCCCAGGGCAGGTGCGTGCCGAGTCCCTTCCGCCGGGCGCAGGCCTTGTCCTTGAGCCAGTCCACCTTGTTGATGAACTCAGTCCGAAACTCCTCGGGTATGATCTGCATGCCGGCCAGGCAGCGCAGCACATTGGCCTTCCACTCCGGGTCCGAGTACTCCAGGAACCACTGGTCCCGCACCATCATGATCACGCAGCGCGTGCCGCAGCGGCAGATGACCGGCGTCTCGGAAAACTCATAGAAGATCTCGGCCATGCCCTGCTCGATCAGATCGGCCAGCAGGACATCCTTGATCTTGCTTACGGCAATGCCCGCGTAGCGGCCGGTGTTGGCCTTGAGAACGCCGTTATGAAACTCGCGCCGGTAGACCATCTTGGTGGCCTCTTCTGCTTTGGGGTCATTCTGGTCTTTGACCTTCAGCTCGCTCACCGCTTCCACTGCCGGGAGCTCTCCGTATCCCGGGGACTCGATCAGGGAGATGAACTTGATATTTCGCAGGTCCTCTGTGATGCCGTAGCCGGAGAGGTCCCGGTCGTAGAGGTCCTTGAGAGCCAGATAATCGTAAGGCGCATGAGCCGGAACCGACATGACTATGCCCGAGCCGTTGTCCGGGTCCACGAATGCGGCGGGCAGCACGAGAACCTCGGTGCCCGTCAGCGGATTGGTGACGCGCTTTCCGATCAGCTCCTTTCCCGAGATCTCCGCTCCGAAGGCAACCGTGCGGTCGGTGAAGGTGAGCTTTTCATAGGCCTCTTTGGAGACCACCCAGGTCTCCCCGTTTACCCGCGCCAGGACGTAGGTGACATCGGGATTCAGCCAGAGGTTGGTCACGCCGAAGACCGTCTCCGGGCGCAGGGTGGCGCAGGGCAGGACACGATCGCCCATCCTGAATTTGATCAGGGCGAAGTCCATGATGGTGGCATCCTCTCCCTTGAGAATGTCGTGATCCTCCACCGGATTTCGGTCATGCGGACACCAGCGCACCGGATGGCTGCCCTTCACCACGTAGTCCAGGCGGCGCAGGATGCCGTACTGCCACTCGATGAACTTGCTGTAGGCCGGATCGGTTGTCGTGAACTCGCGCCTCCAGTCGATGGAGTAGCCGATGGACTGCATGGCCTGCTTCGCTTCCTTGCGGAAGTAGAGCACAATCTTCTCGGGCGTGTTCAGCTGGGAGAGCTCCTCCTCAGGAATGCCGTGCAGCTTGGTGTAAACGCCCCAGATGAGCGGGTCTTTATTGGCTATCAGCTCGGAGAGGCCGACTATCGGCGTTCCCGTGGCATGAAAGGCCATGGGGAAGAGAACGTTCTTTCCCTGCATGCGGCGAAAGCGCGCCACAGCGTCGCCGATCGTGAAGGTGCGCGTGTGCCCGGCATGCAAATTTCCATTGAGATAAGGATAAGGTATGGTTAAAAAGAACTTCTGGCGATCGTCGGGCTCTGGCTGAAAGACCGCTTTCTCCTCCCAGGTCTTCTGCCACTTGGCCTCGATCTCCTTAGCGGAATAATTTTCCAACAATTTGTATTCCCTCCAGAATTCATGTGAAAGGATCTTTGGCCTTTGTGGTGAGCGTTTTGCAGCGAGTCACTACAAGGCGCAAATTCACTTGCCCATCTTCTCCAGGCGTGCCGCTGCCTCTTCGATGCGCGGCGTGGGCTGGGTGATGGAGAACCTGACGTATCCCTCGCCGTATTTTCCAAAGCCCACCCCCGGCGTGGCCACAATGCCCGTCTTCTCCAGCAGCCGTCCCGCGTATTCGATGGAGCTTCCTCCCACCCAGGCCCAGAGATAGAGGGTGGCCCGCGGCTTATCCAGCTCCAGTCCCAGATCCTTGAGCGCCCGGTAGAGGATCTCAATTCTGTGCTGGTAGATCTTCCGAATCCCGTCCACCACCGACTTTGGGCTCTGCAGGGCGACAATGCCTGCATCCTGCACCGCGCCAAAGGTTCCTGAATCGATGTTGCTCTTGATCTTGCCAATGCCTGCCACTACCCCGGCATTTCCCACCACCGAGCCGATCCTCCAGCCGGTCATGTTGTAGGTCTTGGAGAGCGAATGAAACTCTACCGCCACATCCTTGGCACCTTCCATCTCCAGGAGAGACATCGACCTGTTGCCATCGTAGTAGGTCTCAGAATAGGGATTGTCGTGCATCACAATGATATCGTAATCCCTGGCAAAGTCGAGGACCTTCTTGAAGAATGCCTTATCAGCCGAGGCCCCAATGGGATTGTTGGGGTAATTGAGAAACATGATCTTGGCCCGCCGGGCGTCCTCAGGAGAGATGGCATCCAGATCCGGCAAGAATCGGTTCTCCCGCAGGAGCGGCATGATCACGCTCTCGCCTCCGGCAAAGGCCGTGGCCGTGCGATAAACCGGATAGGCAGGATCTGGCACCAGGGCCGCGTCTCCGGGATTGATGAAGGCCAGCGGCGCATGGGCAATGCCCTCCTTGGAGCCGATTAAGGTGAGCACCTCATTCCTGGGGTCCAGGTCGACGTTAAAGGTCTGCCTGTACCAATCCGCCACCGCAGTGCGAAAAGTCAGCTTTCCCTCATAGGAAGGATACTGGTGGTTGGATGCGTCCTTCGCCCCCCGGCACAAAGCCTCAGAAATGTGCTCAGGCGTAGGCAAATCCGGATCGCCCACGCTCAGGTCTATTACATCCACACCTCTGCTCCTTGCCTGCGTTTTCGCTTTATCGATAGCGGCAAAGAGGTAGGGCGGGAGATTTTTTATGCGATCGGCATACATTAGTTTCTCTCCATGGAAGATGCATTTATATGATGACGGTCAATTATTTTTTCGAGTCCTATGCAGGCTATGCAAGATGCTATCCAGCAGGGTACTACTTTCACGTAGTATTTAAGATTAGAGGAGCCCTGTAATTAGATGAGCCGGGGACCGAAAGCCGGAGAAATGGATGCCGGAGAAATGGATGCAGGAGAAGTAGATGCTGGAAAATAGATTCTGGAGAATTTGATGCTGGAGATAAAGGACCTTGGCTCCTGGCTGCCCCAGGAGGCCGTGAAGCTTTACGAGGATCGTGGCTATAAAGAGCTTTATCCGCCCCAGGCCGAGGCGGTGGAGAGGGGATTATTGGATGGAAAAAGCATGCTCCTGGCCATGCCCACCGCTTCCGGCAAGACCCTCCTGGCAGAGCTGGCCATGCTCAAAGCCGCACTGCAAGGCCGCCGCTGCCTCTACATCGTACCGCTTCGTGCTCTGGCCGCAGAGAAGTACGACTCTTTTAAGAAGTTCAGGGATATTGGAGTGGCAGTCGGCATCAGCACCGGCGACTTTGACAAGAGAGACGAGCGCCTGGGCAGGAACCAGATAATAATCGCCACCTCCGAGAAGGCCGACTCTCTCATGAGAAATGCAGCCTCCTGGGTGCGAGATCTGGCGGTCTTGGTGGTCGACGAGATACACCTGCTTAACGACGTGGGTCGCGGCCCCACCCTGGAGATGACCATCACCAAGCTGCGCCGCTCCAATCCCGGTTTGCAGGTCATCGGTCTCTCCGCCACCGTGGCCAACGGCCGGGAGCTGGCGGACTGGCTGGAGGCGGAGATGATCTCCAGCGAATGGCGGCCCATCCGGCTGCGGGAGGGCATCATCTGCAATGGAAAGCTGGTCTTCTCCGACGGCGAGGCCCCTCTGCTGGCCATGAAGGATGAGGCCCTGGCTCTGGTCAAGGATACCCTCTCTCAGGAGGCCCAGATTCTTATCTTCGAAAGCTCCCGGAAGAATGCGGAAGCCGCCGCCTCCCGGCTCACCGGCCTGATCCCGGAGGACAGCGCATCCCATGACCTCTCCCAGAGCATTCTGGCCACGGGTGAGAGCGATACGGCAGCGCGCCTGGCCTCCTGCGTCTGCCGCGGCGTCGCCTTTCATCATGCCGGACTCCTGCCTGAACAGCGGCGGCTGGTGGAGCAGGGCTTCCGGGATAACAGGATCAAGGTCATCGCCAGCACACCCACCCTGGCCGCAGGCCTGAACCTTCCTGCCAGAAGAGTGCTCATCAAGAGCTACAAGAGATATGAGTACGGTCGGGGAATGACGCCCATTCCCGTCATCGAGTACCGCCAGATGGCGGGACGTGCCGGCCGGCCGGGGCTTGATCCTTATGGCGAATCCTTTCTGCTGGCCAAGAGCGTTTCCGAGATGGAGGAGCTCTTCGAGCACTACATCCACGGCACCCCGGAAGAGATCTGGTCGAAGCTGGCCAGCGAGAGCGCTCTCAGAACCCATCTGCTCTCCACATTCGCCGCCGGTTTTGCCCGATCCGAGCCGGAGCTGAAGGCCTTCATCGCCACCACATTTTATGCCAAGCAGCAGGACCCCTGGAATCTGGATGTCACAATTGAGAAGGTCCTCGACTTTTTGCGGGATAACGGCATGATCGAGGAGGGCAAGGAGGGCGACGGCGGAGAACTCCTGCCTACCAGGCTCGGCTCTCTGGTATCCAAGCTTTATATCGATCCTCTGAGCGCCGTTATCATGCTGGAAAATCTGGCGCAAAGAAAGGCAAGCGATAGGCTGGCGAGAGGAAAGACGGCAACGGACAGAGACAAATCAGACAGATTCACCAGCGCCCTGGAACTGGAGAGGTCGGCGCGAAGGATTCCTGCCGACCTCAGCCTCATTCATCTCATCAGCATGACTCCGGATATGGATCTGCTCTATGTTCAGGCTGCGGACGGATGGGTGGAGGAGTTCATCGATCAGCACCAGTCAGAGCTTTATTATGAGGACAACTACGACTATCTGCTGCGCGAGGCCAAGACGGCAGCCATGCTCATGGACTGGATTGGCGAGGTCAAGGAGGAGCAGATTGCCAGCAGATACCGCATCGGGCCGGGAGATATCCGTCGCTCGGCTGAGACGGCAGAGTGGCTCATGCACTCTTTAGCCGAACTGTCCAAGCATCAGGATCTGGGCATAACCTTCAAAGCGGAGCAACTGGCAGAGCGCATACATTACGGTGCCGGCCAGGATCTGCTCGGCTTGCTGAATTTGAAGGGGGTGGGCCGGGTCCGGGCCAGGAAGCTCTATTTGTCGGGCATAACCAGCATAGAAAAGCTGAAAGCTGCCGAACAGACCGAGGTCGCCCGCCTCCTCGGTCCCAGGATTGCTGAGAAGGTCATCTCTCAGCTTAAAAAAGAGGAGATACAGCCTTGAAGTGGCTCAATAATATCTTTGGGGGAAAGAAGGCCGGAGAAGAGGCGGCAAGCCTGCAGCTTGCCGGCATTGATTCCTGGCTGGAGGAGAAGCAGAATGATTCCGATTTCCAGGAGCGTCTTGCAGAGATCTACCGCCACATGGAGGACGCGTCAGAAGCCCTCTCCCGGGACATCTCGGCTCTGGCATCGGCAGAGACGGACGCAGCCACTCCACCTAAATTGCTGCGAGCGGGCCTGGCAGCGCGCGGAGAGGTCGTCAAGCAGCTGCAGTCGCTTTGCGAGAAGATGATGCCTCCCAGGAAAAAGGACCTGGACAGCTCATTTCAGCACCACTGGACCCTTGTCAAAGGTCTGGAGAGGACGGCGACCACCTTCGCCCGAGCGCAGAGGTATGTGGCCGCTCTCTTTCCTAAGAATATCGAGAGCATCAACTCCGATCTGGCACAGATAAGCCGCCTGCTGGTCGATCTGGAGAGCGAGATCGGCAAAAAAAGAAAGGTGCAGGAGGAGAGCTGGTACTGCCGGGAGCTGGCCTCTTCGCTTCAAGTTGCGCTTTCCAGCATCGGTGACCTGAAAAAGAAGGCATTGGAAGACGAAGAGACGCTGTCCGGGCAAAAGTCCCGGCTATCCGGCCTGGAGGAGAGCTTAAAGAGGCTGGAAGCAAGCGATGAGGGGAAAAAGGCGCAAGATCTGAAGAGAAGCCTGGAGAGAAAGCGGGAAGAAAAAGCTGCGTCTGAAGAGCAGCTGGCAAATCTCATTGCCCCTCTGAGCAAGGCTCTGGCCAGAATCATGAAGCAAGGGATCAAGCGAAAGAATCAATCTGCAGCATAAAGACGTCTTTATGCAGCTCTTAGAGTCTCCTTCCCTGGTAGAGGACAGGGATATTGCCGGCGCTCTAAAGGAGCTACGAAGCCATCTGACTTCCTTGGGACTGAAGGACAAAAAGAAGGAGAAGATCCTCGATCACATTGACCTGCTCATCAAGAGAGGATCGCTGGAGGAGGCCAGGTCCAGGCAGGCTTCCCTGGAAAAGGAGATCTCAGATCTCCAATCCCAGCTTGCCGAGAGCAGCCGGGAGGGCCTGCGTTTGAAAGAGGAGGCCAGCCAGGCAAGAAAGAGCATCCGCAGCCTGGAGGCATCCCTGGAGCAGGCCAAAAAAGATCTGGCCTCATGGGAGGAGAAGGCCGCATCAAATGAGTCGGAGCTCTCTATGAGGCTGGCCAGGATTGCAGGAAGGCAGGTATTGCTCGATCTCTCCTCGGAAAGAAAATGAAGGTCAACTACGGAGGAATTGTTCCTCTTTCCACGGTGGACTGGCTGGGACGGGCGGCCCTGGTGGTTTTCTTGCGGGGCTGCCCTTTGCGCTGCCCCCATTGCCATAATCAGAAGCTTCAGACGGGAGAGAGCTGGGTTGCTTTTCATACCATTGCTTCTCGCATTGTATCTCAGGTCAAGGGCTTTCGAGTTTCCCCGCGGGCGAAGGTCGGGGCCGAATCTTCCCATTGTGCCCTATCTCTGCAGATCAACATCGATGATGCATCACAGCGGGCAAGCAGCAAGCCCTTCGTCGATGCTTTTGTCTTATCGGGAGGCGAGCCGCTCCTGCAGCCGGAGGCCTGTGCCGGGCTCTTTCGCCTGGCCAAAAGCCTGCATCTGTCCACAGGCCTGGAGACCTCGGGCTGCTATCCCGACCGTCTGGAGGACTTGCTGGCAAAAGGGCTGGTGGATAAAGTATTCCTCGATCTCAAGAGCGCTCTTGTGGAGCCGGATTACGAGATAGCTACCGGCAGAGGCAGCATCGCGGCGTGCGTATGGGAAAGCCTTGAGATCTGCTTCAAACTGGGTGTGGCACTGGTCGTGCGCAGCACCATCTTTCCCCAGATGCCAACTCATTATCAGTTGATGCAGATCTCCGGCCTGCTCTGCCGCTTGAGGGAGCAATATCCTGATAACCGCCTGGATAGCTTCATCCTGCAGCAGGGAATGCCCAGAATGGAAGAGGCCAGATTTGAGCCGGTCTCGGCAGACGCATTGCAGGATATGGCCAGAGCCTGCCCGGCAGAGCTGGGGGTTCAGGTCCGGGCCGCTCCCAGGATAATCTGGAAAAACTATAAGGGTGAACAAAGGTGAAGATCATAGGTTTTGTGGGCTTGCCGGGCTCAGGCAAGGGAGAAGCCTCTCAGATTGCCGGGCAGCATGGTTTGGCAGTAGTGGTCATGGGAGACGTCATCCGCCAGGAAGCGGCCCGGCAGGGGCTGGAGTTGACCGACGGGAATTTGGGCCGCATCGGCAATGCCTTGCGAGCCGCAGAGGGCCCGGATGCTGTGGCCAGAAGAGCTCTCGAGAAGGCTAAAGCTACCGGAAAGGACGTGGTAGTGGTTGATGGCCTGCGCTCCGGGGAGGAGGCGGACTTCTTTCGCGCCCATGCCGATGAGTTTCACCTGGTCGAGGTCTGCGCTCCCGCCGAGGCCAGGCTGAAGTGGCTGGCGGCGCGAGGCCGTCCCGATGATCCGGGCAGAAGCATGGCAGGTGGCGAGGAGACTGATGCGGATGCCAGGATAATCTCTTCCTGCAGGGAGCCGGATAGCCGGGCTGCTGCCGCCCTGGAGCAAAGGGAATGCCGGGAGCTCTCCTGGGGAATGTGCGAGGCTATGAAGGCCGCCGATATGAAGCTGAGAAATGACGGCAGCCTGGATGATTTTCGCCAGAATGTGAGGAAGCTGCTTTGCATCCTTGTGGCAGGCAAGGCCTCAGAGCACAAAAGGTAAGAACGCAGCAGACATCAATACCTATAATACCTTATTAGATTAGAGAGGTCGGCTTAAAATGAAGATCAGCGCACGCAATATCCTGAAAGGAAAAGTGATGGGAATCGTCAACGGTCCTGTAAGCGCGGAAGTGACTGTTCGGCTTTCCGGTGGTGACGAAGTAGTCTCCGTAATCACCAGGGCTTCAGCGCAAAATCTGGGTCTTGAAGTGGGAAAGGAGGTCTTCGTAGTAATAAAGGCCAGCAATGTGATGGTGGCAACCGATTGATAAAGAAATAGAACGGCTTTGCTTTGAAAAGCCGCAAAAAAGATCTCCCCGGCTCAATTCCCATAGGATGTTGTCCATTCATGGGAGTAGTAGGTATGACCGGTGGGTGGATAGGAATAGGCTATTTGGCTATCCCAATGGGGATATGGATATGGCACGGGATCGGGGCTCGGATTCGGATTAACCCAGTAGCCGCCAGGGCCGTAGACATAAATGTAGGCATAGTTGCTCCATCCGTTGCAGTGGTACTGAAGAATGTGCCAGCCGGGAACATCGGCAAAGAACCATCTCTTGTACCAGCCGGGGCTGTAGACATAGCCGGCGTATTGAGTATCTAGCATGCCGCTTGGATACCACTCATAAAACCAGATGTTGCCTGAGGTTGAGGTCTTCATCCATAAAGGCAGATTGGCATAAAGATTGCAGCTTGCCACAGTTCGAGGTGCATAAGAGATATAAAGGTTATTGGGCGCATAAGTTCCCGTAGGAATTATTACCTTATTGTAGACCGGACTGGTGGCAGTGGCACTTGCTCCCGCCGGCGCAAAGGCATAGGCGGCTTCCTGGCTCGTGCTCATCAGAGTCTGCGTCCTCTCCTGGGCGGTTGGGGTCTGCTGGGATACCGTGACGTCCGTTGGCGCTTGCAGGCCCAGGGATTCTGCGCTGCTGGGAGTGACCGGCGTAGGTGCGCCGCCCGGCGCGCTTGTAGAATACTGATTCATCTGTCCGCATGCAGCGGTACATAGTAGCATTATTAATGCCATTATCAACATGGTCCATTTCATCTGAGGACACCTCGGCAAATTATTGACTCTTTTAAGGTAAATAGGTAACCGTGATGTTCTCGTTTCTATGCCCGGCAGGCCAGGCTAGCAAGGGGCCGATCAAAACCAAACACTTTCGCTCTGCATCCATCATCCTTTTATTCAAATTCCGCCTGCTTATTCATCGTGATCAAAGGCAAGGAAGCCTATCTGAAAAAATTGACGGCCGGCATGTATATCCCCTCTCAAGAGATGGGCAGGCAGCTTGATGGCAGTTCGCCTCCCTCCGTCTTCATCGGGTCCTGGAACTATCCCAAGGTCAATGCAGGGCCCATGATCGCACCAATGCATGGCGACACAATCATCATGGACCGGCCTGAGTCGTGGATACCGGAAAAAAAGACCCAGGAGGAGATCATAAGATACCGGCTAAACCTGATAAGGGGCAAGAAGCCTATCAAAGTAACACATCTGGAGGGCCGCTTCATAGAAAAGCTGCGGGACATCTCTCTTTCCGCTTCCTCCATTGAGAGCGAAGCCGAGTTTTGCCATCCTCCCAGTGGCCTATCCTTTAGCGATGAGCATACTCCTTTCGGGCCCAGTGCGCCGCTGGAGCGGCTTGAAATCGGCAATGCCAGATGGGATCCGCATCTGGAGAAGGTTTATTGCGATGGCGACCTGCTGGCGGCAGACGCGGTGACAGATCTGCACGGCAAAGGCCTGCCCTTCTCCAGCATCCAGAAGGCCTTCTCTGTGGGAGCTATGGGCAGCCGGAAGAGGCGCCGCCTGGTTCCAACCCGCTGGTCCATCACCGCCTGCGACAGCACCCTGGCAAACCGCTTTTTAAGGAAGGTCAGGGAATATGATCTCATAGATTGCTGTCAGGTGAGAGAGTTTTCCAGCCTCAACAACTACTATGCCGTTCTGCTCCTGCCCACGGCATGGCAGTATGAGTGGATGGAGGCCTTTTTGCGCATCCTGGGAAATGAGGAGATGATATTCTCTGATTATGAGAACAACGGGGGGAAGAAGGGCTATTCCAAGGTGGGCGGATGCTACTACTCCTGCAAAATGGCTGTGCTGGAGGCTCTGGCACGCGAGAAGAGGCAGGCAGGTGCCATCATCTTTCGTGAGGCTTATTCAGGATATGTGCCGCTGGGCGTCTTCAACGTGCGGGAGAATGTGAGAAATGCCATGCAGGAGAAGGCATTGCCCTTCGAGGATATGAAGAGCGCCTTGTGGTATATCTCAGACAAGCTGCAGCTTCCCCTAAAGAAATTCATCCTGCAAAGCGATCTCCTCAAGGACCAGCTTAAAAGCCGGCAGACTACATTAAGCTCGTTCTCTTGATAATTGGAGTAATTATTCGTGCAAATGAGCTGGCCCGGATCTGCAAGTCATCCTAACTCAATAAGCTCAGCCAAAGAGCGAAAGTTAGATATAAAAAAAGGACGGGAAGGCTTAATGGGAGTGAAATGTGTGGACAAAGAAATAGTCAAAAGTAAGCCTTGCGGTTTTTTCGCAATATTTATTCTAAGCTCTTTATTATTAATATGTAATGCTTCAGCTCAATGCGGGGACTGCAATGATGGTAATGCCTGCACCAGGGATTACTGCGATGGAGAGCGCTGTTTTCACGAGCCACAGAGCTGCGATGATGCCGGTTCCTCTGTCTGGCCGTTCTCTGCAATAAAAGCTAATGACGGCAATCCGGATAACATGGAGAGTTCAAGACAAAACGGACCGGGAGCTATCAATAAATCTGAAGATTGTGATGATAAAAATCCGTGTACCAGAGATTACTATGGAGAAGCTGGCTGCGTTCATGATCTGGTGAATTGCGATGACGGAAATGCCTGCACCATGGATTATTGCGGTGCAGCGGGCTGCGTTCATGATCCGGTGAATTGTGATGACGCAAACGCCAGCACTGCGGACCTGTGCAGTCCATCTGGTTGTATCAATACGCCCTTAAGCAGGGAAGGCGGCAACGCTAATATTAATTTACTGGAGATTATAAATCCAGTCCAGACAAAATCTCCAGAAATGGTGATGGACGAGAATACAGCCGTCAATGAATCTCAAGAGTCTCAAGTCGTCAATGATTCGGATTTTTTGCTGCCTGTCTGTGATGACGGTGATCCCTGCACCACTGATACCTACAATGGGGCAAGCTGCATTTATGAATCAGTGGATTGTAATGACGGGAATGATAGTACCCTTGATTCCTGCTCGAATGGAGCTTGCATTAATAAGCCCATGGATTACGAGATGGTCCTTAGCGAAAATAGCTGTGATGATCATGATCCATGCACCGATGATACCTTCAATGGGACTGGGTGCGAGAACACACCTAGGACTTGCGAAGACGGGAATGATAGTACCCTTGATTCTTGCTCGAATGGTGTTTGCGTTAATGAGCCCACAGATCGCGAGATAATCCTTAGCGAAAACAACAGCACTCTTCTATCCTCAGGCGAGGCTCTCATGGCCCATCATCCGCATGGCTGCGATGAACATAATCCCTGCGATGATGGAAATCCCGCCACCTACGATTACTGCTATAAAGGAAAGTGCTACAATACAACCACAAGCTGTGATGACGGCAATAATTGCACCAAAGACTCTTACAACGGGACAGCATGCGTGCATGTGCTCGATTGTGGTGACGGAGATGCCTGCACCACTGACACCTGCGACGGGGAAGAGTGCAAGCACACTCCCAAGAGCTGCGATGACGGCAATCCCTGTACTGCTGATACATGCGATCATAAGAAGGGCTGCCAAAGCCGCTGGAAGTGCGACGACAGCAATCCCTGCACAGTAGACCACTGCGATACGGATGGAGGCTGCTGGCATTCATATGTGGTCTGTCCGAGCGGAAAGATCTGCATCAATGGAGTCTGCCAGTATCCTTACTATGTCTATGCTGTGCCTTATTACTATCCTCCCTATGCTCCCGCAGCCAGCACCCTTCCGGCTGCTCAATCCTACATAATTCCTGCCGGGACGGTCATAACCCTCCCCTGGGGCCAGACGGTTACATCCCTTAGTCCCTTGCGGGTGGAGAACGGCATGGCATATGCAGGCGTATCCCCTCTCAGGTTTACGAGAGTGCTGGGCATAAATCAGCCAGTTTCCGGATCCCAAAGCGGCCCGCTGATCTCAGAGCAGGCGGAGATGATCGGCCTTGCCTGGAAGGATGCCTTCTTCAATCTGACCCTGGTCCAGCCGAATGGAAGCGCTCTTCCTGCCCAGAGTGACAGCCGGGATGTAGTGCACCTGGTGGGCTCCAACTACAATTACTACTTCCTGAAGAGCCCTGCCAGAGGAAATTGGACCATCGAGATCAGGCCCATAAATCCGGGAGCCAATGGGGCTGGATTCTCGCTATTAACCGGGCTGGTGAAGGGGGCGCCCTCCCTTCAGCTCTAGGCCGGGAATATCACCTTCCATAGGTTGCCACGGCCTCGCCCACCTGCAGCACATGGCCTTGCATTGCCTTCCTCAGATCGGCGGCGCTGGCCCCCTCTCGGAGGTCCAGCATTCTGTCCAGGCCGTAAACCCGGAAGTAATATCTATGCGGCTTTCCGGGAGGCGGACAGGGCCCGGCGTATCCGATCTCTCCGAAGCCGTTCCTACCCTGCAAAGCTGGAAAGGGTTCAGTCAAAGTGGCATTCCTGGCAATGGCTCTGGGAATGACATCAGTCGGCGGTATATTCCAGATGAGCCAGTGATTGAAGATGCCGGAAGGCGCGTCCACATCGTCAACCATCACGGCCATGGATGTGGCATTAAGCCCAGCAACCTCGATGCGTGGAGATACATCCGTTCCTTCACAGGTATGCTCATCGGGAATTTCATCAAAGCCCAATTTCACAACAAGATCATTCATACCATCCTCCTCCGCCTGGACCACAAAGGCCGCAAGGACTGCGCATGCAATTGCTGCTAAAACAATCTGCATCAGGATTGTCCGCTTTATCAATTTCATGAGTATGATTCCTCTAACCACAAAATCTTCCTTGTTGAAGGCATGGATTTCGCTCTTTTTAAAAAGATTGCCTGAAAAGTATTAAGTCCATCCTCTTCTCTAGTTCCTGCCAATCAAGCGTAAAAACCGTGAGATCAAAGCAATGAAATCGATTATCATAAAAGGTGCCCGCGAGCACAACCTGAAGAACATCACAGTGCAGCTTCCCCGTGATAAGTTCATTGTCATCACCGGCGTATCCGGATCGGGCAAATCCACCCTGGCTTTTGATACCATCTACGCCGAGGGACAGCGCCGCTATGTAGAATCGCTTTCTGCCTACGCTCGCCAGTTCCTGGGCCAGATGGATAAGCCTGACGTGGACAGCATTGAAGGGCTCTCTCCTGCCATCTCCATTGAGCAGAAGACCACCTCCAAGAATCCGCGCAGCACTGTGGGAACGGTAACCGAGATCTACGACTACCTGCGCCTGCTCTTTGCCAGGATTGGTGTGCCCCACTGCCCGGTGCACGGCACAAGGATACAGTCCCAATCGCCGGAGAGGATCGCAGACAGCGTCCTTGAGGAGATCGGCGGGGTGAGAGAAAAGGCGGAAGGCAATGAAGCGGACAATGGAGCCGGCGAGGTGGAGGGCGGCTGCGACGCCGTCAGCCGCCAGGTGACAGTTCTTGCACCCATCATCCGCCAGAAAAAAGGAACCTACGGCCAGCTCTTCCATGACCTGAATGCAGAAGGCTTCTCACGAGTGCGGGTGAATGGAATGGTCCGCCGGACCGATGAGGAGATTGAGCTGGACCGCTATAAGAAGCACGACATAGATGTGGTCATGGACCGGCTGGACCCGGCCCTGGATCGATCGCGGCTGGTGGAGGCCATCGAGAACGCCCTTAAGAGAGCAGAAGGGCTCGTCACCATCCTGCCTGCCCAGGGCAAGGAGCGGCTCTATTCCGCCAGCATGGCCTGTCCCGTCTGCGGCATGGCCTTCGAGGAGCTGCAGCCGCGCATGTTCTCCTTCAACAGTCCATTCGGGGCCTGCGAGTCCTGCAATGGTCTGGGAATTCGTATGGAGTTCGACCCGGATCTGATCATACCGGACAGGGAGCTATGCATCGCCGACGGGGCGGTGGCCCTCTACAGAAACGCCATCGATGGCTGGCGGGGCCAGCATCTGGCTGCTGTGGCCAAACACTTCGGATTTGATGTCTTCACCGCCATTAAAGAACTCTCCGGGGAGCAGTACAATGCCCTGATGTACGGCTCTCTGGAGCGCATCCAGTTTTCCATGAGCATGAAGAACGGAGATGCCTATTGGATGCATAACGGCCAGTGGGAGGGCTTGATTCCGCAGAGCATTCGCCTCTACGGCCAGACCGCTTCCGAGTACCGGAGGGAGGAGCTGGAGAAGTTCATGCGCGTCCTTCCCTGTCCGCAGTGCCAGGGACGCAGGCTCAAGGAAAAGGTTCTGGCCGTGACGATTGCAGAAAAATCCATTGTCGATGTAACCGATCTGTCGGTTGCCGAGAGCATGGCATTCTTTGAAAACCTGGAGATGAAGCTCACGGCCAAGGAGCAGGAGATCGCCCGCCAGGTCTTGAAGGAGATCCGCTCCAGGCTGGGCTTTCTGGAGCACGTGGGCCTGGGCTATCTTACCCTGTCCAGAAACGCAGGCACTCTCTCCGGAGGCGAGGCGCAGAGGATCCGCCTGGCCACCCAGATCGGCTCCAACCTGACCGGCGTGCTCTATGTGCTGGATGAGCCCTCTATCGGCCTTCATCAGAGGGACAATGCCCGGCTGATCGAGACGCTGAGGAAGCTGCGGGACCTGGGAAACACTCTCATCGTGGTAGAGCATGATGAGGAGACCATTCGCGCTGCCGATCACGTCCTGGACATCGGGCCGGGAGCGGGCATTCACGGCGGCTATGTGGTGGCGGAGGGCACGCCCCAGGAGATCGAGAAGAGCGAGGCGTCGCTCACCGGCCAGTACCTCTCCGGGAAAAAGGCTATTGCTGTCCCCTTCAGCCGCAGGAAGAGCAGCACCTTCATCCGCCTTCTGGGCTGCAGGGAGAACAATTTGAAGGATGTGGATGCGGCCATTCCTCTGGGCGTGCTCACGGTCGTGACCGGGGTCTCCGGCTCGGGAAAGTCCACTCTGATCTACGATACTTTGTACCGGGCTCTCATGAAAAAGATCTACAACTCAAGCACATCGCCGGGGGAGTATGATGAGATCGTTTTCGACTCGGAGGTGGATAAGGTGATAGTCATTGACCAGAGCCCCATCGGCAGGACGCCCCGCTCCAATCCGGCCACCTACACCAAGATATTCGATCCCATCCGGCTCGCCTTTGCCGAGACAAAGGAGGCAAAGGTGCGAGGCTACAAGGCGGGCCGCTTCTCCTTCAATGTGAGAGGCGGGCGCTGTGAGGCCTGCCAGGGGGACGGGCTGATCAAGATCGAGATGAACTTTCTCCCCGATGTCTATATCGAGTGCGAGGAGTGCAAGGGCACGCGTTACAACCGGGAGACTCTGGAGGTCAAGTACAAGGGCAAGTCAATTGCCGAGGTGCTGGATATGACTGTGGAGGAGGCGCTTTTGCACTTCCAGAACATCCCGGCCATACGCACCAAACTCGACACACTCCTGGGCGTGGGCCTGGGCTACATCAAGCTGGGGCAAAGCTCCACAACCCTGTCAGGCGGCGAGGCGCAGAGGATAAAACTCACAAGGGAGCTGGCCAAGCGGGGCACGGGCCGGACGGTCTACCTGCTGGACGAGCCGACTACGGGCCTGCACTTTGATGATGTCAAGAAGCTCATCTCCGTCCTGGACGACCTGGTGGCCAAGGGAAACACCGTGGTGGTCATCGAGCACAACCTGGATGTGATCAAATGCGCCGACTACATCATCGATCTGGGGCCGGAGGGCGGCAGCGCCGGCGGGCGGATCGTGGCGGCGGGAACGCCTGAGGAGGTGGCGGCGGTGGAGGAGAGCCACACCGGTCGATACTTGAGGACGAGAGTCGTCAGCCGTACAGCAGTCAAAGGAGCGGGAAAGAAGGGCGCAAAAGCGAAGGCCAGGGTAAGGAGCAAAGCAATGTAGCCCTGGCCTGCACCCTGCATGCAAAAAAAATCGAGAACTGAGAATATGTATTATCCTCTGGATTTTGTGGGCACGATTCTTGGAGAAGAAAAGGGACTGTATCTGAAGAACACGGCCCTCTACGCCCCCGTATCTTTTGCACATCCTAATAGACCAGGTGCGTCTCAGGGAATCGATCATTCAGGGCATAGATGGAAACAACTTTCAGTCCGAAGAGCTTCCTGTCCTCGCCCACGGGCAGACCTTGACGTATATCTCGCAAGGCAAGATGCTCCGGCTGTCGAGCTTCTCGCTGTTACTATGCAGTTCTTGTCTGTGAGCCCTGCGTAGCTAAAAAGAGATTATACGAGACTTTTTTAGATGATACCCTTTGCCCGCAATGCCGCCTTTACTTCAGAAATATCATTTTTCATTTCAACGATTTCTCTTTCCCAGACTCGTTCTGCCTTCTTGTTTATATCTTTTACTTCGACCAGTATTTCATTTTGACTCTGGCCGATGTCCTTGACTTCTACGATAAGCTCATCCTGCTTTTGAAGCATTCGATCCATCTTGCCGCCCAGGTTGTCCATCTTGCCAGACGTCCATGCATTGGAGTTCATAGTCAACAAGGGTTTTGTTGACATCGATTATGGCGACAAGCATCTTATTCATTACATCGATGCCTTTGTCGAGCCTTGAATCCGTCTCGTCATCGGCCACGATCTTGCCAAAACCGGAAAACTCTCCGCTTGCCGGGGAGTATGCTTTCTCCACAGATGCGACCTGGATTAGCGTGTTTTTTATCTCAATGGCATTCTCTCTCTTGCGATAGCCTACCTTCTGAACCTTTCCCGAGACATAGACGGTCAGCCTGTTCATCGGAGAATAGCTATGGGCTCTTCATATTTGGCCTTATCTGTCGTCATATGTTGCATAGGACTGATCGCCAGTTGATCCTCACAGTCCTCCATACCTTTTCACGTGCTCCCAGGCCCGGTGCTCCTCAGGGAAGCGATCCTTCCGGCTGTAGATCGATGCATCCTCCCGCCCGTACAGCTTCCTGTCCTCGCCCACCGGGCAGACCTTGATGCAGATGCCGCAGGGCGAGATGCCGCGCAAGTTCAACTCGGCACTGTGCTCGGTGCAGTTCTTCTTGTCCGTGAGCCCCTCGGGGTAGTCCTTCTCGCCCAGGGCCTTGGCCGGGCACATCCGGACGCAGCGCATGCAGCGGGTGCAAAGCTCCTCAGTTTGCAGCGGATCGGGCGGAAGCTCTGCGGCCGTGAAGACGGAGCCGAAGCGCACGCGCGGCCCGTACTGGGGTGTGAGCAGCATATTGTTCACCCCGAAGCCACCCAGGCCCGCCAGCAGAGCCGCGTGCCGGTGGGAGAAGAAGGCCACCGGATTTTTCAGCAGGGCCTTGATTCCGAAATATCCGTCCCGGGGAACGAATACGGACGGGTAGCCCTTTTCGTTTAGAAAACTGGCCAGGCGATAGGTGTACTGGTCCAGCAGGCTGTTCACGGTGTTGTACAGCTCCCTGTAGTAAATGGAAGGAGACGTCTCCAGCACGGGCAGGCTGACCGGCAGGCCGATGACTATCACCGATTTGGCCTCGGGAAAAATGGACTGGGGATAAAACTCCTCAGGCATCCAGGGCTGAAAGGGAGGGTTCTTCCAGCGCTCCACGCTCGCCACTCCTACCAGGGGAATCTCCATCCTCTTGCATCTCTTCCGGACGGCCCTTTTCAGCTCCTCGCTCATAAGAAATATTATATTCTGCATCAAAGGATAAAAGGGCTCTGCACAGCAACTGCGCCCTTGCCCCAGGCTTCTGGCCCTGATCTTCCGGATAGGTTCTACGGAAGGATTTATGCTCTTTGCAGATCATAGCTGATCCTTATATTTTCATTATATCTTTTTAAGTCAATTATTTTATCATTGACATTGATTATCAAAGGCAAGCGTTATATAGTTTTTCATATTTATTGATGATGCAATTGGCAAAGTGAGGTGGCTATGATCGATGCTGAAAAGGAGAAGCTGGATGAATATAATTAAAAAATATGAAGGAGAAGAAGGTTTCTTAATCCAGCTCCTCCTGGATCTGCAAAACGAGCTGCACTGGATCTCCAAAGAAATGGTCGAAGAACTTTCTTTTAGGCTTAAAATTTCCCGCAGCCAGATATTCAGAGTGGCAAGTTTCTATAAGGCGATAAGCCTCTCTCCCGTGGGCCGGCATAAAGTAAGCGTTTGCATGGGAACTGCCTGTCAGGTGCGGGGCGCACAGAGATTGCTGGATGCAACCCAGTCAAAATTGGGGATAAAGCAGGGAGAGACCACTGCAGACGGCAAATTCACTCTAAACAGGGTCAACTGCCTGGGATGCTGCGCCATAGGCCCGGTAATAGTAGTGGATGATGACTACCACGGCCGGGTGGACTCCAAGAGCGTGGAGAAAATATTGGATAAGCATGCCTGCGAGTAGCCGGCGGGCCTGAGAAGATGGGGAGAAGATGGCAAGACTTGCATCAATTCAGGATCTGGAGATTCTAAGAGAGGAAATCCGGCGCAAGAGAGATCCAAAGAGAAAAGAGGTGGCCATCTGTGCCGGCACGGGGTGCCTGGGCCTTGGTGCCAGAAAGGTCATCGACGCCTTTGCGAAAGAGGTGAAGAAAAGGGGTCTGGAGAAAGAGATCAGCATCAAAGAGACGGGCTGCCCGGGCTTTTGCGAAAAAGGAACTCTTGTGGTGATATATCCCGCCGGAGTCTATTACCTGGGCGTCCAGCCTGAGGACGTGCCCGAGATTGTGGAGGATACCCTTCTCAAAGGAGGGCTGGTAGAGCGCCTTCTTTATAAGGATCCGGAAACCGGCCTGAGGGCCATTCTGGAAAATGATATTCCCTTTTATAATCATCAGATGAGACTTCTGATAAAGGATAATATTAAGATAAATCCAAAAAATATAGAAGATTATATTGCCCTGGGCGGCTATAGCGCACTCTCTCGCGTCTTATCGCAAATGACCCCTCCTGGAAGTAATTGAGGAGATAAAAAAATCCGGCCTGAGGGGGAGGGGCGGCGGCGGTTTTCCCACCGGCCGAAAATGGGAATCGACGCGAAACGCAGCCGGAGATATCAAGCATGTGATAGTCAACTGCGATGAAGGGGATCCGGGAGCATTCATGGATCGAGCCCTCATGGAAGGCAATCCGCACAGCGTTCTTGAGGGCTTGATAATTGGAGCTTATGCGGTGGGATCGCATAGCGGCTACATCTATGTGCGCATGGAATATCCCCTGGCCGTGGAGAATGCCAAATATGCCCTGCATCAGGCCCGAGAGCTGGGCCTTCTGGGAGAGAACATCCTGGGCACCGGCTTTGATTTCGATGCAACTGTGCATAGAGGTGCGGGGGCCTTTGTCTCCGGAGAGTCGACCGCTCTCATGAACGCCCTGGAGGGCAAGGTGGGCGAGCCCAGACCCAAGTACGTCCATACCTCCGAGTGCGGGGTCTGGAATCGGCCAAGCGTGCTCAATAACGTGGAGACCTGGGCCAATATCCCTCTCATCATCAACCGGGGCGCGATGTGGTTTAATTCCATTGGAACGGAAGGGAGTAAGGGGACCAAGATCTTCTCTCTGGTGGGCAAGGTAAACAATACCGGTTTGGTGGAGGTTCCCATGGGCATGAGCCTTGCCGACATAATCTACAGGATCGGAGGCGGAATTCCGGGCGGAAAGAAGCTCAAAGGGGTTCAGACGGGAGGCCCATCCGGGGGGATCATTCCTGCCCGGCATTTGCAGACGCCCGTTGATTTTGATGAGCTTACTCGCCTCGGCTCCATGATGGGCTCGGGCAGCATTATCGTGATCGATGAGGATACCTGCGCCGTTGATCTGGCCCGCTACTTCGTGGACTTCCTCTGCGACGAGTCCTGCGGCAAGTGCCTGCCCTGCCGGGAGGGCCTGAGACAGATGAGAGAGATCTTGAGCAACATAGTCTCAGGCAGAGGGCAGGATGGGGATCTGCAGGTGCTCAAAGAGATAGCCGGCCTGATGAGAAAGGCCTCCCTCTGTGCTTTGGGGCGGACGGCAGTCAATCCCGTTTTGAGCACCATAGCCCACTTTCAGGATGAATATGATGCCCATATCATCGAGAAGAGGTGCCCCTCGCTCTCCTGCAAAGCTCTCATCTCGTATCATATCCAGCCAGAGGTCTGTGTGGCATGCGGCCTGTGCCGGAAGAACTGTCCGCAAGGGGCCATCCAGGGAGAGGAAGAAGGCATCTGTCTTATCGATCAATCCAAATGCACTCGATGCGGCATTTGCTTTGAGGTCTGCCCACCCAAGGTAAGGGCCGTCAAGAAGGTCTCTCCTGGGAGTCTCAAGGATGGTGGGAAGGAATGAAGAAGCTCAGATTAATGATCGACGGCCAGGAGATTGAGATGGATGCAGAAGGCTGCCCTGCCACGGTACTGGAGGCGGCAAAGCTGGCCGGCATCCATATCCCCACGCTATGCCATCATCCTTCTCTTGAGCCCTATGGATCTTGCCGGCTGTGTACTGTGCAGATCGTTAGAGATGGCAGGAAAAAGTTTGTTACCGCCTGCAACTATCCTGTTGAGGAGGGTCTTGTTGTAAATACCAGCTCTGCTGAGGTTGCAGATATACGAAAGATGATCTTGGAGCTTCTCCTGGCCAGATGCCCCCATGAGAGAAGGATTCAGGAGCTGGCCAGGGAATACGGGATTATCAAGACCCGGCTTTAGGTGGAGGACAGGAATTGCATCCTCTGCGGACTGTGCCACCGGGTCTGCCAGGAGCTGGTAAGGGTCTCAGCCATAAATGCTCAGAGCCGGGGGATATTCAGGGATGTGGATACGCCCTACGGGGAATTGTCGGAAGACTGCATTGGATGCGGCGCATGCGCCCTGGTATGTCCCACTCATTCCATATCGGAAAGGAAAAACATCTACCCATTAACCCCTGCTGACATCAAAGAGCTGGAAGGGGAATTTCTCAAGGGAATGGCGGACGGAGATCTGGGTGTCAATAGCGAAATATTTGCCGGCAAAAGCAGCATAGAAGGGCAGGATGGAGGAATGGTAACCTCAATTCTCCGTCACGGAATTGAGACGGGTCGGCTTGATGCTGCGGTTGTTGCCCAAAAAAATGAGAGATACGGAGCAAATGCCGTTTCAGTCGATGAAGCTGCCGGAATTTTGCAGGCCAGGGGGACCAAATATGTGAGGGTGTCAGTGATTGCCCCGCTCATCGATGCTTTGCAGAAGGGAAAAAAGAGAATTGCCGTGGTCGGCACGCCCTGTCAGGTCAGAGCCGTCCGAAAATTGCAGAGGCAGGGCTATTTTAATGAAAGATTTCCAGGGGCGGAGATAAATATCATCGGGCTCTTCTGCTTCGAAAGCTTCGATTATGACTCTGTCAAAAATCACATCGAAGTGCTTTTGGGAATAGATCTTGATAGTGCCGATAAGGTGCAGATCGCCAAAGGGAAGTTCATTGTCTTAGCAGGCGGCAAAGAGTACTCCTGCCGTGTACGGGAACTTGGCAATGATGTAAGGGCAGGATGCGGATTTTGTGATGATCTGACTGGCCGGCTGGCAGATATATCGATAGGCTCGATTGGAAGCCCGGACGGATACTCAACAGTGATAGTGAGATCCGATCGAGGGAAAAGACTGCTGGATGAGGTTTTGTTTTGCCAAAGAGAGATAAATAGAGACGAGATCGTCAAGCTGGCTGGACTTAAAAAGAGAAATGCAGAGAAAAATTTTTCCATTATTTTGAAATGCCCTTCGTCCCTTCTCAGCAGCTCAAATTCCGGCTCCAGACATCAGGCAATCAATAATGGTGGAAAGGATTATATAGTTTATCACGCTTAATGGTGATACAATTAATCCGGCAATTAAAGGCAGGGGTTTGAATATGAGCAAATTCATTGAGGAAGAGGCCGGAAGGTCGAGCATCGATCTCATGGGAGCTTTCTTTGAACATACCTGTGGTGCTCAGGATGAAAGAGAATGCAGCATCATGAAGCATCTGATTTTGGCCGAGATACGTAAATCCAATGCTCCCGCCTGGGTTGGGGAAGAATTGGAGAAAAAACTGGACTGCCGTGGCTGCTGGCATGCTCTGGCCAGAAGGCAAGCCTTCATTTGCATCAAAGCAGTTGGAAATAAGACGATTCAAGCGAAAGCATGAGAATTGAACCCTTTATAATTTATCATCGTGCACTAATCGCCGTTCGCTCTCATTTGATAACCGGATTATAACCGCTATCGGTACTCTTTTGCTTATTTGATAATAGTAACTTTTAATTAGTGGCCCATCCATATATCATAACAGCTTAATTAGAATTGAGGGAAAACGCATGTGTCAGATGGAAATGCCGATGGGAAAAATGGGAATGAAACATATGGGAATGAAACATATGGGAATGATGCATCATATGGATGGAGGAGAAGGGAGCTTTCCGCTTATTGGAGACAAAATGCCCAGGATCGAGGTCAAGACCACTCATGGCATGATGACATTGCCTGATGCCTTCGCTGGGAAGTGGTTTGTGCTCTTCAGCCATCCTGCCGACTTCACGCCTGTCTGCACCACGGAGTTTGTGGCCTTCGAAAAGAGAAGGGCAGAGTTCGAGAAGCTGAACTGCGAGCTCATCGGACTGTCCATCGATCAGGTCTTCTCCCATATGAAATGGACACAATGGATCAAGGAGAATCTCAAGGTAGAGATCAAGTTCCCCATCATCGCCGATGATCAGGGAAAAACTGCGCAGAGAATGGGAATGATTCATCCCGGAAAAGCCAGCAATACCGTGAGGGCCGTGTTCGTTATAGATCCTGAGGCAACCGTTCGCCTGATACTCTTCTATCCCCAGGAGGTGGGCAGGAATATGGATGAGATTGTAAGAGCGTTGAAGGCTCTGCAAATGGTGGATAAGAACAAGGTGGCAGCTCCGGCCAACTGGCCCAACAACGAGCTGATCGGCGATCAGGTGATCATACCGCCTCCCGGCGACGAGAAGACTGCTGCTGCCAGGAAGACGGGAGGAGACATGGTCTGTGAGGACTGGTGGTTCTGCCATAAAAAACTTTAAATAAATAGCATTTATATTTTTTGGAATTTTTCCTGATTGAGGACGGATTTTGGCGGCAGCACGTACCTTCAGTACGTACCAATGTAGAGGAAAATAATGTTGGTAAGATCTGTAGATTCAGACTTAACATAATCGTCTATATGATCGATAAGATAGTACCTCTATTTATGGGATGATTCAAACATGAAAAGAAGCAGACATGAGATCCTATCCAAAATCCTGAAAATATGCCTGAATGGGGCCAGCAAGACGAGAATAGTATATCAGGCGAATCTAAATTTCCGAACGGTGAATCCATATCTACAAACGCTTATAAAAAATAATTTAATAGAAACCTGCCAGGGAGAGCAGAGAGAGCACGTAATGTACAGAACCACCAGTGAGGGTGCCAATCTTCAGGAAACCATGACTCAGGTTAATAGCATCTTATTGCATGGTTAAGGAGCATCTGACAGAAAGGACGAATTGATCTACCTCAGCCGTGCTACAGGAATGCTTCCATTGTGCACGGCTGTGGCCACCAAGGCTCCTGAAAATCCTCTCTCCTCTAAAATCCTCAGATCTTCTTCATCCTTCACGCCGCCTCCCAGGATGAGTGGGTGCCGGCATGCTTGTGCCGCATCTTCCAGGAACCGCATATCAAGCCCGGCAGATGTGCCCACTTTATCCAGCTCCAGAAGGATGACTCCTTGCAGCTCCAGGCCGCACAGCCTCTGCAAGACCTGCAGGGGCGTCTGCCCTGCCAGCTCAGGGTCTCGAGAGAGGACCTTCCTCTTCATCATATCCAGGCTTACTACTATCTTTCGAGCCTTTGCCGCCTCTTTCATCAGATGAAGCGAAGCTGTCTCCGTGCCCAGGACCGGCAAGACGGATGCCGGCAGAAGGTCCAGATCGGCGAACTTCGATATTGCCGTATCGGCCATGGTTGCTGCCCGGTTTGATATCTCCCTTATGACCGCCAGATTATCGCCCTGCCCGGTCAAGAGGTTCAGGTCTGCGACATAAACCTCAGCAGGCCGCACCTCCTGCAGAACGCCCAGCGGCTCTGATGTGGAAACGATCCTGGAAAAGCCGGCCACAGGCTCATAGCGGCTTCTCTCTCCACGGAGGGCATGGACAACAGCACCATTAAGTATATCGAGGACGAAGATGCACCGCACGACTGCTCCTTACGGGACTGGATGAATATGAGATTATTGGTTAGCCCCATGAATACAGAAGAGGCGCAAGCGGCCCTGGCCGGCGGCGCAGATATCATCGATGTAAAGAACCCTAAAGAGGGATCTTTAGGCGCGAACTTTCCCTGGGCCATCCGGGCCGTGGCGGACCTGGCCAAAGGGCGGGTGCCGGTTTCCGCAACTATCGGCGACCTGGAGTTCAAACCAGGCACAGCAAGCCTGGCGGCTTTGGGGGCTGCCGTCTCCGGTGCCGATTACGTGAAGGCGGGCCTGCTGGGAGTGAAGACCCCGGCTCAAGCGGAGGAGATGCTGCAGGGCATTGTGCGAGCGGTCAAGGACTATGATCCTGAGAAAAAGGTCGTGGCATCAGGCTACTCCGATTATGTACGGGCCGGGTCCATCTCGCCCCGGCTTTTGCCAGCGGCAGCAGCCAACGCCGGCGCAGACGTGGTCATGGTGGACACGGCTGTCAAGGACGGAAAGCCGACCTTTGATTTTATGAGCGAGCAGGACCTCCTGGATTTTATTAACCTGGGCCACGAGAGCGGCCTGCAGGTAGCCATTGCCGGAAACATCGGCTTTGCCCACCTGGATCTCCTGCGGCGCCTGCAGCCGGACATCATCGGCGTGCGGGGCATCGTCTGCGGAGGAGATCGCAGGAGCGCCGTCCGGGCGGATCTGGTGGAGAAGGTAAAGAAAGCTCTGCAATAATATGGGTGAGATCCGATGCCAAATGTGAACACAAAAGCGCATGTGCTGGTTCGTGACAGTTTTACATGTCGATATTGTGGCGCTCGATTATATCTAGCCCCGGACTAAGATCAATATGATACTCTCCGGCCATCTCTAGCCATCTCCGGGAAGATATAGTGCCTGCCCCATGAAAATTCATTATCCAGCTTCAAATTGTTGGGGCATAATTGACCGCATCTATGAGCCGGTCAATGAAACCGGCCTGCCCCTTCAGTATCTTTTTCCTGGCTTTCTCGACATCAAACCATTCGGCTCTATCGATCTCGGGAAATTCTCTCATCATGCCCGAGTTTCTCGGCCACTCCATTGTGAATTTATTGCTTTTTGCCAGGCGTTCATCAATATCAGATTGCAGTGCCCAGGCATGCACAATTTTTTTGCTGGGCTGCCTTATCTGGCCAAGCTCAATGAACTGTCCCTCCGCCTCAAAGCCGGTTTCCTCTTTTAATTCCCTTTTTGCGGCATCAAGCGGGCTTTCCTGCTCTTCAAAAGCCCCTTTGGGTATCGACCAAGCTCCCTCGTCCTTCCCAGACCAGAATGGGCCTCCGGGATGCACGAGCAGCACTTGCAGCCCCCCATCTCTGAATCTGAACAATAGAATACCGGCGCTGTGCACGCTCATTTTTTAACCCCATGTTTTGGACCACGAAGATATCAAAGTCGGAAGCGATCTGGGCAAGAGACTGCACCTCTTAGAGACTTGATACTGCTTCTTCAGTTTATTAAGCTGGCTCCTCGCTATTTGGTATGTGAATATCTGTCCGGCATCCACTGCATCAAGAACCCTTTGCATGACAGGTTATGTTATAATATATGGACGTGCATTATGATAGTGCTATGAATGATAATATGATTACGACTGCTCAAGCTGAGAACCGCACCGTCCTGCGGAATATCGCCAGACGAGCCATGCTGCAGCGAGGATTGCTCCCCGAATTTTCCTCTCAGGCCGTTGCTGAGCTTGCCGGCATTGCTGCCCCGGCAAAAGTTGGCCAGGCCAAAGAGGCCAGGGACTTGAGAGATCTGCTCTGGTCCTCCATTGACAATGACGACTCGGAGGACCTGGACCAGCTCACTGTGGCTGAAGCGATGCCTGAGGGAAGGACGAAGATTCGCGTCGCCGTGGCAGACGTGGATGCGTTGGTCAGGAAGGGTTCCGCCATCGACCATGATGCCCAAGCCAACACCACCTCGGTCTACACTGCCGCCCAGATATTTCCCATGCTTCCGCTCAAGCTCTCCACCGATCTCACCTCCCTGAATCTGAGCCAGGACCGCCTGGCGGTGGTGGTGGAGATGGTCATCGGACCGGACGGAACGCTCCTGGAATCGGATGTTTACCGGGCAGTAGTGCAAAATCATGCCAAGCTCGCCTATAATAGCGTGGCTGCCTGGCTGGAGGGAAAGACGCCCCCTCCACGGGCGGCGGCGCAGGTGCCGGGCCTCGCAGAAAATCTGCTTCTCCAGGACAGGGCAGCCCAGTTCATGAAGAATTTGCGGCACGCTCAGGGCGCTCTCAGCCTGGAGACCATTGAGGCCAAACCGGTATTCGAGGGAGAAAGGATCAGGGAGCTGCAGGTCGAGGAGAAGAACCGGGCCAAGGAGATCATCGAGGACTTTATGATTGCCGCCAACGGCGTAACCGTGCGCTATCTTGCCTCCCGAAATATTCCCTCCATCCGCCGCGTGGTGCGCATTCCCAGACGCTGGGATCGAATCGTAGAGATTGCGGCCGAACACGCCTTCAAGCTTCCCAAAAACCCAAATGCCAGAAAGCTGGAGATGTTTCTGACCATGATGAAATCAGCGGATCCGCTGCGCTTTCCGGACCTGTCCCTGGCCGTGATCAAGCTCCTGGGAAATGGAGAGTACGTGGCTGAGCTTCCCGGAGAAGAGGCCACCGGGCATTTCGGCCTGGCCGTCAAGGACTACACCCATTCCACCGCTCCCAATCGCCGCTACCCCGATCTCATCACCCAGCGCCTGCTCAAAGCCGCCCTGGAGGGAAGACCCGTCCCCTACAGTCCGGACGAGCTTGATTTTCTGGCGGAAAACTGCACAAAAAAAGAGGATGCTGCCACCAAAGTGGAGAGGCAGGTGAGCAAATCGGCAGCCGCGCTTCTGCTTGAGTCCAGGATCGGAGAGCAGTTTGAGGCCATGGTCACCGGCGCATCCGAGAAAGGCACCTGGGTCAGGCTCCTGGACATTCCAGTGGAAGGGATGCTGAAAAGCGGATTTAAGGGCGTCGATGTGGGAGACCAGATCCAGGTTGAGCTGGTATCAGTGGACGTGGAAAAGGGATTTATTGATTTCGAGAGAATCGGACCAGGTAATAAAATTAAATAAAAATAATATTTTTAGCAATAATACAGCACAGGGGGCAGTTGAAAGATGAGCGCCATATTCGGGGAAATCCTGGACTTTTCTCAAGAAAACGGTCCAGAGGTAAAGCTGAGAGTTTATGGGGATGAGTTCTACGCCCGTCACGAAACTGAAGAAGGATATACCGTGATCCACGATGAACATCTAGGGATATTCACATACGCCCTGCTTAAAGACGGTCATTTCGTCTCCAGCGGAGTTGATTTGAGCCATAAGCCTCCTCTCGGACTGGAAAAGCATCTGGAAGAATCAAATGAGGTGCGCATGCTAAAGGCTGAAAAAAGATTCTCTCGACGGTAGCTGCCATTTGAATGTATTTCAAAAGCATGTGGCATTTTCAATAGGTATAGTCCGAACTCAATTATTCAAATTTAATTGATCTGTTCAGGTGAAACAATTAAATAGTTTATTGAATATTGGACGCTTGAGGCCTTCAAGCCTCTCCAATGGGTGGTCGATTATGAGCGTAATATCTGGGGAAAAACTTACCTTCTCTCAGGAGAAGGGGCCTGATGTAGTGCTTAGAGTTTTTGGTGATGAGTTCTATTCCCGCTACGAGAGCCTTGATGGATATAGCATGGTCTACGACGCCGATCTGGGACTGTTCTGCTATGCATACCTGATCAAAGGCGAATTCGTTTCCAGCGGAGTGGACTTGAGCCAGGTTCCGCCTGATAAAATAGTTCGGCATTTTAAGGAATCAGAAGAGGTAAGAAACGAAAAGTTCGAGATGAGATATGCCAGGATGAATCCTCCGCCGCAGGCTTACCAGCCTCACGCCACCCTGAAGACCTTAGGGCCAAACAAGGGCCTCCTGGAAGGTCGCAGGTTGACCCAGGGGGATATCAAAGGCTTAACCATCCTCATCCAGTTCAAGGATGTTAAGAGCACTGTCACTCGTGAAGAAGTGGAAAGAATGCTCAACGGAGCGGAGTTCCATGAGAATGGCAATTTTTGCTCAGTGCGGGAATATTTCCATCTCATGTCCAGTGGCAAGCTGAATTACACAAACGAGGTAGTTGGGCCTATAACCTTGAGTCGCAACCGCAGCTACTACACCTCTCACCTTCTGGTCGAGGAGGCCCTGGACCTGGCAATTGCCAGCGGCATAGATCTGAAGAAGTTCGACTCGCAAGACGAGGGCATAGTGGATGCCATAAACTTCCTTTATGCCGGCCAGACCCAGTACATCGGAGAGCTCTGGCCGCATAACTATTTCATAGAGCTGGAGCGCGCCGGCATGAAGACCTACTTCTACATGCTTTCCAGCCTTGGCAGGAGCAAAGATGACCTCTCCATCGGCACTTTCTGCCATGAGAACGGCCACATGCTATGCCGCTGGCCCGACCTCTACGACTATGGCACCAGAGATGGCGATGCCGAGAAGAGTGCCGGGCTTGGCTACTACTGCCTCATGAGCGCCGGAAACCACAACAATAGTGGCCGGACTCCTTCACCAGTATGCGTTTACCTGCGAAACCTGGTAGATTGGTGCGACAATATCGTGCGCCTGGACAAATCCGAGGAGTACAAAGCGATTCATGGGGACTATAACACGGCTATGGTCTACTATAGCCGGAAGTTTAACGAATACTTCCTGGTCGAGAACAGGTCCCAGATAGGGCTGGATGAGTTCATACCTTCCAGCGGCCTGGCAGCATACCATTGCGATATTCTGGGGTCGAATGAATGGCAGGGCGGGACTGCCAGCAATCATTACCAGTGCGGACTGCTTCAGGCCGACGGTCATCTCGACCTGGAAACGAATAGAAACATGGGAGACGAGAAGGACCTCTTCGCAGACGCGGCAGCAATTGCCATCAGCCATTCTACCATGCCTTCCTCAAACCTCTGGGACGGATCCGAGTCCGGGCTGATCATATCCAACGTTTCCGCTCCCGGGGAGTTCATGACCTTCCAGGTAGGCAGCGCGCAAATTATGCCAGGCACATTAAAGATGGGCTCGAAAGGTTCTGCGGTCAAAGCTCTGCAATGCATTCTCAAGTCTAAGGGCATAAGCCGGACGCTGGCCATAGACGGTATATTCGGCCTCAAGACCAAGAATGCGGTTATCGCATTCCAGAAAAGCAAAGGAATGGTCCAGGATGGCATAGTGGGACCCAAAACCTGGGCGGCTCTTTTGGACATGCAGGTGCTTAAAACGGGCTCGAAAGGTCCGGCTGTCAAGACCCTGCAATGCATCCTCAACGCGGCAGGCACCAGCCCGGCACTGCTCATCGACGGCATATTCGGCGTCAAGACCAATATTGCGGTTATAGCTATCCAGAAAGCCAATGGATTGGTTCAGGATGGCATAGTGGGACCCAAAACCTGGAACGCGCTGATGAAATATCTGGCAGCTTGACTTTGCCTATTTGGCAATAGATTTTTTCTTTTTCCTTTTTCTTTTTTCTGCTTATTGACGGATCGCTCTCGCTTCTGCAATTCGCCAATCCTTGCAGCGAAGCTATAAATAACTTCCATGCAGTTTTCTTTTCAAATGAGCCTTCCGGGATCCAGTCAAGGAAAAAAGGTGCCAATCGTATATGCTCGCTGAAATCCTGATCATCTTTCTCCTCTTTCTGGTCAATGGCGCCTTTTCCATGGCCGAGATGGCAGTGGTCGCATCCAGCAAGGCCCGGCTCAGAGTGTTGATCGAAGAAGGCCGCTCGGGTGCCGGGGCGGCCCTGGAGCTGGCGGAAAATCCCAACAGGCTCCTCTCTTCGGTTCAGATCGGAATAACGCTGATTGCCACTCTGACCGGTGCCCTGGGCGGCGCCACAATCGCTGAGGAGCTGGCCATATATATCAGGGCCATTCCGCAGCTTTCAGCTTACAGCGATGCTCTGGCACTGGCGGCAGTCGTCCTGATGATAACCTTCTTCAGCCTGGTCATCGGGGAGCTTGTCCCCAAGAGAATCGCCCTGAATAGTCCGGAGCGAATCGCCTCTTTAGCTGCCGCTCCCTTAGCGTCATTCTCCCGCTTCGTCTCTCCCGCGGTGGTCATGCTCAGCTTTTGCACCGATCTTGTGCTGCGGGCGCTGGGGATCAAGGACTACGACAAGCCGGTGGTAACCGAGGAGGAGATACGTATCCTCATCGACCAGGGAACTACGGCGGGCGTGATCGAGGAGGAGGAGCAGGATATCATGGAGAGGGTCTTCTCCCTGGGAGACAGAAGGGTGAACTCCATCATGACCCCCAGGGGAGAGATAGTGTGGCTGGATATCGACGACACCGCAGCCGAGATCCAGCGCAAGATCTCAGGCGGGCCTTACTCCATGTTTCCGGTCTGTAGCAAGAAGCTGGACAATGTCCTGGGAGTGGTGGAGTCCAAGGACCTGCTCAGCTGCAACCTGGCTGAGCAGAAGGTGGACCTGAAGTCATCTCTCCTGCCGCCCCTCTTCGTGCCGGAGAGCATGAGGGCTTTGAAGGTACTGGAGAAGTTCAAGCAGACGGGAATTCATCTGGCCATAGTCCTGGATGAGTACGGCTCGGTGCAGGGGATAGTGTCCCTGGTTGATCTCCTGGAAGGGCTGGTGGGAGACATACCTCATATCGACGATCTGGCAGAGCAACAGATAATGCAGAGGGAGGACGGCTCCTGGCTTGTGGACGGCGCTTTTCCGGTGGATGACTTTCGGGAGAGAGTGGATCCGGAAGGATTGCCGGAAGAGGAGGAAGGCCAATACATAACCTTGGGCGGGTTTGTGATGATGCATCTGGAGAAGATTCCAACTGCCGGAGACCATTTCGAGTGGAGTGGCTACCGGTTTGAGGTTATGGACATGGATGGGCGCAAGGTGGACAAGATTCTGGTAACTCCTCTCGCAAAGAGAGAAGAAGAATAAGCATGCCTTCATGAGCAAAAGGGTGCAAAAGGTTTTTCGCTCAGATGGCCATTTCATATCAGGATTGCAATTAGGATTAACGATTAATGGTAATGATTATGATGATGAAGAGGGATATTTAATGAAGAGGGGGACCGCTATTCCGGCTATATTGGCCGCTTTGCTGCTCATTTTCGGCTCATGCGCCGCATCAGCCTCTTGCCTGGGCTTGGGCGCGGATCTCCTTGCCGTCAAAGATCTGCCGCTTACCAGGGACGCCAATTTTTCCCAGAACCAGAAATAAGAGGTGTAGATATGAGAAAGCTGAGCGAGAAAGACATGCAGATCCTGAAAAAGCTGGCACCAGAAATTGAGGGCAAATCGAGAATTGAATACCGTTCCGTCTTGCCTGCGGTCTCTATGCATTATGCCGAAGATGCTGAGGACTTTCAGTTAAGGCTGGAGAGGCTGGACCGCCAGGACCTTGGTTATCTTGCCGGTCGAATTCTGGACGGCTCTGAATGCCTGTTATGCATATCTCCGGAATTTGCCGGCATATTCATCGATCTGCTACAAGAAAAGCTGCCGGGAGAGGATGCCGGAAAGATACGAGCGCTTTATAAATCCTCGACGGGCTATGATGCCTGAGGCATTATTAAGCCCAGAGGTATAAAGATGAGAGGCGTTTTGATTCTGTCCGGGGGCGTGGATTCGACCACGCTGCTCTACAAGATGCTGCATGACGGCTATGAGGTGGATGCCCTCACCTTCAACTACGCCCAGAGGCACAAAAAAGAGATCGACTGCGCCAGGGCCATTGCCGCAAAGGTGCACATTGCTCATCATGTTGTCGACCTGAGCAGCCTGGCCTCTCTTTTGGGCGACAGCGCCCTTCTGGGAGGAAAGGAGGTGCCTAGCTGCCACTACACCGAGGAGGCCGCCAAAAAGACGGTTGTGCCCAATCGCAACATGATCATGCTCTCCGTGGCTGCGGGCTACGCGGAGGCGCATGAGATTCCCGAGGTCTTCTACGCCGCTCACAAGAATGACAGCACCATCTATCCCGACTGCCGGCCCGAGTTTGTGCAGGCCCTGCGCCCCGCCATCCGGCTGGCCACGGCCTGGCATCCCGTAGAGCTGCAGGCTCCCTTTGTGGCTATGAGCAAGGCCGAGATCGTGAGGATGGGCCTGGCGCTGCAGGTGCCCTACGAGCTGACCTGGTCCTGCTACCGCGGGGAGGAGCGGCCCTGCCGGACCTGTCCCACGTGCGTGGAGAGGGAGGAGGCGTTTGCGGTGAACGGGCGGAGGGACCCGCTGGTGGGATGATGCGAGATCCTGAAAAAGAGAGACTCTTAATTCCTCTCAGTAATCTGCTACTGATTGATCAGATCTCCGCGTTCTTCGCAATCTGATTTACCCGGCCTAAGATGAATTTGACAACTTCATTTGCCATATCAAGTGTCTCATCATTCAGGGTCGATACTAGAGTTTTCTTACCCGACTCTTTAAAGATGCCTGTGGTCATTAACTCATCACGCAAGGTTCTAGTTTCATCATCAGATATCGGAAGCTGAGCGAAATAGAAAGAAAAAGACCCTTCCGGCATGCAATAGATTACGCTGGCATTTCTATTCAAGAAAGGCAAATGCTTTCGAATTGAGAAGCTATTCAGGCCCCAATATATCGAGTAATCGTCTTTTTTAGCAAGATTGATTGCATCCTGGAAAAATCCCTTAAATTCAGGTGCACATTTCTCCATGAATTCAGCTTCAGTTAAAGGCCTTTTTCCCGGATTTGGTTTTGAAACACCGATTATTCTTGGAACCATCGCCTTTTGTCCCTCACCAAGAAACTGTTTGATTTCAACAAGAAGTACTTCAACGTCTCTCATTTGTCTATTAAGAAATTCCACTTGTTTTCGCAGTTCTTTTGGTGGGTTATCCGTGACGAAAATTAGGCGAACTCTGTCAGATCTGAGATTCTGTTCAACTTTCCTCCAAAACATCTCGATATCGGCATCTTCCTGTAAAAGTAGTCGCCTTACCTCTTCATCAAGAGATCTATTACTCAGGCCAGCCGTTTCGGCTGCCGCCTGGCGAAGATGATCAACACTCCAATACTCTATGCCATTGGCAGCATAATCAAGCATTTGGGATACAACCTCACGACGAACCTGTGTATTTGATGCGCGCTTGCATTCCACAAATGTAGGTATGCCATCCTGATCGAGAAAGAGGTGGTCGAGGTTCCACCGATCGCTTTCTGCGACACCACCCGGTATCCCCAACTCACGTGCAACAAGTAACCATCTAAGCGGGCGCTCAGGATTTATTTGGTCTCCTGGCAGAAGATCCGGATAACGTGCGAGCAAAATCTGCAGCACCTCTTCAGTAACAAAAGGTGTCTCTATCATCTGCGAAAGACTGTCTCCATCATAATCAACAAGAAATATTTTTGCGTCTGTCGTTTAATCACTCTCCTCGTATCGATATGGTCCTAAATCATAGCTTAACTCAAACATGAATCCTTATATTCTGCCGCTTTGCTGCGTGCTATGTAGCTCATTATTCTACATAAAGTCTCACTGTTTCGTCGCCCGGAACTTCCACGACTCCCTCCCCAGCTTGATCATCTCGCCTGTCACGGTATTCGTTCCCCAGTATTCGTTCTCATCGGTCCCGTACATGGACGAAATGCCGTCCAGGAAGCACTCGATCTTCACAGCCATATAAACCCCGGAGCCCAGGGGATAGGTGCCCTGGAAGATCGCCCCCTTCGGCGTGTACTGGCCGGCAATCGAGCCGCTGCTGCCGCTGAGCACCGGGCCGCCGTCGCCGTTGTAGATTGTCCAGACATCGGGCTTGATCATTCCCGCTTTGGGAGCGTAGGGGTCATTGGGATCTTCCGCAGTAGCCGCCACCAGCTCTGCCACCACATTCCAGATTCCGGGCAGGTCCTGGGCTGGAGCGGCCCAGGCCGGGCCGCAGCAAAATAGTGCCGCCATCAATGCCGCCAAAATCTGATAATATTGCCTCATAATTCAATTCCCTCCCATCTCATCCAGGCCCCGGGCAAAGTCGGCCAGGATGTCATCTTTATCCTCGATGCCCACCGAGACCCTCACCAGGCCGTCCGCAATTCCCATCTTTTCCCGCATCTCTTTGGGCATGACGGCATGGGTCATGGAGGCGGGATGCTCGACCAGGGTATCGACACTGCCCAAGCTGACCGCCAGGCTGCACAGCTTCAGCCGGTTCATGAGCCTGCGGCCTGCATCCACTCCGCCTTTCACCTCGAAGGAGAGCATGCCACCCCAGCCGCTCATCTGCCTCTTCGCCAGGGCATGCCCGGGATGGCTGGGAAGGCCCGGATAGTTGACCTTTTGCACGGCTGGATGCTTTTCCAGAAACTGTGCCAGAGCAAGGGCATTCTCAGCATGCCTTTCCATCCTCAGGTGCAGTGTCTTGCAACCCCTCAGGCAGAGCCAGGCCTCGTGCGTTCCCATGGTGCCGCCGGTCAGGAGGGCGGTGCGCTTCATGGATGATATCAGCTCCTCCGGGCCCACGGCCACGCCCCCCAGAAGGTCGCCATGCCCGCCGATGTACTTGGTGCAGCTTTCCACGACAGCGTCCGCGCCCAGAGCCAGCGGCCGCTGGAAGTAAGGCGTGGCAAAGGTGTTGTCCACAGCCAGCCTGGCCCCCGCCTCATGGGCGATCTTGCCGATCTGGGCGATATCGCTCACGGCCATGGTGGGATTGGCTGGCGTCTCCAGAAAGATCAGCCTCGTGCTCTCCCGCAGCCCGGCTTTTACCTTTTCAGGCTCGGTGGTGTCCACAAAGCTGACCTCGATTCCGAATTTGGGGAGAATTGAGGAGAAGAGGCCATAGGTTCCGCCGTAGATGACATCAGTGGAGAGCAGGTGATCGCCCTTCTGCAGCAAGGAGAGGACGAGCGCCGTCTCCGCAGCCATGCCCGAGGAGAAGGCCAGGCCCGCCTGCCCGCCTTCTAAAGAGCAGATCTTCTCGATGAATGCGGCATGGGTGGGCGTATGGGGCGGGGAGCGGACGTACCTGTATCCCGGGCCGCCGGAAAAGGCTGCCGCCGCCTGCTCGGCGCTGTCAAAGACGTATGTGGAGGTCTGGTAAATGGGGGTGGCGTGAGCGCCGAAGGGATGGTGCCCCTCTCCGGCATGAACGCAACGGGTGGCGAAGTGCGGCTCTTTGTCCATAATCAATCACCGTATAGAGAAGGGATCATTAAGAAATATAATTTTTCCCACAGATGATGTGAAAAGGAGGGAGGAGAAAGCCGGGAAGGGTAAAAGGAGGTAGGAGGGAAACCCTTATCGACTTTCGCCTTAAACTATGTAGACAATTGCCGAGAATAAATAGTTTTCGATCGACTATCAACCACTTTCGCCCTGCATGCCTCGTCCTTATCATCTCGCCTGGAGCAAGAGGAGCAAGATCATGTGGATTTTCGACTCGTACTACAGGGGCTTCGTAGAGCTATGGGGCAGAGAGAACGGATTGACCAGGACCAGTGCAGCCTATCCTCCATCATTTTACATGCACCTCAACGACCCACCTGCCCATTTGGAGATGATCGAAGGTCTGGAAAGCCGGTATAGGGTCGAGGATTGCAGCTTCAGGACGATCTTTGGAACCTTTCAGGGCCATAGAGTCTTCGCCGGCAGGAAGGTGGCAGAAAAGATCGAGATACAGACCCGCTATGAAGCCGAGCTCTACAATGTGGATGTCCGGCAGGATCAGAGATACATGGCAGAGCATGACATCTTTCCCTGCGGAGAACGGGATGAATCCAGGTTCTCGCCCGACTTTGAAGTTTCCCTGACCAGCCTGGAAATACATGTAGATGGTGATCCTTTCATGCCCGGGGAGATCTCATGCGTGCAGATAATAAATGGCAGAACGAGAAGACTGGAAGGACCGGAGAGGACGGTCATCTCCGATCTCCTGGAGCATATCAAGTCACATGACCCGGACCTGATCCTCTGCCCCCATGCTGATACCTGGATTCCGCTCATAGCTGTCAAGGCAAAAAGATACGGCTTGCAGCCATCCATCAGCCGCACCGGCTTCTTCAAGCAGATGGCATCCAGGTCGTACTGCAGCTATGGAAAAGTCAACCACAAGGGTGGTGCCATGATTCCGGAGGGAAGGGTGCTTATCGACACTGCCAGGAGCTTCGTTTATGCTGAGGGCGGACTGAAAGGGGTCATGATGGCATCCCGGCTCTCCGGGCTCTCTCCCAACCTGACCTCTCGATTCACTCCAGGCACACTCATATCCAGTTATGAGGTTTTTGAGGCACTGCGCCGGGGGGTAGCTGTGCCATTCAGGAAGCGGGATGCAGAAAGCGTAAGGAGCATCTCGGAGCTGAAGGCTTGCGATAAAGGCGGGATGATATTCCAGCCGGAACC
Source organism: Methanotrichaceae archaeon (assembly GCA_963844955.1). Taxonomy (GTDB): domain Archaea; phylum Halobacteriota; class Methanosarcinia; order Methanotrichales; family Methanotrichaceae; genus Methanothrix. The sequence continues at coordinate 76,839 of CAWJQJ010000006.1, read as the reverse complement.
CGGGGTATATGAGAAGGTGCACCAGATCGATTTCACCTCACTTTACCCCTCGATCATCGTGAAGTATAATCTATCCCCGGAGACTATCGAGCATCCTGATATGAAGGGCTTCCTGTGCACTGTGCTCTCTTCGTTACTGAGCCTGCGCATCGAGACTAAGAGACGGAAGAAAGCCAACCCGGATTATGCGGGCATCGACTCTATCCTGAAGTGGATGCTTGTCACCTGTTTTGGCTACACGGGATATCGAAATGCTAAGTTCGGGCAGATCCAGGTTCATGAGAGGATCACAGGCATCTCCAGGGAGCTTCTCATGCAGATCAAGGAGCTGGCAGAGGATATGGGCCTGCAGGTGCTGCACGGCATTGTGGACTGCCTCTGGGTGATTGGAGAGCCGATATCGGATTATAAGGAGGCTGTGGAGAAGGAGACCGGCATCCTTACTGAGGTGGATTCCTATGACTGGATCGCCTTCCTTCCTATGGCTGATGGATTTGGAGCATATAACCGCTACTTTGGAAGGCTGGATACAGGCAAGATGAAGGTCCGGGGAGTCATGGCTCGCAAAGGAGATACCCCGGAGTATGTGCGCCGGATGCAGACGGAGCTGTTCGAGGTACTGGCTCCAGCCAAGAGCTGCAAGGAGCTACGCGAGATAGAGCCTATGGCACAGGAGGTTCTCGCGAAATACATGTGCGGACTGGCTGATGCGGATGTAAGTGAGCTTGCCATCCATCGCAGGTTGAGCAGGACGAACTATTCGCGAAGATGCGCTGAGGCATCGGCGGTGCAGGCATATCAGAGAAGCGGACTGCAATTGGCTCCTGGCATGGAGATCGGATATGTGGTAAAAGATGCCGCCAAATGGGAGGTGGAAATTGAAAGATCTGCATCGGAATTTGATGCTGCATATTATAGGAAGCTGCTGAAAAAGGCGTGGGAGGAAGTGGCATTCGTCCTATAAGTTCTATTCTAATGGCTCTTCGCTATATGGTGTGGGTAAGGAATGCTTTGTTCTTCTATGCGCAACTCTGCGAACTCTGCGACTCTGCGGTTTTACTCCGCAAGCATTAGTCATAACCAGTGTCTAACGACATTTCAACCGCAGAGGCGCTAGAAGCGCACAGAGGACTATGCGAAGCACTCCGTTGCCATCAGTTAGAGGGGCTTCTTGAGGTCTTCCTTCATCTGCAGATAGAGCTCTCGGGTTAACTCTCCTCTGGCATATCTCTCGTCCAAAATATCTTCCGGAGTGGATTTGGCAGTCGCGCCGCTCTCGGCGGATTTACCGCGCCCCGAATCGCGCAAGATAAGATACATTATTACGAATAGTACCCCGATCCAGGGTATCAAGATCGGTAAAGCCCATAGCAGCCCATTTATGCCTCTTTTTTCAGCATCCTTGTAGACCAGGTAGGCTATGGCCAGCGATACCAGCCAGGCAAAGGCTGTCCCAAATCCCATGAAAGGGAACCAGTCCATCATATGAAAGTACGGCATGTCAATTCCTCTATCAGTACTCGGAGATCTTTGCTTGTCGACCTCTGACCTTTAAATATCCGACGTTTACCGTATTTAAGGATGCAGTACAGATGTCAGGCACTGAATTCTATTTCCTGGCCATCTGCCTGATCTTGTCCCAGCCGGTTCCTCCTGCTCGAAGAGGATGGTCCAGCACCACATCAATAAAGCCGAAGATGACTGGAGCATAAACGGCATAAAAGTCGCGAGCGAAGGACATGGCCTCCACCAGATCCTGGAAGTGGCGGGTCTCCATCTCCTCGCCGGTCCCGGCAATCACGGTGCTGATATTGCTCCTGGCTACGAAGCCGGACATGCCGCAGGAGGCTTTGGGAGGCTGCACGGCATCGATGTTCACGGGCACACCGCCATAGCACTCGTAGGCATATCGCAAAAGCTCTTCTCTGGTCAGCAGGCCCTCGGCCTTTGCCTCCTCAGCAATCTCTTTATCGAGAAAATCGAACTGGGGGATGAGGCTGGCGTCGATGACGTAGGTGAAATCCTCCTCACCATTCTTTGCAAGGTCAACGGCCTCCAGGACCAGACCGAGCCTCACCGGCTCTCCATATCCGAAGCTGCACTGCCAGCGGTCGCTATCCACGTAAAGCTGATTGTCGCTCAGATCTGTTATGTTCAGCATCACAAGCAATATTATTACTATTACAATATAAGTCTTCTCGATTATGCGATTAGCAGTTAATTTCAATACCGATGAGAAAGATCTATACTATGATTCAAACAGCTTTGCCAAGGTGTTTTGCAGATGGATTTCAAAGACTGTATAAAATTCGCCAATGAAAATCCCGTCAGCTTCATAGCCACCATGGATGGCGAGCAGCCCAGGGTAAGAGCCTTTTTGATGTGGTTTGCCGATGAGAGCGGCTTTTACTATCATACGGGAACGGCAAAGAGGGTCTACAGGCAGCTGAAGAACAATCCCAGTGTGGAGGTCTGCTTCTACCGGGCGGGAGAAGACATGATGGCAAAAAATACGATGCGTGTGACTGGTGAAGTGGAATTTCTGGATAATGCCAGACTTAGGGCCAGGCTCTTGGAGGAGCGGCCTTTTCTCAAGGCTCTGATGAAGAGCCCCAGCGACCCGGTGCTTGCTATTTTCCGCATTCCTAAAGGCAAGGCATGGTTCTGGAGCATGGCCGAGAATATGAGAGAAGGGGAGATCCCGAGGATTGACTTCTGAAGATCGAGTTCTGTCTATCGAGTTGCGGATAACCGACTTCTGACAACAGAAAGTTCCGATCCAGGATCTTATTTATAGACCATCAGTCTTTCGTGTGCTAAACAACCGTGATAATATGCCATTAGATCCCTACGATTATCTGCGCATCTCAGTCCAGCTGGATTTTCAATGCCAGCGCTGCGGCATTTGCTGCCAGGTAGCCGATCCCATAGACATCTATCCCAAGGATATTCGAAGATTGGCGAGCCATTTTAATATCTCCGTGGAAGAAGTGATCGAGGAATACACCATCCCTCACCCCAGCGAGCCGGATCTGCTGGCATTTAAATCAAGTGCTCCATGCCGTTTTTTTGATGAGACAAAGAAGGGATGCAAAATATATCCGGCCAGGCCGATGGTTTGCAGGTGCAGCCCTTTCTTAAGCCCTGGCCAAATTGGGCTGCAAGGTGTGGAGATTTACGAGGATTGCCCTGCCATGCAGGAGAGCTACAAGAGAATTGAAAGAGATCTGGATTTTCTGCTTAGTCCCGATGCCAGGACAAGGAAAAAGCTGGAAAAGGCACTGGCCAGCATGATGCAGATAGAATGAAGGGCCATGTGCAAAGCTCTGCAAAGCAGGAAGAAGTGGCTGGGCGGATCATTAGTTGTCCTCTCTTTTGCCTTTTACGGATGTCTCTTGCTCGTACCGCTCGCCTCATTGTCTGCCAAAAACAAGATACTATTATCGTCCTTGCTTGTCATTTTGGGAGAGGCATCATTCTGGCTAGCGGTAATCATGCTGGGACGAGAGAAAATGGCAAAATATAGAATCTTTGGCAGGTAAGCAGCAATCGCAAAAGGATTTTTTATGCTCCTCCCCGCTCTGATACTATTGAGATCCCGCCGTTTCTTATCTTATTCTTGCGGGCGGCATTGAGCAGCATTGGGGTCAGGCTTTCCACCAGATTTGAGGCTGCCAGGGGCCCGGCTAAGAGCGGCCGCAGGCTCCTTATCTCCTGTGCCAGGCCAGCTGCGATCTCCAATGCCCCCGCATCGTCGCTGCAAAGGAACGTATCTCCTTTCAATTCTCTCGCTTTATCCTGCAAGGCTGCTGCGCAGATTGTATGAAAACCGGATACAATTCTCAGATCCTGGGGAAGCAGAGATTTAGCTTGCAGGGCAGCGCTGCCCTCTGCTGGCGGTTTGTATTCGAAGAACTTGCCGTTGTAGCTCATGGGCACTATCGGGCATATGACCACCTGGCCTGCGTAGCATCCGGCCAAATCTCCTGTCACGGATAACAGATGCTCATAGGGAAGGCATAGCACTACTACGTCTGCCCCGGCTATGGCGCTGCCGTTATCCGTGCCCCAAATATATCCTCTGCAATCGAGCATCTGCAGGATGGCAGCCGCGCTCTGTTTGGCCTTTTCGGGCCTACGCGATCCTATGATGATCTCATGATTTGCAGACCAGCGAACGGCAAAGCCTGTCCCGATATCCCCAGTTCCACCTACAAGAGCAATCTTCATGCCACAGCCTCGGAGGAACGTGAATGCCTATTTAATCTTATTTATAGATTTTGTTTCCGACTACCCATTTCCGTGACTACACCTCCGGGAGCTGCTCCAAGGGCATGTACGTTTCAAATGGTCAAGTACTTCCGGGATCTGCTCGAAAAGAAGAGAATAAGGAAGGCTGAGAGGATATCCGTACTTTTTATTATATTCATTCAGTCCACGCAAATCTGGTTTGTGCTGTCGAATACCTTCTGCCTCGATAGCTCCGTCACATCTCCGGCCTTTGTGACCAGATAATCAACGGCATAATACGGATGAGTGCCGCAGCCGCATATTTCGCTATCGAATAGACGGACTCTAAAGCCCTCCGGAGTCTCTTCCAAGTATGCCGAGTTTAGGGGATGCTCCATTGAAGATGCCACTGCAAAATAGCCCTCCGGGACGGAATCATCGTATCTGGGCGATGAGCTTGTCAGTGCCACGGCAAAAGCTAATGCCTCCTCCTTGGTCTCGACCGGCGCAAATATGGATAGGAATTCCTCTTTGGTGCGAATCAGAATGAATTCCTCCCCCTGCTTGATGATATATCTCCGGTAGGCAGGCATCATGCAGCCCTCCCGGATTATGCCTTCCTCGGAATCATCCTGGGAATGGAAATCTTCACTGAGAAAGAGGCATTCGACCACAGGCAGCCGGGGGGAGAGGCTTCGGAGAGCAGTAGACGCATTATAGATCTGCATGCAGCCAAATCGCTGCCCGAGTCCTAAGCTGCTGCAATTAAGACTGTAGCCATCGAAGAGGCAGCCGGCATCTATGAACGCGCTTGATTCCGCCCTTGCCGGGGTTAATGCATCTGGCTGTGCCATTGATCCAAAGGCCAGCATGCCGGCAAAAATGAGGGCAAAAAGCCCGGCCTTAATGTATCTGCTTCGAGACATACGAACCATCTTAAATCATCCCCATGATATTGCAGTCCTTCATCTCTTCATCTCTTTCACCGAAATACTACTATGCTCTGTGGACATTTAATTTTGATTGCCATCCGACCGGCTCTATCTCTGCTGCACTCTCAAGCCATAAGTCTTATGTTGTCACGTCGCATAATTGGCATTGGGTCTTGAGAAGCATGAGATTTAAAATCCTGATGGCTCTTTGGCTGGCTGCTCTCGCATTCTTCTCCCACAATGTAGCCGCTATCCTGGATGGAGGAGAGGGGCTGTCCGCGGAGCAGCTCATCGATGCCAGCATCGGAGTTTACATTCCTTATACGGGTATCCAGGAGAATCCTCAAGCCTCAAGAGATCTGTGGAGCAAGGAGAGCGGCATCAACTTCACCAGTCCCGGAAAGCTGCCTGAGAGCGGCAGCACGCCTCAAGCATCCAGAAGCAATATTCAAACCGGGGATGGGCTGGCGTACCAGACGGAAAGCAATTTAAAATCCGACTCTGAGAATGCCGCGTCCCCGGCTGCTTCGCCTATCATATCCCTATCCCCGGCTGCCGAAATGGCCGGCAACTGGTCCTTCCGGCTGAGGGACAGCAAGACGGCTGTGCTGGCCCTGACACTCTATCAATCGGAGAGCGCCCTCTTTGGAACGGGCAGCATCAATGACGGGGGCGACTCCCTGCGAGTCCTGGCCTCCGGCTCGCTGGTGGGAGATGGGCTCAATCTGGATGTGATGACTTCAGGGACCGTGCGCCTTTATAGGCTTGCCCTTTCCGGAAGCGACAGCTCTCTTTCGGGAGAGTACCGGGCCTACTCCACCGATGGCGTGCCCTGGATGGGAATTGCCGAGGGCACTAAAATTACATAGTGAAGCGGCGGCGCCGGACATGGATTTGTAGCAGGTCTGCCATCTCAGCCAGATGGACATCGGATACGTTATTATCACAGCAATGTTTGGTTGAAGGGCTTTAATAGGACTGGATTTTAGGAAGCTGTGGTGATTTGCGGTTACTATTAGGCGATAATTATGACCGAACAATTACGAATATAACCACAGAGGCGCAGAGAACAGGGAGGACGAACGGACGGAGACTGATTATATCTCAAAGCAGTACGTTTTTTTTTCAAGCGTTGACAAATGAGAGATTGCGCAGCTATGCGAACTCTGCGGCTCTGCGGTTAATATTGCGATGCTATCGGCAGCAGCGCCCGATCAGCCCATCGCAGGCGCATCACCAGCTTGGGATGCGCGAGTGGCCGCTTCCCGCGGGCCGGGCCGTCCGGGCTTGCGGCGCTGTTGTCCGGGCCGCTGGCTTGCCCGGCAACCGATCGTGTTCGGGAGCAAGAGGCCGGTCGGGCTGAGGAGCCAGGTGAGGCCACATTAGACTCCAATAACTTCACGACATCTCAATCATATGCGCTAAATCAATTGCACATTAAATGAAGAATTAGCTTTATTGTACAGTTTCTTGTCCAAAGTCAATAGAGGGACATGCTCTTTTTCTGCCAGGGCTAAAAACAGGGAATCATAAAAGGACGCTGCAGTAACAATCGAGATATCATATGCCTTCGCCATCATATCCTGCGCTCTGACTACATCGCACGCCTCGGAGATAAATGTCTGGCATTTCTGCAGAGCATTGAGAGTTAGATCCCTGTCCTTCCCGAATAGAGTCACCTGTTTCCAGGCAACGTTTCCAACCTCAATCATTGCCAGGTCCAGAGTGATCAAATCCGGTTTGGTGACGGCATCCAGAGCTCTTTGTGAGCCATCCTCTTTGAAAAACATAGCTGCCAGGATATTTGAATCCAAAGCTACCTTATCAAGCATCTCGATCCTCCCGTATCATCTCCGCAGCACCGATTGCATTGGGCTCTTGATGCTTCCACAGTTCCTGAGCCTCGGCCAGGAGCCTTTCTTTCTTCTTTTCCCGAACCATTCTCTCCACGGTTTGCTTGATCTCTGCCTGCCAATTGACATCAGACATCTCATCCATCATCTGTCGTATACGATCTTCAATGCGAACACTATAAACAGCAGTTGACATAAGATAATGTTTATCATGAAGGTATATAGCATTTTTTCTGTAGCAAAGCTAGCTTGCCCGTCGGGCTCTCGCCTCGGGCTGCGCTCATGGACGCAGCCCATGGGACAGGAGGCCGTCCGGGCCTGAAAGCCAGGAAGAGCTGGGCTCCGGCTGAGGCGGCTTCTCCGGGGGCTGGATTTTGAAACCGATGACGATTTGCGGTTACTATTGGCAGAAAATTATTGCCTAGCAAATAACGATTTCACCACAGAGCTCACAGAGCGCACAGAGACTTTTAGGAGGAATTCCTGGTAGTTTCCAGCATCGTTATCCATGCGGGGCTGTGGCCAGCAGTGCCCGGTTGCCGCTTGACCGTGGCTACCTTGACTGGCTTCCGGCTGCGCTCGTGGCATGCCGCCCGTGGGCCGGGCCGTCCGGGGTTGCCGCGCTGTTGTCAGGGCGGGCTGGATTGCTTGGCAAGCGATCGTGTCCGGGGGCAGGAGGTCGGTCGGGCCTGGTGTCAGGAGGAGCTGGAGCCCTTCTGCTAGATTATATGTATATTCAAAAACCTCTTACTTTGAATCTAGCCAATCCTGCCGAGAAAGGGCTGCTTGCTTTAGTATTCTGGTTATCAGGCTGGCACCAATATCTTTCATCACGGTGTGAATTAGGGATTATGATTGATATGTCTCCTTTGGCCATGACTTCGTGTTTAGATCCTGGGTAAGGGCCATCAAATCCTAATTTCCTCAATCGTCTTACAAGCTCATGTCGTGAGACGGGAGTAAGCTTATTCGACAACTCTGATCGGCTCCGATGAGATGGCAATTGTTGTTCCACCGATCGAGGGAATAGATCTTCCTGTCCTAAGGCGGAACGCTATCCAATCTTCGAGAGCACTCATGAGGTCGTCCCGACAAGCCTCAAGCGTCTTTCCTGACGCCCATACGCCCTGAATCTCAGGGATCTCACCATAAAAGGGCTCAGGATCGTCGATTATCTCGTAGGTCGCTTTATCCATTGCCGCTTTAATGTACTCCGCAAACATCAGCATAATTGTTACCACTGATCAGATAAAGCCTTTCGCTCTCATTAGCCTTTGAAGCTGCTCTTGTCTTACACCCAAGTATCGCTAAACTGTCCGCCGTCCGTGGGCCGGGCCTTGCTGGTCTGCGTTGCCTTTCGCCAGGCGGGCCCTCTGCACGCGCGCGCTCGTAGGCAGGAGGCCTGTCGGGCCTGGAGTCAGACAGAGCTGGACTCCGGCTGAGGCGGCTTTTCCAGGGGCTGGATTTTGGGAAACGATCGCCGTTTCCTATTATTATTGGGTGAAAATTATAACCTAGCAGCTACGGATCGAACCGCAGAGGCGCAGAGCACGCGGATGACGAACGGACAGAGACGGCTATTGCTCAGATGTAGTGCATTTTTTTTCAATTGTTTACAAAATAAGTAGATTGCGAGGCTCTGCGGTTAATAATCGTAGTGGGAGAATTAAAATCTGAGGTTACGAGAAGAAAAACGCAGAGGTGCGAAAAGCGCACAGAGACGTTTTGGGAGACTTCAAGGTTGTCTCCAGCATCATCCTTGCGGGGCTGTGGGCAGCAGCGCCCGGCTGCCCATCGCCGGCGCATCACCAGCTCGGGCTGTGCTCGTGGCCGCTGCCCGTGGGCCGGGCCGTCCGGGGTTGCGGCGCTATTGTCAGGGCGGGAAGGAGGCAGGTCGGGCCTGGAGTCAAGGTGGAACTGGAGCCTTTTAGGGGACTTTCCCTGTGTCTGGATTCTTTGGAAAGATATAGTCGCCGCTATGCAACCATCTGGATCGAAGCTTTGATCTTCTTGAACGGCGAATGATAATTTATGCGTATTGAAGATCTCCGGAATAAAAAGCGAGAGGAGATTCTAAAGATTGCTGCAAAGCATGGCGCTCGCAATGTCAGGATCTTTGGCTCAGTTGCCAGAGGAGAGGCAGACTCAAAGAGCGACCTCGATATCCTGGTAGAGTTTATTCCAGGCGCAACTTTGCTTAGCCATTCCGCCATGATCCGAGAGCTTGAATCCCTGCTGAAAATCAAGGTCGATGTAGTCAGTGACCGTGGCCTGCGAGAGCGGATTCGAGACCGAGTCCTGAGCGAGGCGGTGCCTCTTTGAGAAATGACAAGGAGCGTCTCCGTGATACTAACGAGGCCATAGAAAATATTGAGAAGTATGTTTCTATTGGCTATCAGGCCTTTGCCGAAGACGAACGAACGCAAGTCTGGATAATTCATCATCTTCAGGTGATTGGCGAAGCTTCGAATCACCTCTCAGATGTGTTGACGGAATGCAATCAAGACATTCCTTGGGCCGACATTGTGGGCTTAAGAAACATTCTCGTGCATCAGTACTTTGGAATTGATATCAAACAAGTCTGGGAGACCGCAGAGCTTGATATGCCGATTTTAAAGGCCAGGATTAGGGAGATTCTGCAAGAGATAAATGATAAATAGCGGATCTGTGTCGCATGTTTTCTCGGGTTCACGGCTCTGGCTCGTGGCCGTCGCTCGTGGGCCGGGCCTTCCGGGCTTGCGGCGACGTCATCAGGGCGGGTTGGATTGCGGGACAAGAACTTGTTAGCTGACGCATGAGTTCGACTGTTCGGCTCATTAATCGATCTGTAGACTACATGAGCTCGAAATACCTTCAATCTGGCCAAAGCTTAATGAATGATCTCTGCTATTATTATGAAATGGAGCATGAATCTAAATGAGCGCCAGGACTCTTAAGATCCCGGAAGAGATAGTCAATGCCCTTAGGGTTCCGCCTGATGATATAGAAGCAGAGCTTTACAAAGAGTTAGCTCTGGCACTTTACCAGCGAGGGATGCTTTCATCTGGAAAAGCCTCAGCTCTCAGTGGGCTGACTCGTCTTCAGTTCGAAGATCTTCTTGGTCAGCGTAAAATCAAGCGGCATTACCGGGAAGAAGAGCTTCAAGAGGATCTAAGATATGCTGGGTGCTATAAGTGATTCTTCAACGCTGATTCATCTGGCAAAGATTGGGCGTCTGGACCTCTTGCGTGAGTTTCATAAAAAGATTTTCATTGCACCGGCCGTTTGGAAAGAGGTAGTGCAAGAAGGTCGAGAATGGCCGGGCTCCTCTGAGGTGGATCATGGAAGGCAAGCAGGATGGATAGAAGTCGTTGATCCGGCAAATCGAACTTTTATCAGTCTTCTGCAAAAGGATTTGCATGAAGGCGAATCCGAGACAATAGCTCTCGCGGTTCAGCTAACTGCAGAGGTTGTATTTCTGGACGAGAGCGAGGCTAGAAGGACAGCCAGAGTCTATGGATTGAACATAACCGGCGTGATTGGTATCTTGATCCGAGCTAGGCGAGAAGGAAGAATATCATCTCTCCGAGAAGAACTTGATAGGCTAAGAAATGATGCCGGTTTCTGGATAGGGGATGATGTTTATAAAAAGGCCTTGCATGCTTCTGGAGAAGATAAAGACTGAAAAGGATAATCTTATCGATGGTTGATAACGACGCTCGGATCCCGACTCTCGCTCATGGCCGCCGCCCGTGGGCCGGGGCCGTCCGGGCATGCGGCGCTATCGTCCGGGCGAGCCAAGTTGCATGCGCAGGCACACTCGGGTGGGCAGGAGACCGGACTGGATCTGTTATCAGGTTAAAATGGACCTCAGGCTGAAGCAGGTTTCTTTTGTGTGGACTGGCTCATGTAGATGAAGCTAATTAGTAGACTTCGTCGTGAGTGCCAACCGCCTCAAGCAGGATAATCTCTTCTTGAGTCTCGGAATCCCGCACGAACTCAAATACAATGCGATATTCGAAATCGACTGTACAGGCCCAGGAACCTGCCAGGTCTCCTTTCAGCTTATGAATATGGAGAGACGGGTGAAGTGCATCATTTGCGAGCAGTTTTAATGCATGCTAAATCTTATCTTGCAGATCTGGCCTGCGCCGTATTGAGCGCTTGAAGGTTCTCTTGAAGCCAGGGCTCCATACAAGTGTATTCAATCTTTCAGATCCTTCATCAGGTCTTCAAATGTACCTCGTTTAACCTCGCCTCTTGCAAACGCACTTCTCGTCTCCTGGACCTCTGCAACCAGCTCAGCTCGACGCTTCTCTTTGATGCGTTTGTTGATCAGTTCAACCAGCATGAATTGATCATCGAGAGGCATGGACTCGACCGCTTCAATCAGATCCTGAAAGCTCATGGCTGCACAGCTCATTAAAATGCACCTATTTTATTGATCTAAGCTGTTGTTAAAGCATTTAATCTTTGGGTGATCGAGGTCGATTGCCGGCAGTCTTCAGCTTGGCGATCCCTCGCGAGAGCGAGCAGCCGCGCACGTCAAGCCCACCGGCGATGCATTCACGTCTCGGGGCTGCGCTCGTGGCCGCTGCCCGTGGGCCGGGCCGTCCGGGGTTGCGGCGCTGTTGTCAGGGCGGGCTGGATTGCTTGGCAAGCGATCGTGTCCGGGGGCAGGAGGCCCGGTCGCGGCCTGGAGTACAGGCGGAGCTGGACTCCGGCTGAGGCGGCTTTTCCAGAGGGCTGGATTTTGGGAAACGATCGGTCGGGCCTGAAAGCTAGGAAGAGCTGGGCTCCGGCTGAGGCGCTTTTCCTGGGGCTGGATTTTGTAACCGATGACGATTTGCGGTTACTATTGGCAGAAAATTATTGCCTAACAACTAACGATTTCACCACAGAGCTCACAGAGCGCACAGAGGACGCACAGAGACTTTTGAGGAGGAATTCCTGGTAGTCTCCAGCATCGCTATCCTTGCGGGGATGTGGGCAGCAGCGCCCGGTTGCCGTTCGACCGTGGTTGCCTTGCCTGGCTTCCGGCTCTCGCTCGGGGCTCGCCGCCCGTGGGCCGAGGCCGTCCGGGTTGCCGCGCTGTTGTCAGGGCGGGCTGGCCTGCCCGGCAAGCGCTCGTATGAGGGGGCTGGGGCCCGGTCGGGTTTGGGAGGACAGGTGAAGCTAGCATCAGGCTGGGCGGCTCTTCTTTGAGGGCTGGATTTGGGAACCGATGGCAATTTGTGATTATTATTATCTAATAATTATAAATAACCTAAAAGACGAACTAACCACAAATGGCATAAAGAGATCATAGCAGATCTCCAGCTTGGAAACCCTTGCGTATTACAGGAGAAATATTCTGCCGCTAAAATGAGGCCGCTTTGCCTGCATCTGGCTGCTCTCTCTTAGCTATTTTTTTAGCCTGAGCTAAAAGGAAGTAAACTGCGGCCGTACTAGGTATTCAAATAGATGAATTTATATTAATTTATTGATCAAAATATCGATGTCGGTTACGAATATACTTATTTCCTTATTAAATCCATCTGATCCCATTCCAATTAAGAAAGGCAACGATCTTGAAAATTCTAAAATCTTAAAGGCAAAAGAATTCAAATCTTCACCAATTTTGGAATCAGCCTCTATAGGATAATTTGAAGCAATGACTAGGATTTGTGCAATTATGGAATCCATTCTATTTTTATTATCGCTCAAAAGGAATATGATGAGCCTCTAGTCATACCTTCTAGCACAACTTTTAATTCTCTGAGTTTTGATGCAGCGATGACTTTCCATGATACATAATCCAATTGGGAATAAGAAATAGAAAGATCCGGATTTTTTATCCAAATTCCTCTAGCAATACTCTTCTCTATTTTTTCTAATTCTTCGCTTATTTTTTTGTCATATTTTGATAGATCCTCTAAGCGTTTCACTACATCATCCAAATTCATCTCATTATCAGGAATTATATCTTTATAAGCTGAAAGGTCCAAGACTTGCTCGTAATCTCTTGCTTCCTTATGAAGACCTCCTTCATAAGAAACCTTAACAGAATAACTCATCGGGAAATCTTCTCGGTTTAAATAGATATGCGAAACGTCGAGCATAGTACCCAATTCATGACCAGGCGGAAGGGAACTTAGGCCATTCTTAATAAGAGAAAGATCACGAATTTTATCTCCAAATATGCTGCTCTTGAGATCTGGTTCAACTTTTATTACATCGGGAGTGCAGAGGGTCACGAATACCCCAACCTTCAGGTTGGGGATGAAGTGAACCCTCGCCGTTTTTTGCGTTAACTCATATCGATCAACCGTTGCTTCTTTTAAAATGAAATCGTATTTGGCACTTTAGCCACAGGTGGTGCCACCCACCTATGGCTAGGATGTGATACGCGTTGGAATTGCGCAGCTTCAGCCATGGCTATGGTCAAATTACCTACCACATCGTACTGGTGCCAAAGTATCGATACAAGATATTCTATGATAAGCGAGTTAAAAAGGATTGCGAGCTAGTTCTCAGCAAAATTTGCATGGAGCAAGGCTATAAAATTCATGCAATGGAAATTGTAGATGATCATGTTCACCTGTTCCTGGAATTCCGCCCGAGCTATTCTCTTTCAAGAGTCGTTCAATTTTTGAAAGGAGGCAATTCATATAGAATGTTCAAGCTTCATCCCGAATTGAAAAAAAGATATTGGGGTGGAAGCTTGTGGTCAAGTGGCAAATTCTTTCGATCTGTAGGAAATGTGACTGCTGACACAATACAGCACTATATTAAGGAATCTCAGGGAAAACCAAAAGCAGAGTCGCAAGTTTGCAGATCGCGGGAATCCGGGCAAAGAAGGCTCGATGATTTCTGATCTCCAGCTAACCGGGCGTGCGCGCGGCCCGAAGCATACCCCATCCCTTCAGGGTGGGGTGGCCGCGCGCAGTTTGATTTTAATATTTTTAGCAACGCTTTTGCCAATGTTCTTAATGCCGAAAAAAATCATGTGTTTATTAATATTAATATACGGAACAACATATGGTGCACTCTCTTGATCCCGTGCATCTTTCATTTCCTCTATCATTTTTTCAGAAGCCTTAGCTGATTCTCTTGTAGACGAGGCCATTTGCCACGTTTTCCATACATATAATCCCAGGAAACCAAGACTTAAAACTTGAACTATAAATAATAACACCTGTATTATAAATAAAACAAGCTCTTTTCTATTCAAAAGATCATTAATATTCAAGGCATTACTACCTGTTATTTTTGCGTTACGCAACAAGTTCAAAACTTATAAATGATTCGGTAAAATTACAGCCCCCGAAACGCGGCACAGTGGCCGCGCTTCTGGAACTGCTCCTCCCTCCTGTGATGTAGTTGTTGGTTGTTGGGTTATAATCGTGTTTATCCCGAGGCCATAATAACATGGCATCGCGTCCGGGCGCAGGTGTAGCCGCACCCGTCCGACACCTTGCTACTACTTCCCACAATATAAACCTTACTTCTTCTGCAGCCAGGGCATCATGGCCCGCAGCTCCGCTCCCACCTGCTCAATGGGGTGCTCGGCCTCCATCTTCTCCAGGGACTTTTTGACAGGCATGCCTGCCTGGCTCTCCAAAATCCACTCGCGGGCGAACTCGCCAGACTGAATTTCTGCCAGAATTTCCTGCATCTCTGCCCGGGACTCCTCATTGATGATCCTCTGGCCGCGGGTCATGCCTCCGTACTCTGCCGTGTTGGAGACATTGTTCCACATGCGCATGAATCCGCCCTCGTAGATCAGGTCCACAATCAGCTTCAGCTCGTGGCAGGCCTCGAAGTAGGCGATCTCAGGCTGGTATCCGGCATCGACCAGTGTCTCGAAGGCAGCCTTGATCATCTCGGTCACGCCGCCGCACAGGTCCACCTGCTCGCCGAACAGATCGGTTTCCGTCTCCTCGGTAAAGGTAGTCTCGATGACGCCCGCCCTCGTGCCGCCGATGCCCTTGGCATAGGCCAGCGCCTTCTTCAATGCCGATCCGGAGGCATCCTGCTCTATGGCCACCAGGCAGGGCACGCCCTTGCCCTCCTGATAGGTTCTGCGCACCAGGTCGCCCGGACCCTTGGGCGCTATCATGACCACGTCCACGTTCTCGGGCGGCACAATCTGGAAGTAGCGAATGTTGAAGCCGTGCGAGAAGCCCAGGACCTTGCCCTCCTCCAGGTAAGGTGCGATCTGCTCCCGGTAGATCTTGCCCTGGTACTCGTCCGGCAGAAGGATCTGAATGTAGTCCGCCTTCTTGGCGGCGTCGGCCACAGACATGACCTTCACTCCGTCCTCTTCCGCCCTCTTCCAGGCCCTGGTGCCGGGCAGGTCGGCAGCGATGACATCCAGCCCGGAGTCCTTCAGGTTCTCTCCCTGGGCGTGTCCCTGATTTCCCCATCCCACTATGGCGATGGTCTTGTCCTTCAGCACCCTCAAATCTGCATCCTTTTCATGGTATATCTTCACCAAATTTCATTCCTCCTTTTCACTATTCTTAAAGTCATAATAATCGCGAAAATTATGGATTCGTGGGCTGCCTGCTTTTTTGTCAGGCAGCCCGCGAATCCTTCAAGCTTTGATGACCCTCGCGCCCCTCACCATCGATACCTTGCCGGTGCGGGCCATCTCCTTTATGCCGAACTGGCGCAGCAGCTGCACAATGGCATCGATCTTCTCCTCGTCCCCCGTCACCTCGATGATCATGGAACGCTGCGAGACATCGATGATCTTGGCCCGGAAGATGTTCACAATCTGCATGATCTCGCTGCGGGTATCTTTGTCCGCGCTCACCTTGATGACGGCCAGCTCCCTTTCCACCGATTCACATGGATCAAGCTCGCTGACGCGAATGACGTTGATCAGCTTGGAGAGCTGCTTTATAACCTGCTCCAGGACGTCTCTGTCGCCCTGCACGGTCATGGTCATGCGCGAGTAATCGGGATTTTCCGTCGCCCCCACCGAGAGGCTGTCGATGTTAAAGGACCGGCGGCTGAACAGGCCGGCGATGCGGGTGAGAACACCGGACTTGTTCTCGACTATGACGGCTATGGTGTGCTTCATCTAGAATCCCTCCTGGCCCAGGACATCTTTCCTGCCCTGTGCATAGATCTTCTCCAGATGACAGGCCTGCGCTTCGTCACACCACTCCAGCTCCAGAATCTCGCTCAGCGTTGCCCCTGCCGGAACCATTGGCGAGACCTTCTCCGCCGGATTGACGATGAAGTCCATGACGACCGGCCGGTCCGTGGCCAGAGCGGCTGCAATGACCGGCTCGACCTCGGAGGGCTTCGTCGCCCGCAGTCCCACCGCCCCGTAGGCCTCGGCCAGCTTCACGAAATCGGGGCTGGTGCGGCCCAGAATCGTGGCCGAGTACCTCTTCTCAAAGAACAGCTCCTGCCACTGCCGGACCATTCCCAGGCAGCCGTTGTTGAGCACCGCCACCTTCACGGGAATGTCGTTGACGACCGCCGTGGCCAGCTCCTGGCTGTTCATGAGGAAGCTTCCGTCCCCGGCCACGTCGATGACATCGCACTCCGGCCGGCCCATCTTGGCCCCGATGGCCGCAGGAAAGCCGTATCCCATAGTTCCCAGGCCACCCGAGGATATGAACTTGCTCGGGTCCTTATGCACAAAGAACTGTGCTGCCCACATCTGGTTTTGCCCCACCTCCGTGGTGATGATGGCATCGGGCGCAAGCTCGCACAGCTTCTCAATCACATACTGGGGCTTGATGACATTCATGTCAGGGATATAGCGCAGAGGATAGTCCTTCTTCCATTCCTCCGTCTTCTCATTCCATGGCCCCCTTGCCTTCGGGCTTACCTCCTTGATGAGCCCCAGCAGGGCATTTTTCGCATCCCCCACCACGGGGATGTCCACCCGCACATTCTTGCCCACCTCAGCCGGGTCCACATCGATGTGAACGATCTTGGCCCGCGGGGCGAAGCTGGAGATCTTGCCTGTCACCCGGTCATCAAACCGCGCTCCAATGGCCAAAATCAGGTCGGACTCCTGAATGGCATAGTTGGCATACTTCGTGCCGTGCATGCCCAGCATGCCCAGGGAGAGAGGATGATCCTCAGGGAAACAGCCCACACCCATGAGCGTGGTAGTGACCGGGGCGTTGATCTTGGTGGCCAGCTTGAACAGCTCGCCGTGCGCGCCGGCATATTTGACTCCGCCGCCTACGTAAATGACAGGCCTTTCCGCCTCCATCACGGCCCTGGCCGCTTTCTTGATCTGCATCTCATGTGCCTTGATGGAAGGGTGATAGCCGGGCAGATTCACCTCCGGCCAGGAGAACTCCACCTCATCCACGGTCACGTCCCTGGGCAGATCGATCAGCACCGGTCCGGGCCTTCCGGTGCGCGCGATATAAAAAGCCTCCCGGAAGACGCGCGTGATGTCTTTCGCGCTTCGCAGCAGGTAATTGTGCTTGGTAATGGGCAGAGTGATCCCGGTTATGTCCGCCTCCTGAAAGGCGTCCTTGCCAATCAGCCAGGTGTTAACCTGCCCGGTGATGGCCACCATGGGCACGGAGTCCATGTAGGCATTGGCGATGCCGGTGACCAGGTTGGTCGCTCCCGGCCCGGAGGTGGCGATGCACACCCCAACTTTGCCGGTGGCCCTGGCGTAACCGTCCGCCATATGCGCTGCCCCCTGCTCATGGCGCACCAGAATATGACGAATATCGGACTGGTAGATGGCGTCGTAAAGAGGCAGCAGCACCCCGCCGGGAAGCCCGAATACTACATCTGCGCCCTCTCTCTTCAGGCTCTCCAGTACCGCCTGGGCACCCGTCATCTTTAGAGACATTTGGCTTTATCCTCCTCTTCCAGGCGCATCAGCCGGTTGATGCCCTCCAGCACCGCCTCGACCGATGCCATGATTATATCAGCGTCGGCTCCCCGAGCCGTTATCTTCCTGTCTGCCATTGCCATCGTCACCCATACTTCTACAACCGCATTTGTTCCGCCCGTTATGGCGTCCACATGATACTCCTCTAGCCTCACATCCGCCACACCTGATATTGCCCGCTTTATGGCATTTATGGCCGCATCCACCGGCCCGACGCCGGTTCCCGCCTCCAGCTTCTCTGCCCCGTTAAGCTGGATCTTGACCGAGGCCGTGGGAGTTACCGTATTTCCGGCCACCACAGTTACCTCCTCCAATTTAACCTTAGGCTCCATTTGAATGGAGAGCACGGTGTCGGCTATTGTCTGCAGATCGGCATCTGAGACGCGCTTGCCTTTGTCTCCCAGTTCCTTTACCCGGGCCACTATCTGGGCGAGCTGCGTCTCGCTGGCACAGAGGCCGAACTCGCGCAGGGCCAGTTCCACCGAGGCGCGACCGGCATGCTTGCCCAGCACTATGCGCCTCTTCCTGCCCACGGTCTCCGGATGCATCGGCTCATATGTCCTGGTATCCGCCAGGAGTCCGTGCACATGAATTCCAGCCTCATGCGTAAAGGCATTCTCTCCCACAATAGCCTTGTTGGGGCCCATAGGAAGGCCGGTCATGCGCGAGACCAGTCGAGAGAGCTGGTAGATATCCTGGCATTTGATGCCGGTGTTGATCTTGTAAAGGGATTCCAGGGTCATTACCACCTCTTCCAGGCTGGCATTGCCGGCTCGCTCACCTATGCCGTTCACGGTAACGTGCGCCTGGGCCGCACCGGCCCGAAGCGCCGCCACGGTATTGGCGGTGGCCATGCCGAAATCGTTGTGGCAGTGTATGCTGATCGGCACTCCCAATTGAGTGAGCCGGGAAAAGATCTGCCCCGTCACCTCGGGAACCAGCACTCCCACGGTATCACAAAAAGCCAGCCTATCGGCTCCGGCCTCGATGCCGGCCATGTAAAGGCTTACCAGATAATCCTGATCGGCGCGGCTGGCATCCTCTCCGGACAGCTCCACGACGAGGCCGTGATCTTTGGCATACTCTGTCACCTCCACGGCCCTATTTATCACCGATTTTCGATCGGATTTGAGCTTGCACTCGATATGAAGATCCGATACAGGCACCACTAGATGCACGGAATCTACATCGCAGCCTAAAGCCGTATCGATATCTGCGGTCAAAGCCCGAACGTAGCTGCATATCTCAGCCCTGAGTCCAAAATCGGCAACTGCTTTTATCGACAGCCGTTCTCCCTCTGAGGTCATGGCAGAGCCGGCTTCAATCACATCCACTCCCAGAGAGTCAAGCGCCTGGGCAATGGCGAGCTTCTCATCCATACCTAACGAGACGCCCGGTGTCTGTTCACCGTCACGCAAGGTAGTGTCTAGAAATCGAATTTTACCAAATAAAGCGATCCCACGCATTCATGCTCAATCACCCTCGGCCAACCGGGCCGTTCTAGCATTAAGATCTTTAATGATTGATAAAGCTAACGAGGGATAAGGACGGGTGCAAGAAGGACGGATGCCAGAGGGATTTCTTCGTTGAATGACGTTTCCAAGGGGAAGCTTTAAACCGTGGCAAATCCGATGGCCTGTTGAGAATGGTGGAGGTTTAGGATAGATGAAGTGCAAGATATTGTCTCTTTGCATAGCTGTGCTCTTTTGTATGGCAGCTTTGCCCTTTCTGCTCAGCATAGCGGCTTTAGGGCAGGGATGCGGCTCAAATCCTCTGGGAGACACTTCGGGGGATACTGACTTTTATGTGAGCAAAAATCAAAACCAGGGTACGTCTGGCATATCGCCCTCTGCACCATCCGCTCCTGCAAAGGCAGCTGTAACTCTGGGAGAGGTTGCCAAGGCCAGCCAAAATGCAACAATTCAGAATATAAGTCCGGATATACCCGGTCCCCAGAGCCCGGGAGTGGCTATAACCTGGAAGGCAGAAGCATCCAATCCCAATAATGAAAAGATGCTCTACAATTTTCTGCTCAAAGGACCATCGACGGGCGGCGATTTGAGGGATGAGACCGGCTGGATAGAGCAAAGCACCTGGACCTGGAATACCACCGAGGCAGATGTGGGAGAAAACCAGATTACCGTCCGGGTAATGCGTGCCGGATCTGCTGCTGCTGAAGACAGCCGGGAGACGGGCTATATCATTGGCGCGATCCCTCAAAAGGGAGATGTTGATGTGACTCCTGCGTCAACAACGGCAGACGTCCCGGATACGTCGTCCGCCGCATCAACCTCTGTTCTAAATACCGAATATGATGCTGCTTATGCAGATACCTCGTTCGCCACTTCTGATGCTCATCCTGAATCGAGAACCTCCGATCCCATTGAGAGCAAGCCGAGAGTGGCTCCCGACGAGAGGTCGCGCACGACCGCACCGGTCAGCGGGCCAAATATGCAAATGCCGGACCCTTCGCCCAAGGCCCCGGTTGAGGCTGCCACACAGGCAATAGCAGAGACTGCGGAGGTTGAGCCAGCCCAGGTCGAGCTCAA
Source organism: Methanotrichaceae archaeon (assembly GCA_963844955.1). Classification (GTDB taxonomy): domain Archaea; phylum Halobacteriota; class Methanosarcinia; order Methanotrichales; family Methanotrichaceae; genus Methanothrix. The sequence goes on along the minus strand of CAWJQJ010000006.1, from coordinate 56,429 downwards.
GGAGCCCGAGATCATGGAAGTGGAGGGCAAGTGGACGATAAAGCTGGAGAATGAGGGCGCTACATTAAATCCACTCACACTTATTCAGACCGGCGAGAGCGTCATGGGCATGGGGACTCTCAATGAGCAGAACACCAAGCTCCAGGTCAGCGCCAAAGGCTCAGTTTCCGGCAATTCCATGAGTCTTGAGGTTAATACCGTAGTCAGCGAATACGGCAACAAGATAGACAAGAGCATAGATCTGGAGCTGGTGAAAGTGGATAGGGTCATCTCCGGAAGCTACGAGATGTATTCCGGTGAAGATCTGATCGGCAAGGGGAATGTTACCGCCACCAGATTTGCCTCTTAGAGGGGACAGCACCAAAATCAAGAGCAAAATGAATAAAAGCATGCATCCAATCACTTAAAGGAGGACCACAAATTGAAGAGCCAGTTAATCGTAAGCGCGGTATTGATCCTGGCAGTGCTGGCCAGCCCGGCCTATGCAGGCTGCGGGAAATGGGTAATCAGGGACAATACCGATTTTCTTGAGGATCCGATGTTCGACGATGCTGTGGCATCCTCCACCGGGAGCAGTGCCACGGCAAATGCCGACGGCGCGACAATCGTGACGAACGAGACGGATGAGAAGAGCCAAAAAGCGAGCACGAATAACACCGCTGCCGTTGTGAATGAGGCACCTCCCATCGACCTGGCGGGAAAGTGGAAGGTCATGCTGGAAAAGGATCCGAACGGAAGCCCGGCAGAGCAGGATGCAGGAAAAGCTATCGATCTGATACTGATCCAGACCGGACAGCGGCTGCAGGGTTACGGCACTCTTATCGAAGGGGGCCTGGATATTCCAGCTACCGCCACCGGCTCCATATCCGACGAGGGCATAAGCCTGGATGTAAAATTAGTGCAGCAGCAGAAGGACTACAGGCTGGATATGAACCTGCTCAGCAGCGAGCTGCAAGGCAGCTACGAGCTCTATGAGATGGAAGAGCTGGCGGAAAACGGAAGTGCTACCGCCAGAAGATCTAATTCCTGAGCATTCTTTTTTTAATTTCTAATCTATTATCGCTTATCAGCCATCACTTATGGTAAGGCTCACGGTGCATGATGCGAAAGCTCCGGTAGATCTGCTCCAGCAGAATGATCCTCATCATCTGGTGAGGGAAGGTCATTCTGGAAAAGGATAGGAGCAGGTCCGCCCTCTCTAGAACCTCAGGCGCGAGCCCCAGCGGCCCGCCGATGACAAAGGCCGCCTCTGTCTTTCCTTCCAGGACGGCCCTGTGCAGGCAGGAGGCCAGCTCTGGCGAGTCAAGCGCTTTTCCCATTCGATCCAGGACAATAACCGGGCCGCTGTGACGCTTCAGCTTCCCGAGAATAGTCAGTGCCTCCTCTTGCATGGCTTTCTTCTCCTCAGCCTGTGAGGCCGCCTCTTTAATATGCGCCTCGGGCACCTCAATCAACTCCAGGCGGGCATAGGGACGAAGGCGGCGGGAGAAGTCCGCAGCCGCATCCTGCCAGTACTTCTCCCGCAGACGCCCCACGGCGATGATGCGAATGAATCAATCTTTCTTCTCACCGTGTATCTCGCAGGCTTTGCTGCCTATCTCGCAGACCCGGCAGACATCCCTCTCCTCATCCAGATGGCGGGTGGCCGTGGCCAGCACGCTGGCCGATGCCAGGTTTCCTGCCAGAAATACAGCTGCTGCAATCTGGTCGTCCGGGATGCCCAGATTGGAGGCGATGCGGATGTGAAGCTTCAGACAGTGGCTGCACCTCATGGCCGAGGAAACGGCAACCGAGATCAGCTCGATGGTCTTGGCGTCCAAGGTAGAGCTTCGCTGGATGGCATTGTTGTGCAGCACCTTGGTGATGAGGATCTCGGGGTTATCCTGCATAAATGAAAATACATAGGGAACCTCGCCGTAAGCGCTCTCCACCGCTTTTAAAATATCGTCTGCTGCCTTCTCCTTGCCTTTGACCAAAATGGCATCCAGCTCATCCTCAAAGCTCATGCTCTCTCCTCTTTCTGAGACCCGCACCAGGACTTAGAAAACGAATCCGGTCTCAGAAGCGGGCAATATCCTCACCAGTATATAATCTTTCATCCGCGACGGCTTGATAGTGGCAATCTCACCCAGCTTCACACCCTCATCGAAGGTTACGGCCTTTACCGCATCTTTATAAACATCATAGGGCAGCTTCACGCGCGCGCCGGTGAGATTCAAGGCAATTGGCAGCGGCGAATAGGAGAACTCCACATCCGGCACCTGTTCGCGCACGGCATCCATGACGCGAGGCGGCGAGGTGGTGAGCGGATCCTTGGCAATGGAGGCTCTCGTTTTATCCAGAGCTCTGCCCACCGCGTCGACGATCCTGTCCAAAGATCCAATCTCCGTAGCCTTTCTGGATCGGTGAGCCATCCGCCCGATGGACGGGACATACTCAAAGGCATAGGGAAGCTCTTTGGCCTCGATCTGCGGTCCGCCTGTGACCACCACAGGCACGCTGATGTTTCTGTATAAGCTCTCCTTCTTCTTGATGCACTCCTGAAAGTTTCCGAATATGAATACGGCGGCATCATGCTCGTTTATGAGAGCCGTCTCGTACTCATCGATCTGGGCGATCTCGCGACCGACGCCTCTGGCCAATCCCAGCATGTTGGTCTTGGAGCCGTGCCGGCGCAGATATTCGGCTGTATCGCAGGCGACATGCGGCAGATGGTGAATGGCCAGAGTTGGCGTTACCACCGCCACCTCGGTTCCGGCCAGCGGGGCTCTCACCAATTCACCCCGCAGCTCCTTGGCCAGCCCCTCCAGGGCAGCTTTATCCTCAGAGGGGACCAGTATCAAAAGGATGATCTCGGTCTGGGTAACATTCTTTTGCAGGATGTAGCCTCCCAGGTCCTCTACCAGCTCCACGACCAGGTCGTGCTTGTACAACCCTCCGGTGAACATCACAGGCTCAAGCATTCTCCATCTCCCGGATCTTTCCTCTGATCTCAGATACCATCTCCGGCGTCAAGCTCTCCTCAGCGGCTATGAAAAAGAAGCTGTCTTTGGTCATCTCATTGCGCCGGTTGCGAAAGCCTTCCGGTGCCACTCTCACCAGAGCGTCGGCCAGATCCTGCAAGTACTCCGCCTCCAGGTCAGTCACCATAAGCTCTGAGGGCGATGTATCCGAGGCTATGATCACGATGTCCCTTGCCGGTTGCTCTACTCTCTCCCTTCCATAGCGTTCCCAGAGCACCCGGAGCAGATCGGCCATATGCTCCTCATCATTGATCTTGATCTGATAGCCGCCCTGCACCTTCATGACATCGCCCACATCCTTGACGGTGAGAGGCGGAATCCCGGAGCGAAGAAGGCCGTAGACGGAAAAGAATGGCTTTTGGATGTCGACATAAACATAAAGCCTGCCGATGGACCGGATGAGGCCGAGATCCTGCAAGATGTCCATGATGATCTCCCGGTACTTTTTAGCCCCGTATTCCTCGTCGCCCGTGACCTCAATCTTGAAGACCTCCATTGGGTCCATCTCTAATCCTCCAGCAGCCCCGAGACGAGCAGAGCAGCGCCAACCGCTCCGATGTACTGAGCGTACCTGGGAACGGATACCTTAACCTGGAGAAGCTCTTCCATGGCTCTGGGCAGCCCCTCGATAAGAGAGGTTCCGCCCACCATGATCACCGGCTCCTTGACCTCCACCTCTTGCAGCTGCTGCTCATAGACCTGCTCCGCCACAGAGTGGCAGGCGGCCATAGCCACATCTTCCGGCTTGCAGCCCATGGAGAGGCTGTTGACCAGGCTTTGCGTACCGAATACTATGCAGTAGCTGTTCATGGCAACGTTCCTGAAGTCGCCCTTAAGTGCCAGCTTTCCCAGTTCTGTGATATCGACGCCTAGCCTGCGGGCGGTCAGCTCCAGGAATCTTCCCGAGGCTCCCGCGCATATTCCGCCCATGGTAAAGCCGCCCGGAATGCCGTCCTGCACGGAGATGGCCTTGTTGTCCATGCCGCCGATATCGATGACCGTAGCCGGCCCCTTCTGGGCATCCGCCAGAAAGACGGCTCCCTTGGAGTTGACGGTGATCTCCTCCTGAATCAGCCGGGCATTGATGTGCTTGCCCACCAGAAAACGCCCGTAGCCGGTTACGCCCACGGCAGAGACGTCCTCCTTTGAGAGTCCCGCCATCTTCAGGGCGGCCTGGAAGGCATCCTCAGCGCTCTTCAAGACCTCGGTGGTGGGATTCCAGCCCGTGCCTATCACCTCATTGTCCCTCATTACCACCGATTTGGTGGTGGTGGAGCCGGAGTCGATTCCGGCAGTGACGCCCTTCTGCTTCTCACGGGCCAGCAGGCCCCGGTACTTGACGGTGGTGACCAATGCTTCCATCCTGGTGAGCAGGGTCTCTGCCGTCGTCCTCTCTGTGAAGGAGTAGCTCAAGACGGGAATCTTGGAGTGCTCGTGAATGAACTTGCGAATCTCCGATCGGATGATGGCCGCCTCAGCGCAGCGAAAGCAGGTCATGACAATTACGGCATCGGCCAGATCCGGATTGGCCACGATGCGTACCGCCCGAGCCATGGCCAGATTGAGGTCTCCTGAGGAGACGGACACCCCGAAGGTGCTCTCCACATTCAGGATATCATCCAAAGAGACCTCAGGATAGACTATCTTTGCGCCTACCGTTTCTGCGGCGCGCTCGATCTCTTTTTGAATGCCGCTGTACTCCGAACCGCAGGAGAGCTGAGCAATGCGAATCAATTTAAACCCTCCAAAAAGGCCTTGATCTTTTGCACAAAGACTCTGGCCTCGGCATCATTTGTGGGATAGGCTAAGTCGAGGACGGGAATTCCTTTGGTCCTGATGAGCAGCCGGACAAGCTCATTGGTTCGAGAGCAGCCCGCGCAGCCTGTCAGCACTCCCGCTTCCTGCACGATGATTGCCGCCTCCGCCTCCTCGATGATGGGCCCTATCAGAGCCATCCGGCCCCGCACACCCGAAGGAACATCCACAGCCGCATAGCGCAGCCCCTTCTTCGGCTCCTCGGGAGTGACATTCAAAGGCGGCGATTGAATCTCATTTTCTGTAACCAGCCTTCGCACTGCTTCCGGAACCACAAGCGCCTTGTGGCCCATCCTCTCCACAAGGTCCGAGAGTATCATGCTGGTGGGAGGATAAACGATAACTTTTGCCATTGATTTACCTCAGGATTTGCCCTCTTTCATTATTTCATCCAGCCTCTTCATGGGGAGAGGTTTCTTCTTTTCAGGAATGGCCGGGACCTCGCCCTCCCAGGCCAGTGCCCTGGAGATCATGGGCAGCATCTTCGACTCAGACTCGATCATATAAAAGCCGGGCCTTGCTCCTCCGCCTCTGCGGCCGCGGCAGCGTCTGGGGTCGCCCGGCGGAAAGCCCCGGTCTTTGATGAATATGCCGGCAGGATCAAGAGAACGGATCTCTTTTATCAGCGAGTTTATCACTTCCTCTTCGCCGTTCACGACCACTCCAAAGCAGGTCTCCTTGACATTGACATCGTATTTCGAGCCGTAAATCTTCATGGCGATATCAGAGGGAAGAATATTCGACTCTGAGGATGTTATCACATACTTTGTGACCAGCATTATCGCACCTCTTTGACGTAAATCGTCTCCCCTTCCGACACATCCTTAAGCTTCTCTGGCTCCAGTACCCGGCCTATCACATTTGTGGCCTCGAATTTCTCGCCGGACGGGCCGTAGCGCTTATCATCCACCAGCTTGACTCCCACCAGGCCGATCTTCTTTGAGACCTGGTTGGAAACGGCAATTGAGCCGCCGGGCACAGGGCCGGCAGGCTTGTTTTCAGGAAGCAATTCCTTGAGCTGAACGGCATCTATCTCCGGCTTGAAGAGCAGGGTATTCTCGTAGACGAAATAGACAGGCAACGGCCCTACCGGCCTCTCTTTCAGGCCGGTTACGTGCCGGAAGTAATCCAGGGTCCGGGGAGCCAGATCATCGTAAAGCTGGATGGAGATCAGACGGGCGGAAGGAATAGCAGAAATGAGCACCTTTTTGTGCTTTAAAATGGCCATCGTCGCTGCAGGCTCCTGCTTTACCACCACGGCATCTTTCCCCTGGTAGCCTTCTACCTCAGCCCCGATGCCCCGAGCTTGCATCTCTGTCAATGCGTCCTCCAGGCTGCTGCCCAGGAGCATTATGCGCTCAGGCGAGACATTTACCGTTATCAACTGTCCCGGCCCGGCCAGCTTTACCATATCCATTCCGGCAGTGATCCTGGCCACGGCCGAGTGTCCGGGGTTGGAGGTGCGGTCCTGCTTGTATATGAAAACCCTGCCCAAACCCCGCCCGCTGGTTCTGACCGTCACCAGTCCTTCCAGACGCGGCTCCCGGTGCTCGAAGGCTATGGGCACGGTGAGCAGTTGATCGGATGAGATATATGAGCTGGAGACTGTATCAACTTTAATAGTGCCGTCTCGAGTCAGAGACAGGAAGAATTCCGCTCCTATCGGCGCATCCTCAATCAGCTCCGCCTCAACTTTTGTGAAATATCTCATTGTCCTCTTCCAGGGGCAGGTTCAAGTCCTGCGTGGCCAGCTTCTCAGTTATGTCCTGCCACTCCACAATGGGCTCGATGCCCTCTATTTTATCGCCTGTTTGCAGTCGGTCCAGGGTATTCTTTCCGCCCACAATATGAGCCAGCAGCCCGCCATCCTCTGGCGTGCCATAGGCTGCCGTATGTCTCCTCCGGACGAATATGAGCTGAGTATTCTCTGCGTCAAATCCGGCTGCGCCGAGCAATACCTCCCATCGGCTGTATTCTTTGGCGTCACGCCCAAAAGAGAGGTTGGAGGCAAATGGGCCAAAGGCGACCCCGTCCGCCGAGGCCCATCTGACAGTTGATCCGGAGATCTTGTCCACGCTCTCGTGCCAGATCTTCTGCAGATCGCCATCAATCAGCTCTATTCTCAGTTTGCCCTTGCTGGTTTGCAGCCAATAGGAGTTGGTCTGGCGACTCTTCTCGCCCCGGCCTTTGACCACTCCAACAATTGCACCATTCGCAGGATTGGCGCCAGCCTTGCCCAGGGCATCGCCAAGCCGCGCTCCGGGCACTATCTCGATCTCTCTGCCATCAACGAAGACTCTCAAAATTAACTCCCCAGCATCTCCTTCTCTTCCTCTTCTGTGATCTTGGCTAGGACTTCACTGGGAAGACCGGTGAAAATCGCCTGACCGTTGCGCATGAGCATGGCTCGATCGCAGACATTTTTCACGAAGTCCATGTCGTGGCTGACAATGACGAATGTCTCTCCCAGCTCCTGGCGGGCATTGAGGATGGATTTCGTGACCTCAATCTTGGTAATCGCATCCATGGTTCCCGTGGGCTCATCCAGGATTACTATTCTCGGCTCCTTGATCAGCACCTGTGCCATGGCCACCCGATGCCGCTCTCCCTCGGAGAGCTCATCCGGCATCTTGGCCAGGACCGACTCCGCCTGCTCCTCTGTGAATCCCACCGTCTCCAGCGTGTGGATGGCCTTTCTCTCCGCCAGCTCAAAGGGCAGGGAGAGGCCGATGGCCTCAGTCAGGTTCTCGATAACGCTTCGGGAGGGGTAAAGGGTGTACTCCTGATGGAGGATGCCGATGTATTTTGTAGCGCGCCCCCGGCCGTTGGAGCCGAGCACGGTCATGTCCACCCAGTCGTCTCCTACTCGCATCGAGATGCTGCCGCCGGTGGGTGTGATAATGCCGCTCACCATCTTGGAGAGTGTGGTCTTGCCGCCCCCGGAAACGCCTACCAGGCCGAATATCTCTCCCTCATTTACCTCCAGGTTGACATTGTCCACGGCCTTCACCACGCCCCGATCGATGCTGATATATCTCTTAGCCAGGCTGTTAGCCTTAATTATGGGCGCTCCTATTTCAACCTCTTCCCTTTTGCCCAGTTTGCCGGCCATGGCCAGGAACTGAGCCGCGATATCTTTCGGCTTGCCTTCTGCCTTGATCTCTCCGCCATCCAGCAGTATAGCCCTATCGGTCAGCTCAATCATGACATCTTCCCAGTGGCTGGTGATGATCAGGGTCATATTGAAGTCCTTGACGGCGCGCTTGATGGATTCATGCACAACTTTGGCCGTGGCCGGATCGAGGGTTCCTGTCGGCTCATCTGCCAGAAGGACCATGGGCGATTTGGCGAGCTGACGGGCTAAGACGACGCGCTGCTTTTCTCCGCCGGACAGCTCCCTGGCCACGTGCATCAGCCTGTGGGAGAGATTTACCTCATCCAGGAGGTCTGCGGCGCGGTGAACGCTCATGGTGTCTCCCTTCTCCTCTACAGCCCGCATAACGTTTGTTATCACGCGCTCATCGCCATAAAGGGCAAAGGTCCTCTGCAGCATTATGGCGATTCTGTACACAATGTCGCGCCGTAGAGGATCATTTATATCCAGCGTCGCAAAATCAGCCTGCTTTGGGGTCAGAACTCCGCCGCATTTGCACTTTTCGCCGGCATGGCTGGGCGGCTCTACGTGGCGGCATTTATCGCATCTGGCCACGTGGAATATCACGCTTCCGGACATGCCGGGAAATGACTCCACCCCGCGCAGGACATGCATGAGAACGCTTTTGCCGCATCCGCTCCTGCCTAAGATCCCTACCGATTCGCCCTCATCTATAACCAGATTTATATTGCGAAGGGCTGCAACATCACCAAAACGAACTGTTAGATCCCGTATCTCGATAAAAGGTGCCAAATATATCATGCCCCATAAGCTCACTGTAATGTAAGGTTGATCCGGTATCAATCCTGGGCATAATGCTACTTAAGTTTATCCGAAGCTTTGAATGTGTCTTGCCGATAACGATTGTTATAGCATTCTTACCAAAAAGAGGGGGATAGTCCGACTTCTGCAGAAATTCCTCGTTCTCATTAAATCCTATCTGCCGGCCAAGACAGCATAATTTATAAGAGCAATGCCTTAACTATCTTATTCAATTGAAGGTATTGTCGATGGAAACCCTGCAAGCCATAAAAACTCGCCGGAGCATAAGGAAGTTTTTAGATAAGCCGGTCTCCAGCGAGACCGTGAAGGAACTCCTGGAAGCGGCCATGTTTGCGCCTTCCGCCGGAAACGAGCAGCCCTGGCATTTCATTGTATTGGATGACCGCAAGTTTCTCGATGAAGTCCCAAGTATTTGTGCTACTGCATCCATGTGCCGGCAGGCACCACTGGCGATCCTGGTCTGCGGCGACAAAAATCTGGAAAAGTACCCCGGATTCTGGGTAGAGGACTGCTCTGCTGCGGTGGAGAATCTCCTGCTGGCTGCGCATGCCCTGGGACTGGGCGGCGTCTGGGCGGGCGTCTATCCCCTAAAAGATCGGGTAGAGGCTTTTCGGAAGCGTCTGAGCCTGCCTGAGGAGATAACTCCCTTTGCGCTGTTGGCGCTGGGATACCCCAATGAAACCCCTGCAACGCCCAGGAGATACAGGGAAGAGCGGGTGCACTACAACGGATGGTAAGTCCCGGGCCGGCGGCAAGTTACCGGTAATCAAAACCGCCTTTCGTCAGACTCTCATCTTCACCAATCCTGGCAAGAGCTTTTTTTCTTCGGCTGTATGTGACATAGGAAATTACGGCCGCAATCGCGATTGAGCCGAAGAGGGCTGCCAGAGACAGCATGATTGAAGAGATCATTCCCGTGGCTACCCCTGTTCCAACAGCCAGAACAATCTCAGGGCCTGCCTGCCCGGAATAGGACGAATTGATCTGGTAGATGCCAGCCGCCGGAGCCTTAAAGGCCATAATGGACCGGCCGCTGCGACTGCCCATGCTATAGGTAAAGCTGCCCGCCGCAGGGTAGGTAGCCAGTTCCCGGCCTGTGGCCTTTTCCTTCACCCGGACCACCAGGCCCGATATCTGTTCGGAGGTGCTGTAGAACTTGCCGTCAAGGTAGCTGCTGTTCTCGTAGAAGATGGTGTATTCGCCGGGGTCAGGGAGATCTAATTCCGCATTTCCCGGAGCTACTATTTGCAGCAGGCTGCTCTTGCATATCAGAGATGCCGCCATAGATGGACAGCGCAAATACGGCAAATCCTGCGACTACTACCAGCAGGGCCAGGCCGTAATACCAGATGCTGGGCGAAACATCATTGCCACTCATGAGATTCTCCATCGATTTATGTAAGCCTTAATATCGAATTTGCTCTTGGCGCCATTGTAGCTCATATAGCGCACCTTGCCGAAGATCGCCCTCTCCTTCCAGGCGCGATCGTGCAGGCCCCCCAGGCTCCAGGCAATTCCTGCGTAGCCGTTAGGGTCCCGCCCGTCCAGCTCATACCGGTCGTTGAGATAGATGGCTGCAGCCTGGGCCGCTGCAGGCGACGCTGTCCACTCCAGGATCTTCTTGGCCCAGTACATTCGCATATAGCCGTGCATCTTTCCGGTGAGCAGCATCTCCTGCTGGGCCGCATTCCACAGCTCATCATGGGTGCGGGCCCCCTCCAGCTCCTCCAGGGAATAGAGGTATTCTCTTTTGTCCTTTTCATGCTCGTCTAGGCTCGCTCTCGCCCAGGAAGGAAAGCCTTCTATGTCATCGTAATGCTGGTTGTAGTAGCAGAAGTTGTCCGACAATTCCTTTCGCACAACCAGCTCCTCCAAAAATGCGCCGGCATCTTTCATGCTCCTTGCCGCCTCCAGGGCGACTCGCTGAGCAGAGATCTGGCCGAAGTGCAGATAGGGGGAAAGACCTGGACTGGCCGTCCCGGTTGGGATCATTTCTGTCCGACTGATAGCTTGCCAGCTTATTTGCCAGGAAATTGCAAAGCCGCATTGCTGCGGCCGCCTCTCCCGGGATGATCCGTTTTGCCTGCGGCGCGCCGTCAGCTTCATGGCCCCTTTCCGCTTCAGGCCAATCATTTCTTGCAGCATCGTTCCAGTAGGCAGAATTTCCCGGCGGCATCTCTTGCAAAGAAGGGAATTCATCCAGAAATTCGCCGAGAAGACGGTGCACTTTGGGCCGGAAGCTGTAGGCGGCCCACTCCTGCTTTTGCGAGGCAAACCAGCAGGGAATGATATTGTGGGCATCCACCTCGTAAAAAGGAATTTCCGTCTCACCGGCTACTGCCGCCTTCCACTGCCCGCTCTCCCGCAGAGGTGAAAAGTCAGAGACAAGCGCACCAGCATCGATTTCCCTCAAAAAGCGCGCCACCTCTCTGCCTGGATCTCCCCGGAGAAGGAAAAAGGGAATATTGCAGTCCTGCAGGCTCTTCTCCACCTCTTTGAGGCCTTGCAGCATGAACCGGTACTGCCTGCCCGTGGCTCCCAGGAACTTTGCAGCCAGGCAGAAGGCCACCGCCAGAGGGCTGCCCTGCTCCCGGGCCAGCTGCCGGGCATAGAGCAGAGCCCAGTTGTCGCCGGCGCGCTGGTCGCGGCTCATCCAGTAGAGCACGGGGCCTCTTTTTTGTGAAGCTTCAAACAGGATTCGGATCCGTTTCGGATTTATGGGCATGAAATATTCATTCCTATCAACAAGATCAACCTATAGAAAGATTTGCAGCAAGCTAAAATGATGTACCGGGCCATGCGATCTCTTGATATTCTTCCCGCGGAATTGGTCTCCAGTGCAGGGCATAGATGAACTAAGCAGTGAGGATAAGAGAAAGCTGCTCGATGCAGCCTGCGGCATGGACCGGATAATTCTCCTTCTGCTCTTTGAGACGGGCATTGATATTGAATCTCTGATAGGCCTTCGCGTCTCCGATCTCGATCAGCAAACCGGAGAGCTGCGAATTCCCCCGGACAGAAAGATGCAGCTCTCCAGTGCGGCGCATTCTGAGATCATGCAGTATCTGAAATCGCGGCCTGGACAGGTCCATCTCCTGGAGGGAAGATGCGGAAAGCCGGTAACCTGCAAGTGGAAGCGATGCGTCCTGGAAAATCTGCTGAAAAGAGCCGGGCCGGGAAAACGTTAAGGCTGGAAAAAACCAAGGTTATTGGCATGCAATATTCAGAGGGCAGTTTGGGCAGAGTCTTTGTCCTGAGGATTGACCATGAGGAGGACCTGATAGAATCACTGCAAAAGCTTGTGGCGGAGAAGAAAATTGAGGCCTGTACGGCTCTTTTCATGGGGGCTCTTCGCGATGGCCGGGCTGTGACCGGTCCTAAAGCAGCAGAGGTTCCTCCCATGCCGAGCTATGAGGCTTATGAGAGCGCCTGGGAGGTCTTTGGCATGGCTACAATTTACCCATCTGAAGAAGGGCCTAAATTGCATATCCATTCCGGGATGGGAAGGGGCCGGCAATCCCTCCTGGGCTGCATCCGCGATAAAGCTCGCGTCTATCTTATTGTGGAAGCGGTTTTATTCGAGATCTGCGGCCTTTCGGCAAAGAGAGATTGGGATGAGAAGATGCAGCTTTATCTGCTCTCCCTGAAGAACATGCTGTGATTTATATGATATTAGTGATACCATGTTGAAAAAAATTATGATTGCCACCGATGGATCGGATGCGAGCAAGAAGGCTGCAGAGGTCGGCATAGATATCGCGCACCGCTCAAACGGCAGCGTCATCGCGGTTTATGTAATGGATATCTTCCGCCTGGCCCACCTGCCCGGTTATGCCACACTTCCAGGCCTGAAAGAGAAAATCTTAGACCTCATGAAAGAAGAGGGAAAGTCTGCGCTGGAGTATATTGAATATAAGGCACAGGATGCCCGTGTTCCCTGTCATAAGATTCTGGCCCAGGGAAATCCGAGCGATGAAATTCTCAAGGTCTCCGGGCAGCTGCATATGGACCTTCTCGTCATGGGTAGACTTGGCCGCAGCGACCTCGAAAAATTTCTCCTGGGAAATGTGGCGGAGAGAGTGGTTTTGCAGTCAGCAATTCCAGTGCTCCTGATAAAAGGAGACCAGTGCTGAAAAAAAAATCAAAATTTGACCGGCAGGGGGCTACTTGCCCTTGCCAAGTGGGCATGATAAATCTGCCTGTTTTATCTATATCTTCGCGATGGACGAGTCGAAATCGATGTAAATGCCCGTCATTTCATCGCCAATAAAATATCCGTAGACCGGATAACTGCCCGGGCCAGGAGTGAAATACAGGCTTGCGCCGCTATCGGGTGCCACAATTAAACCGGAGGTCACATTGAGATAGCCTATGATCCGGTATTCAGGGCTTGCTGCATTCTTCATCTTATCAAGGCCCGTTCCCGTGCTCGATGCAAAGGGATCGCCGCCAACCCATGAACTCCCGATGCCCTTCTCGAAGAGATCTTCCATAGCTCCTTCGGCGGGGCGCATACCGGCCGCTTCCGAGCCTGGAGCATTCAGTGAATCTTCTGCCGACTCTTCAGAGGGGTTCGTCCCGACCTGGCCGCATCCGGGAGAAACCAATGCCAGCAGCAACGCCGCCGCCAGCAAGACAGATATCGAATTTGCATACATCTTCATATGATACCTCCTTTCAGGATATCTTCTTAAAGATGATTATGTTCTCTATTTTATATTGCTTTCCATCCATTGCTGGGCATGCCTCTCTGATCTTGCTTATTCGCCGTGAGCTAAAATGAAGAAAAAAGATTTGCGTGTCACTTCATCACTGCTTCAAAGGCTAGAGATTCGGCTTAAATCCTCGCGGCTCATCCACAATCTCAATCGTGGCAATGGCGTGCTTGAAGACCAATAGCTCGCCTTTCGCGGTCAGAAGTAGTATCTCATAGGAGTTGAATGACTCAATTGTTCCAGTGACCGGCTGGCCACCTGAGAGCAGACGAATCACGACTTTCTTGCCTTTGAATTTAGGAATGAATTGCGGCAATGATTGTCTTGTGGTGGGCTTTTCATCTTCAGACATTTCCATCCGTCAATATTTAGCGGCCTCTACTTATTAACCTGCCCCTTCTCTTGGAAACCTTGCATAAATTGCATGCTTCTGATTCTGGACAACATATATCAATATAAATTTTTTAAACTAAATGAATATTAACTGCCTTGCAGACCGCCTTTATCGCCAGGCAAGCACCGACCATTATTCCCAGAATTCATAATGCCTGTATCCCTGATGATCGATCCCGGTCAGAGCAAACTCCTGCGAAGGCATGACCACACTCTTCTCCATCTTTCCCTCGTGAAGCCTCTCATAATCCTGCAGCGATATCTTCACTCTCTCCTGCAACCTCTGCAATATGCCTCTCAAGGGCACAGATGCAGCCTTCTGCTGCACTATTGCCGAGAAGACAAGGGCGGAGCAGCCGCTTCCATAGGCCCCGAAGCATAATCTCTCTTTCGCCTGGATCTTCTTTTGCTCTAAAAGGCTGGCCAGGCCCAGGAAGATCGATCCGGTATAGATATTTCCCACCTGGCGAGAGAGCGTGGCCGTATCCCTCACCTTGGCCTCGAAGGCCTGCAAGAAATGCTTTGACCGGGAGAAGGCCCTGGCATACTCAGCCTCAGCCGCCAGATATTTCCCGGGATCTTCATACTCTTGAGCCTGCGGCTCTCTTCCCATCTCAGCCTCGATGTCTTTCCATTTGCGGCTGCTCTTCCAGTCATGCCTGAAGATTGCCGCACTGGCATATTCAACCATCCTGGGATAAGGAATATGAAAGAGAAGATGATCTATAAAATCGGTGACGCACTCGCCTGCACCCGGCGAGATGATCCCTTTTTGCCCGGCCTTGCTGGCAAATGATTCGAATGCACCTTGCATGGCATCCAAGTAGCATTGATTGCTGTGTTTTCCATTAACAACTGCATTCGTGCATCCCATGGGCCGGAAGAAGTCGTTCTCATTTCTGGTGAAGGAGCCGTAGATCTGCTCCAGGGCCAGCAGCCTGGGATTCTTTTTCACCAGCAGGGCCACGCTGCCTGCCCCCTGGGTATACTCCCCGGCAGAGCGAAGCGGGTATTTGGCCACGTCCGAAGCGATGACGATTCCCTTCTTCCCTTCATCTTCAGCGGCCACCCAGTAGCTGAGGCTCTCCAGGGCAAAGGCGGTAGCGATGCAGGCCGCCTTAAACTCAACTGTGCTGCACTCTTGAAAGGAGCCCTTCCCATAGACCTTCTCCAGCATGCCTATGATGTAGGTTCCCATTGCCTTGGCCTCGTCCGGGGCGGATTCCGTTCCCACGTAGATCTTGCCTATATCTTCCGGACGAAGGTCCGATCGCCTCATCAGATCCAGAAGCGACATGGCGGCCATGGTGGCTGCATCCTCATGGGCATCGGGCACAGCCATATTTTCGATGCCTATTCCCCTGGTCAATTTGCCGGGATCGATGCCTCGATCGGCTGAAAACTCCCCGGCCAGGGGAAGGTAGAGCCCGGGCACATAAACGGATAGATCATCAATTCCCACGCCCCGGCCTGCAGACATATCTCCTGCCGGCCGCTCCCCTGTGCTTCTGGTCAATATCGGCATCTCCTTGCTGCTGGCATGGGAGGCAGGATATTATTTCAGGTTTTTGCTGGCCAACCTAAGGAAAATATATCAATGAGAAGCGCCAATCATGGCATATAATTTTAGGAGTGAAGGATATATGACAGATGGAGATGTATATAAAATTGTGGAACTGGTCGGAACCTCCAAAGCGAGCTGGGAAGATGCAGTTAAAACCGTGGTTGACAGGGCCACCAAAAGCCTGAGAGACCTGAGAATTGCCGAGGTCAAGGAGCTGGATGTCCGGCTGGAGAATGGAAAGATCGCAGAATACCGGGCCAAGGTCAGGCTCTCCTTCAAGTACGAAGGAGATTAGAGTTTTAGCTCACTAAAAAAGCGCAAAAAGGCTGGCCTTATTTGGGAAGAGGCGATCTCATCTTAGTTTCATGTCATTCACAAAGGCTGGCCCCGAATCTTTTCTAATCGCTGCCTGCTTTTGCCACCAGCCTGATCTCAAAGAGCTTGGGCCACAGCTTGCCGGTCACAAAGAGCCTGTCTCTTCCGTTGTCATAAGCAATGCCGTTTTGCACGTCAACCTTTTGGCCCTGGATGTCTTTTTTCTGCAAGATCCCCTGCAGGTCTATCTTTCCTTTCACCTCGCCGCTCTCAGGAGATATCATGACTATCCGGCTTGTCGGCCAGACATTGGCATAGATCTGTCCTTTGACGTACTCCAGCTCATTTAGGCCATTAAGAGGGGCTCCGTTGGCCGTGACCTCTATTTGCCCCGTTTGCGCAAAGCTTTCTGGATCAATAATGTGCAAAATGTTTGTGCCATCGCTCATGATCAGGCTTTTGCCATCAGAGGTTATGCCCCAGCCCTCCGTCCGGTAGCTGAAGTTGCCGATCCTGGTCAGATTCTCTTTGCCGTAGACCAGGCCCAGGCCCGACTGCCAGGTGAGCTGGATGATTCTGTCTTTCCAGAGAGCCACCCCCTCGCCGAATAGCTCGTTTGCCAGACGGGTCTGCTGCAAAACCAGGCCCGTTTCCAGGTCGACGCGCCGCAAGCTCGATCTCCCGTACAGCCCTGTGCCCTCATAGAGCACTCCCTCGTCATCCTCGTCGTAGACCAGGCCCTGAGTGAATGCCAGGCTGCTGTGAGGATAAGTATTGACTATCTGGTAGCCAAAGACGGGAATGGAGCCGGAACTGGTCGAATCGGAGACACCCTGCGCTGCCGGGAGCATAGATGCCAGGATCAAAATAACCGGAAGGGCCAGGTGCATGAATCGAGTCGAGCAGGTTTTTATTGTCGAGGGGGCGCTTATCTTCAGCAAGGCAATCGAGAAGATCCATCGGCCTGGAGCTATAAAGAATTTTCCGGTACGATTCCTAAGATATCCAGGATCATCTGAGAAGGAAAGATCTAAATGTTAAGAATAATATTATCATTTACGATTGCTTAATCATTTCTATCAAGGCATCCTCTGAAATCCCATTCCAGATGGATACCGGGGGAGAGTCTTGCTCCCCCCCTGGTTATAATCCTTGACGAGCCTACCTTCGCCCTGGATATATCGGTGCAGGCTCAGATCCCAGGCGGGCAATGAACCAGGAAGAGCTATCATCTCACAACTGTATCCCTCACAGTGCATGGTATTCAATTGAATCTAGAGCAAAAATTTTAATAAAATGTCCTCTGCTATCCAGGAAATTGCGCCTTGGCCGGTACTATGAAGCAAGTGCAATCAAAGACGCCTCTTGCGGACTTAAAGGCATTTTTATCTGCATAGTTCATATCGCCAAACCCGCCCGAACAACAGGGCAGCCATGAATCCTCTTTTTCCTCCTCCACTGAGTAAGTATATATATTCATATTTTTCTTAATGTGGAAGTTCCCAATATAATCCTCGTCCAATTCTATTAATGGCTTCTCCCAGTTTTTCATGGCTAAGCCAAGGACTTGAACCTCCTCCGACTCTTCTTCCGAATCTTCAGCTGATTCTTCTTCAGGCTCTTCCTCTGCAAGGATTCCCTGAAGCTGGAGCACTCCAAAGTGTGCCCGACCGTCAACCAAGTCCTCTTCTATGTTCATTGTGTTATTTGTTGCATCTGATTGAGCATCAAGCACCTTATTCAATCCATGAGCGTGATCAACCATGTGATGCAAGGAATTCAAGCCATCGCGGTTCTTTATCCAATCTTCTTCTTTTAGCAGGGAATTGAAAGCAACGGGATTGAGACTATAGTATCCTGATCCTATCCCTAATACCAATGGGCTATATGCCATCTTGCTGTCTTCTTTCATCTGAATGGAGCTTGTTGCTTCTTCTTCCAACTCTATTTCCTCTCCATCTTCATCGTAAGCGCCGTTGATCCAGGTTTTATTGGTGTACGAACTTTCTGCATATATATTTGAATCAGTATCTATTTTTCCGCTGCCGTGAGCTTTGTTCTTCACCTCAACTCCGTTGAACAGGCGCCCTTCAGTCCCAAGAGCGTCCGGCATTTGGGCATATTTATAGGCCGCAAAAAAGCCCGTACCGCTCACGTTCTGTTCAAAGTTGAAATTTAAATTTTTCTCTTCCAATGTCGTCGGATCGTCATATGCCGCATCATTCTCCTGCAATTGTTCATCCTTTTCCTCATCATCGGCTGCGGCCATGCCAATCAATGCAAAGAGAGCCAGCAATAAGGTAATCTCTCTCAGATCATTCCCTCCTCATATACAATCCTTTTTTTCACACGTATTTCCTAATGTTATTTTAAGATATCTGCCAATATTTGATAAATATAGCATGATAGCATAACTTTTCCGTTAACTGTGTTAATAGAATTCTTAGCTGAAGTCCAGGCAGGTTCCCCTGCTGGCCCTGGCAGCAGCGTTCTCTTTTGTTATAATGATGTTCAATGTTCCGATTCCAGGAGGCAGCATCGGCCACGACGGGTGCTGCAATAATCTGGATCATCCTGGGACCGTGGGCGGCAGTGATTGCCATATCCGTTGCCCTCGTTCTGCAGGCGCTGATGTTCAGCGATGGAGTCATTACTGCTTTCGAAGCCAATTGCTTTAATATGGCTGTAGTTATGCCCTTTGCTGCTTTATTATGCTTACAGGCTCATTAGCGGCGGCACAGAAATTACTTCTTCGAGGATTACGGCACTGAGGCAAGACTATGTACAAGATAGTAAAAAGTAGAACCCACGGAAGCTTGAATTTCCAAAGCCTGGAGACTTCAGAAAAGGCCTATAATTCAGACTCCATAAAATTAGGACATCGCGAAATAATTTCAGAACTTCACAATCTTTGAAAGAAGAAAGGCGATCTAGATATAGACCGCCGTTCCCGGCTCCACGTTGATTATCTTTGTTCCACCTCTTTCGAAGAACATTGTCTTTGGGTAGTTGAACTGACCATCGAAGACCCTGATATCATGGTTCTGATTGCCGACAACACCGAAACTGAACCTTCCATCAAGCGGATCTCCCCCCATTCCCTCCGTGCCTATGTAATTGCCATCCAGGAAAACCTGATATCCTCTCATGCCTTGAGATACTATTGTGGCCGTAGAATCACCTGTGGCTGTGGTGGGTGACGGTGTGGTTGTATATAGTGTGGCAGGAATCTGTACGACTGGATAAGTGGAAGTTGGCCTTGGATAGACTCTTAATGACGATTTCTTCTGCGCATAATCCATAGTTGCAGACCAGTTCTTTTGGAAAGGCCCCCATGTCATTCCAGCTAGAGAATTCAATCTAAAGTCGGAAGACAAAGGCGATTGATAATACGGGTATATTCCATAGGGTCCGGGATATGTGCCGTTTCTATATTGATAAGGATAAGCATAATCCCTGAAAAACTCCGCACCAAAGTAGGGATAGTACATCTGCTCCGATGCCGGGCGTTGATTCGGGTAAAAAATAGGATCTGTGAAGTATTGAGCCATATCACCGCCATAAGGTCCGACGTATCCTCCACCAAGATAGTCCTGTCCCCATGCAATGCTGGTCATCGAGCATATGGTAAACACCGTTAAGTATAGCAGGATTTTTCTATATATCATATAATTTCACAAATTACTATTGTCACTTATGGAATTTAACACTAGTGCTCCTGCCGGCGAGACCTCCTGCCGGGAAGATCTGCATGCCTTCAACCCCGAAGAGCACCTGTTAGTGGGCGACATCTTCCGCTACTGACCTTTGGGCTGCCCCATCACTCATTTTGCCAAGGTGCTCGAGAATAAGCAGGGAATTGTAACGGTGCACCTGGTAGGGCTGGTGCACCTGCTGCAGCACCTGCCCGCCCCTGAGGACATCGGCATTTGCATTCTCGATCATTTCGCTTGAGACAATTTTATGAATCTCAGCCTGACTAATCAATCTGGCTCACCAGCATGAGAGCGTCTCGCTGAGGAATAAACTTTACCTGGCCAATGCACTTCTCAGAAAAGCTTTTCCCCTTAAAGAGCCTGAATCAGCTAGATGGTCGCCAAGAAGCCCAGGGAGAATCAATCATAATGCACAAGAGAATTGATCCAGCAGTGCAGAAGATTAAATCGCTCGGCGGAGATAAAGTAAGATTCATATTCCTCTACGGCTCAGCCTCAGAAGGCAGGATGAAAGAGGATTCGGACATCGATATCTGCGTATACTACGATGATGCAGATCCCTCCCAATTCCGCCTCAAAATCCTATCAGAGCTCTTTGATGATGTCTATGATATCAAGATCTTCCAGCAGCTTCCTATTCCTTTGCGCATGCAGGTCTTGAAGGGCAAGGTCCTGTACTCGGATGATACGCCCTTTATGTACGACAAAGCCTATGAGACCATTAAAGAGTTTGAATCCTTCAAGCGCAGATACTACGATTACCTGGGAATAGAATCCCTCACATAAAACATGAGGCATGCAATGGCGAAAAAAAGAAATCTCAGAGAAGAGCTGATAAGATCAAAATTGGCTGACATCGAGGACAGCGTGAGCCTTGTAGAGGCGAATCTTCCCTCAAGCTTCGAGGAGTTCTCAAAGCTCGGGCTGGTAAAGGATGGAATCTACAAGAGAATGGAATTCGCCATCGAAAATATTATCGATGTCTGCTCTATAATAAACTCAGACCTGCGCCTCAGCATTCCGGAAAACGAGGAGAGTTTTGTGGAAAGCCTGGTCAATTTTGGAATTCTAACGCAGAATATGGCAGAAAAGATCCGAAAGATGAAAGGATTTAGAAATATAATCGTCCACAGATACGGCAAGATCGACGACATTTTGGCTCACAAGATTTTAACTGAGCATAGGGAAGATTTCTACGAATTTATTGAATCAATCGAGCGATTCCTGGAAAAATCCAAAGAGCAATCGGACAGTTGAGACTTGTTAGGGTGATGACGTGGAGGTGGGGCTTGAGGACGAAAAAGTGATAATCAGCCGCTAATCGCAATAGCCGAGTTCAAGAGAGAATTAAAGCAACCAACTCCGCCGCTCCCGGGCCCGCCTGCCCACGCACGTGAGCGTGCCCGCCTGGCGCCGGGGAGTGCCTGCTCGATGCTCCCGATGGCCCGATTGCCAGGCGGCGAGCTTTGCCCCAGCGCCGCTTTCCAGGCGAGCCCTCCTGCCGGGAGGATCTGCATCCCTTCAATCCCGAGGCACACCTAAAAGAGGGTGACATCTTCCGCCGCCGGCCTTTGGGCTGTCCCATCACTCATTTTGCCAAGGTGCTCAAGTACGACCGGGCAATGCCCCATCGTTCGCACTTCGTGCCATATCTTTAAGGTTTGTGTCATAAAACTTAAATAATTTTTGAAACACATATTGTGGCAAAGGATGAATAACCAATGGCCAAGGGAGATACGAGAGATTTAATCATCACACGCCTTTTTGATGCACCTCGAGAACTTGTGTGGAAGGCGTGGACACAGCCCGAGCGCATCATGCACTGGTGGGGGCCCAGAGGTTTTACATCACCGGTTTTCAAGATAGATCTGCGAGTGGGTGGCGAGGTATTCAGCTGCATGCGATCACCCGATGGCAAGGACTATTGGGGCAAAGGCTTCTACCGCGAAATCGTACCATTCGAGCGACTTGTCATGACCGATTCTTTCGCAGATGAGAAAGGCAACATTGTCCCGGCTTCGCACTACGGTATGGGCGAAGACTTTCCGCTTGAAATGCTGATAACGGTGATGTTCGAAGAGCACGATGGCAAGACAAAGCTCACCTTGCGACATGCAGGCATGCCAGCAGGCCCGGATGGTGAGGGCGCAGAGCAGGGCTGGAACGAATCCTTCGACAAGCTTGCAGAATACCTGGAAACGGAGAAATCGATTATATCCGGGAAAAATGTCCCAAAGTTTGAGTTTGCGTCAGATCGGGAGGTCGTCATAACTCGCATCTTTGACGCGCCGCGCGAGCTGGTGTTCAAGGCGAGCACAAATCCTGATCTTATACCGCAGTGGTGGGGGCCGAAAAGATTTACGACTACCGTTGAAAAGATGGAGGTGAAACCGGGAGGAGTTTGGCGATTCATCCAGCGCGACCAGGATGGCAATAAGTACGCTTTTAATGGCGTCTATCGGGAAATTGTGCCGCCGGAGCGAGAAGTCCATACCTTTGAATTTGAAGGCATGCCGGGCCATGTGATACTTGAAACGTCGGCCTTTGAAGAGTTCGGAGGCAAAACGAAACTGACAGTCACAGATCTCTTCCAGACCGTTGAGGATCGTGACGGCATGTTCAACTCAGGGATGAAGGAAGGGGCAACCGAAAGCATGGACCGCCTTGAAGAACTCCTGAAAAAGCAGAAATAATCCTGATCAATAGTCTTAAAATCTATTCAAGATGTAACGGCAAAAAGATCAAGCAGAATCCGGAACAACATAACAACTTAAGGAGGAAAGAAGAAATGCCAAGTATAGTACACTTTGAGATACCTGTGGATGATATCCAACGGGCAAAGGCATTCTATTCCAACCTTTTTGGATGGAAGATCGAAGGCTGGCAAGGCATGGATTATATGATGATCGACGTTTATGGCGCTCCCGGCGGGGGTATGATGAAGAGAATGCACCCAGACCAACAAATTACAGAATATATCGGAGTGCCGTCCGTGGACGAATATGCAGCGAAAGTTGAAAAGCTGGGCGGTAAAATAATTGTGCCCAAGAACGCCGTTCCCGGAATGGGATATTTCGTAATCTGCATGGATACTGAAAACAATGCTTTTGGTATCTGGGAGTCGAATCCCACCGCAAAGTAACGGCGCAGGGAAGCGGATTGCAGTCTTCTCAATCCATTTTCCCTTTTTCCGTTCTAAAAACAGGGCAGGGCCCCATTCTCGCGTTGCCAGCCAGGGGGCATGATCAGCACCCCTCCAATCCCTAAGCGGAATTCGCGAGAATATAATTCTGTCAAACGGTTTTATTGGAGGATGACATATTAAAAGACATGGGAAACGATAGTGGTATTAAGAAACTGCTTTTGCTGGTTCTGGCAGTCATAATCGTCATTGCTCTCTGGAGAACCCTGTGGTTCCTTGCTGGAGTGGCGATATTTATATTTGTGGTCTATTTCGTTTACGAGTTGCTCAAGGACAAGCTCTAATTCGCCCGCTTTGGATTTCGTCCTTGCCATCCTTGCTGACGGAGAAGTGTCTGAGGTGATCAAGGCCGTATGCTCCTGACAGTCGACCAAAACAAATTAAAGAAATCGAAATCATGATAGACTAATATGGCCTATGAAAACATCTCTCCCTGGCTCAGACAGGTGAGAAGAATCCGCCCGGTTTTCGCTCTCTTGGAGGATGCAAATTCAGATGTAGCCATAGTGGGTGGCGGTATTTCCGGAGTGGTGACCTCTTACTTCCTTCTCCGCGACACGGACCTGAGCGTAATGCTAATCGAAAAAAACATGGTGGCTCACGGGGCCACGGGCCATAACGGCGGACAGGCGTTAGCCGCCTTCGAGCATTCCATGCAGGAACTCTGCGAAAGATTTGGCGAGGATCTGGCCTCTGCAGGCCAGAAGGCGATAAATAGCGCCTGGGGACTCCTGCACTCGATAATCGAGGAGACCGGAATCGATGTCGACTTGCAGGAGGTCACCGCTTATCTCGCCTTCTCTTCCATCGATGATGTCCTGCTCATGCTCAGAGAGCTGAAGCTGATAGAGCGGTTAGGCTTGCCCAAGGAAGACATGCTCCTGGCAGAGGATGTTGCCGGAGCCATTCCACGAGAATACCAATACCTGTTTACGATAGTGCCCAGAAAGGAACTGGATGAGATGCTCCTGACGCAAGATGGCAATTATTTGTGCGCTAAGGGAGCAAGGGTGGTTTTGATGAATAGCGCCCTCTTTTGCGAAGAGCTGCTCTCCTGGATGCTGGACCGGCACCCCGGCAGGTTCAGAATCCATGAGGATACGCCGGTCAAGAGGATCACGGTAGATGGTGGCGCAGGCAGCAACGCAGGCACCGGCAAAGGCGTGTTTCTTGAGACCGGCAAAAACGTGATTAATGCGAAGTATGCGGTTCTCTGCACCAATGGCTATGACGATCTGGAGATCGAGGGCGTGGATGCCGCGATAAAGGGGGCCATGCGAGGCATGTTGGGATTCATGGTCGGTTACATGAATGAAAAAGAGAGAGCCCCAGCTGCCTCAGTCTACTTCGGCTCAAGGTCAGGTCCCTCGGAGGCATACTACTACCTGACCCGGCGAAGATACATTGATGGCTCGAAAAGAGAGCTTACCAGTATGGGTGGGCCTGACCGTCCCCTCGGGGAAAAGGAGAAGTACAGCCCGGAGGATATCCCGGAGATGGAAGAATACTGTTCCCGAATCGAGAAATTCTACAGGAAGACTGCCAGCGATGCATCCGCAGACACGCGGCGGGATTTCTCCTGGAGCGGCCTCATGGGATATACTTCCAGCGGAGTCAGGGTAATCGGACCGGACCCTGCCTGCCCTTCCTTGATCTACAACATAGGCTGCAACGGCATAGGCATACTGCCGTCGATCTACGGCGGCAAGAGGGTAGTTCAGGCTATCTTGGGAGAGACGCTTCCCCAATCCATCTTCGATCCGGTATCCGTCTCACTCAGGGCAGCTTAGAAACCAAATTGTCTGCAAGCGAAGGTGAAAAGGCCTTTCGCTGCCACATTTAGGTTGCTTGGACTGGAGTTTTTCCGGCATGAGATAAAAAAAGGAATTATTCTTCAGATATCAGTTCCAGTATCCCCTCCTGTCTCCTGATCATTGCTGTAATCGCTGCCGCCTCCCAGTCCCATGCAGTTGCACCTGCCGTCAGTCCACTGGCACCCGGGATTGCTCTGGCACTCTGCCACCGGATTGGGGGCAGGATTGAATGGCTCAGGCTCGGGATTTGGGTTGGGGACGGGTCCGGGCATGGGCTCCGGTTCTGGTTCCGGCATGAAGCAGTTGCACCGGCCATCGACCCAGACGCAATTCTCGCTCTGCTCGCACTTCTCCTTCTCCGGGTCTTCAAGGCCCCGGCAGTAGCATTGGCCGTTTACCCAGTCACAGGTGGGATTTTGCTCGCATTTCTCTTTCGGGCCGGGCTCTGGCGGATTGGGTTTGCTATAATGGGCTCCAGGATAGACGTCGACCACCACGGCATTGCTGTATCCGGCGTTGGTAGAGATGATGCTGCTGTGCCGTCCGAGTGTATCGGCGTAGTACCAGATGTAGTAGTAGCCGGGCTGCACCAATCCCATATTGTATCCCAAAATGTAGCCGCCGGGATAGCTCTCGTACATGGTTACTGGAGAGGCCTGCGGCACGTAGATCAGCTCTCTCGTCCAGCTTCCCCAGGGCAAGGTGGCATAGAAAGTCCAGCTTACTGCTCTCTCAATCCACAGGCCCGGTTTATCGCTGGGGAAGATTGCGGAAAAGTCACTCCAGGCCAGGTAATCTCCATTATAGTACATGTATCCGGGCGGGCTGGCAAAAAGGGAAGAAGGCGTCAGCCTCTTCAGATCCGCAGCAGGAGGTGCCTCTTGTGTGAAGACGGCGTTTTCCGTTCCCCCGTAGGTGGAGGTGGCTTCGGGCGCGCCGGTATCAACTAAAGATTCCTGCAAATTGCTTGAAGGAACCTCTGTGCGAAACTCGGATGCAGTCATATTCACGGCGCCAATATTTCCGGATTGGTCCAGTCCTCCCAAAGATAAGCTGCAAAGGAAGAGCATGGCTACAGCAATCTGAAATAGCAAATGGTCGATCTTCATATTTCCTCACAGTCACAATTACTTATTCTATTTTTTATTACATAAGTCCAGGACAATAACGACTGGATGGGCCAGATCAATAAGATTTCCTGGTGTCCTTCCCAAGATATCAGCATCATCTGCCCAAGGTCTTTTAATCCTTACTTTTCATCACTGGCTGACAATTCCCCATACTTACCTATAAATTTTTGCATTACCCAAGCATATGAAAAAAAAATAAATTTTAAATTATTATTTTGAGACCCTTAAAAATGCATTCAATTCTTTCTCTCAGACCAGAAGAAGGTTCAAGGTTGTCCCCACCAAGAGCGCCGCCAGAAGCCTCAATGCCACCGACTTCACGGTTCCTGAAAGGCCCAATTCCTTCAGCATCACCATAAATGTAGCCACACAGGGGAAATACATGGCAAGCACCACAGAGGCGACGACAAGCTGCGCCGGCGAGAGATCCAGGGGCGCAAACATGCCGATCCCCACATCCTTCCTCAGGAAACCGATGATCAATGCCGTGGCTGCATCGCTGGGAAGCCCCAGGAGGCCGGACACGACAGGTCGCAAGGTCTCGCCGATGATATGCATCAAGCCGGAGAGGTAAAAGAAGTTCATCACCATCATGCCCAGAGCGATGTAAGGCACTGCCTCTTTTAAAAATTCGCGAATGCGGATGAAGGTCTTCTTCATTAGCGAGCTGAAGTCGGGCATGCGGTAGGGCGGGATCTCCAGGAAGATCTCAGGAGACTCTCCGCCTATGAACTTGTGCAGCAGGAAGCCCGTAACCACAAAGGCGGTAAAGAGGGAGAGGTAGACGGCAAGAATGTAGCTGATGCCGTAAGGGGCCAGCATGCCGAAGATCATGGCGCTTTGCGAGGCGCAGGGGATGGCCATGGTCATGAGCGTGACCGCCAGATACCTCTGCTTGGGCGACTCCAGTATGCGCACGGAAAGGACGGCAGGCACGCTGCAGCCCATTCCCAGGACGCAGGGCAGAATGGCAGCCCCGTGCAGGCCGATCCGGTGCATGAGGGCATCCAAAATTATGCTCAGCCTGGGAAGGTAGCCGATGTCCTCCAGGACGCCCAGCACCAGGTAAAAAGGGATCAGGAAAGGCAGGACCACGCCTAACGGAATATAAAGGCCGGTGGTGAGAATTCCGAAGGACTTGAGAAGCTCAGGAGAATTTCCGATCAGTATCTCGCGCAGCAAGGGCGAGCTGATGTTGCTCTCAACGACGGCGGTAATGAACTGAGAGTAGGCAATAAAAATGGGATCGGTAACTTTCAGTATCACAGCCTCTCCGGCTTCAATCACCAGGGCAAAGGAGAGGTAGAGCACCAGAACGGCAATGGGAATGCCCGTCAGCGGTTTGATGGAGATGTCCTCCAGCCGGTCGAAGAAGGAAGGATGGCGGTGCATGACCTTCTGCGTCCGGGCGGCAATCTCGCCGATGCGAGCCCATCTCTGGTCCGGGGAGGCGAAGTGCATGGGTGGCGGCACCTTCGCCCCGGCCAGGGCCTCCACCAGGTCGCGGATGCCCTGGCCGCTCACAGCCACTGTAGGAATAACAGAGACGCCCAATTCCTTCTCCAGGGCCGGCACATCGATCTCGATGCCCTTTCTGGTCGCAGCGTCCCAGAGGTTAAGTGCGATGACGGTGGGCACGCCCTGTTCCAGGATCTGTAAGGTCAGGTTGAGATTTCTCTCCAGATTGGTGGCATCGATAACGTTCACCACCACATCCGCGCCCTTGGCGAAGATCTCCCGGCTGACCTCCTCCACCCGGGAGGTGGGATCGAGGGAATAGACGCCGGGAGCGTCCACTAGTGTGGCCATCTGCTCGCCGAGTTTCATGCGCCCTTCCGTGTACTCCACGGTGGTGCCGGGATAATTGGCGGAGATGACCTCGATTCCCGTCAGCCGGGAAAATATGACGCTCTTTCCCACATTGGGATTGCCCATGAGCAGGATCTTCAATGTCAGAGGCTCACTCTATTTGTATTCATGGCGGATAATGCCTCTCGGGCTTATTGCCAGGCGATCATAGTGTGGAAAAGCGTATATCAATTTTGGCATTGGCTGAAAGTTATGGGAAAAAAAATGAATCCCGAAGAGATCAGACTGCGATCTTTTCGCCGGAGATCAGAGTGCCGTTTTCAGCTACGGTCCAGACTGAGTAAGTCCCGCTCACATCTCCGTTGTCATCGAAGGTTATCTCTCCGGATGCTCCCTGATAGTTGATGTCCTTTCCTTCTCTCACCAGCTTCAATGCCTGCCCCAGGTCTGAGACCTCGACTCCCGGTGGATTGGCAACAGTCCTTATGCTATCGGCAATTGCCCTGCCAGTAGCATTCTTAGACTGTTCAATGGCAAGGGCCACCACTGCCACGGCATCGTAGCTATTGGAGCAGTAGATTCCAGGCTGTTTTTCGTACTCTGCAGTGTACAGCTTATTGAATGCATCATTAGCCTCTCCGCCCGCACTCGGATCGGGAGCCAGGCCCTGCAGACCGGCAGCTATGTACCTGTCGGAAGAATCCTTGCCCACCAGATCTGCCAGGGTCTCGGCCTTCAAGCCTTCTGACAGGAGCCAGGGGGTTGTCTTTAATGCGCCCTTCTCGTAGGCGGTCTTGAGTATGAGGCTTCCCGTCTCCGGATAGGAGACCATCATTACGAACTCTGCTTTGCTGTCGGCAATCCTCTGGACCTCCGAATCGAAGATCGTTTGAGATGGATCATACCTCACACTCTCCAGCACCTGGCCGCCATCGCCCTCAAAGGCCTTCACGAATACATCCTCAAAGCCCACTCCATAGGGATTATTTATCACAATGGTTGAGGCCGTCTTATACCCCAGCTCCTTGGCCAGCTCGGCCATTGCCGCTCCCTGCAGGGCATCGGAAGAGGCGGTTCTGAAGTAGAGGTCATTGTCGTCATAAGTAGAAAACTCGGTGCCTGTATTGGATGAAGATATCTGCAGCACTCCGCTTTTGGTAGTGATATCGATTACGGACATGCTTGGACCGCTGCCGGTAGCGCCCACAATTGCCGAAACCCTATCCACCTTGACCAGCTTATTGACGGCATCAACTGCAGCAACGTTGTTGGTCTGGTCATCCTCCGCCAATAGTATGAGCTGCTTTCCCAGAAGGCCGCCATTGGCATTGATCTGCTTGGCTGCCAGCTTCATGGCATCGGTCATGGGGCCGCCGTAAGCTCCCAGATCGCCTGTCAGAGATTGCAGCACTCCGATTTTAACATCTCCCTGCACCTGCACGCTGCTGCCCTTATCCTCTTGCTTTTCCACACATCCCGATAAAAAAACAACAAGAATTAAAGCTATTGTTATGAAATATGCTCCTGCCCTCATCACTAAAATCCATCCTATCATATATTGCATCTTTGGCAGGATGCTAGCAGGCAGATTGAATATATATCTGTCGCCGTCTTTATCCGATTTTGTCTCATCCGCAGGGAAAGATAAAAATAGGTCAACGCTCCAGCATCTGCAAAGATTGGGTGCCATGATCGAGCAGCTTGTAGCTAATGGAATCATTTATGGGTGCATCATTGCCCTGGCGGCCATAGGCCTATCGATGGCATACCGGATCTTAAATTTTGCCAATTTCGCTCATGGCGATTTTCTGACTCTGGGAGCTTATCTGGCTCTTCATTCTGCAGCAAGCTTCAATATCGATTTTTCGGCAGCGTGCGCTATGGCAATAATCGCCACAGCAGCATTTGCCATCGCCCTGGATTATGCGGTCTGGAAACCTATGCGGTCGAAGGGTGCGAGCAGAACGGCAATAATGATCTTATCGATAGGCGTTTCTCTCTCTTTGAGGAATTTATTGATCATAATTTTCAATTCGGATGTGAAGAGATTTCCTCTGCCGGTTCGGGAAGGCATGAGCCTGGGAGGCATTGTCTTTACCGACCTTCAGATAGGTGTTGTTTTTATTGCCTTTGCAGCTATGCTGCTGGTCCATGCGCTTTTGAGCAGGACTGCTCTCGGAAAAAGCATGAGGGCCCTGGCTGACAATCCTGATCTGGCCAGGATCTCAGGTATAGATGTCGATAAAGTTATAAGGCATACCTGGGCGGTCAGCATGGGCCTGGCAGCACTGGCGGGAATAATGTACGGATCGATAACCCACATAAATCCGAATATGGGATGGTCTATCATCCTGCCCATGTTCGCGGCTGCGATACTGGGCGGCATTGGCAACGCCTATGGGGCTATGGCCGGAGGAATGATTATCGGCCTCTCTCAGGAGGTATCTACGGCCTTCTTGCCTGCTGAATACAAGACCGCAGTCAGCTTTGTCATTATGATCGCAATGCTGTTATTCCGCCCTAAGGGCCTCATGGGAGGGAGATGACCTGCTCGATTATTTAATATCAATAATGCTCATAGCTGGAATTTATGGTATCTTTGCCCTGGGGCTGAATTTGCAGTGGGGTTATGCGGGGCTTCTCAATTTCGGGCATGTTGCCTTCATGGCCATCGGAGCTTACGCCACAATTCTCTTAAGCATGAATGGGATCTCTTTGCCGCTTGCAGTTTTGGCAGGCATGATCCTGGCAGGGGTGGCAGGAGCCTTCCTGGGAGTGGCCACCCTGAAGCTTCGTGAGGATTACCTGGCCATAGTCACTATCGGCTTCTCCGAGATACTGAGGTTTCTTCTGCTCAATGAGGCATGGCTTACGAAAGGCTCTTTTGGACTCTATGGTTATCCCCGACCATTTCAGGATCTGGTAAGCGCTCAGGATTATAATCTGCTTCTGATGTGCATCGTAGTCTTTGCCCTTGCAGTTGTATACGCTCTCCTTGAGATTCTGGCAAGATCGCCCTGGGGCAGGGTCCTCAAATCCATAAGGGACGACGAGGCAGTCTCCGTATCACTTGGCAAGAATGCTTTTCAGTACAAGATACAGACCCTGGTCTTGGGGTCCGCCATAGCCGCACTATCCGGCTCTCTCCTGGCATTCTATCTGCAGTACATCAATCCCATGAACTTTCAGCCTGTGGAGACATTCTATGCCTGGATCATAGTGATAATGGGCGGCAGCGGGAACAATAGAGGCACAATCATTGGGGCGATCCTGCTCTGGGGCTTCTTCAGCACAACTCGCTTTATTGAGGGATACCTCTACTTCAGTCCATCTGCGGCCAGTGCCATGCGTATCGTGCTTATCGGCACGATCCTGATAGTCCTTATGATGTTTCGGCCGCAGGGTATACTGGGAAGGAAGGAGGAACTGGCCATTGGCAGGTGAGATCCTCTCCATAAAGGAGGCCAAAAAAAGCTTCGGGGGCATTCTTGCCGTTGATGTATGCAGCTTAACGGTCAATGAAGGGACGATCGTAGGTCTGATAGGGCCCAATGGAGCCGGAAAGAGCACATTATTCGATCTCATCTCGGGATTTGTGATGCCCGACGCAGGAAGCATCCTCTTTCAGGAGAAGGAGATCACAGGCCTGCCTGCCCATAAGATCGCGCGCCTGGGGCTTATCCGGACATTTCAGATACCGAGGGCTCTGATGAGGATGACCGTGCTCGAGAATATGATGCTCGGGGCCCAGGGGCAGATCGGGGAGAAGATCTGCAGTCCCATTATCAGACGGCAAAAAGTGAAATCTGAAGAAAAAAGCATAGAAAAAAAGGCCGCAGATATATTAGAATTCTTTGATCTCCTGCGCATGAGAGATGAATATGCAGGATCCCTATCCGGCGGACAGAAAAAGATGCTGGAGATGGCCCGCGCCCTGATGGCCGATCCAAAGCTCCTGCTCCTGGATGAGCCCTTTGCAGGTGTAAATCCGTCGCTTGCGGACAGGCTTATCGAGCGCATCAAGATACTCAAGGAAAAGGGTCTCACCATAATGATAATCGAGCATGGTATACCCTATGTCGTCGCACTTTCGGATGAGGTATATGTTCTGAACAAAGGTGCTGTGCTGGCCCATGGCCGGCCTGAAGAGATCATTGCAGACCGACGTGTTTTTGAAGCCTACCTGGGGACAGGTTTTGATGCTCAATCTTGAAGCAGTTACCGCGGGCTACACGGATGAGAACATCATCCAGGACATATCTTTGCACATAGACCAGGGGGAGATAGTAACCATCATAGGTCCGAACGGTTCCGGAAAATCAACTCTCATGAAGACCGTCTTTGGCCTTACCAGGCTTCGGGGAGGCAAAATCGATTTTAGGGGCCATGATATAACAGGGAAAAAGCCGGATGAGCTGGTCAGGCTGGGCCTGGCCTATGTGCCTCAGGAGAAGAATATCTTTCCTACACTCACAGTGAAAGAAAACCTTGAGATAGGGGCCTTCCTGATGGGTGGACGGATTAAAGAGCGCCTGGAATTTATACTGGAGATATTCCCGGAGCTGGCCGGCAGAATAGGCCAGAAGGCAGGAACATTGAGCGGTGGTGAGCAGAAGATGCTGGCTGTGGGTAGAGCAATGGTTACAGAACCTGCCATTATTCTGCTGGATGAGCCCTCTGCTGCATTATCGCCCAGGATCATGGGCCAGCTCTTTGCCGAGATCAAGGCGATAAATGAGCGCGGTGTGACCGTACTGATGGTTGAGCAGAATGCCCGAAGGGCTTTGGCCATAAGCGATCGAGGCTACATTCTTGAGAGAGGCAGAAATCGTTTGCAAGGTCCCGCGAAAAGCCTGCTTGACAATCCTGAGGTGAGCAGGTTATATCTGGGGAAAAAACTGTAAGCAGATCGAAAATCGGCCAATATTTCTTCAGTGCTCTTGAAAATTCATTGTCACTGTAGCTTCTGGACTTGCATGTTCTGAACATCAGAACAACAAAGTTTAAATAGTATTAGGATAAATCATTCTTAAAAAAATTATTAAGAAATAAATAACGGAAAGGGAGTACAAGAGCGGACGGGTCTTCATCGCCATCGAGGGGATGGATGCAGCTTTCCGAAATCCGGCTTGAGAAGCAGGCTTGAAAGGGGGATGATAAAACGTCAATGTTGATACCTATCGGCATAGTGATGCTGAGCGGCGCAGTAGGCGGAATAGTGAATGCACTGGTGAGCGACAACGGCTTTGTCAGGCCCAGTGAGGAAACGGCGGGCGACGTCACCATAATTCGGCCCGGCTTTGCCGGAAACATACTTCTGGGGGCAGTGGCCGCGTTCATCTCCTGGGGCCTTTACGGAGCCTTCAGCAATGCAGTGATCTGGGGCGCGTCCGGAATGGGAACCGAGGAGATTTCCGTCTCCATATCATCCATTGCCGGGGCCGTGCTGGTGGGAATAGGAGGAGCGCGCTGGCTGACCAACGAGGTTGACAAGAAGCTGCTGCGTACAGCTGCTGCCACGGCTGCCGCCTCCAAAGCTTCCTTTGACGATTCCCAGAAGATCGCCGTCGCCACCCCGGCCCAGGCATTCAACATCGCCAAGAAGATGTACCAGGAGTGAAAGACCAGAGCCCGAGATGGGCCATTACGATCACAGAGTGCATGCAGGCAATGCAGGCGATGTCTGGAAGCATTTCCTACTGCTGGAGGCGGCAGAGTGCCTCCTCAACCCCGACGGCAGCCTGGTTTATGCGGAAAGCCATGTGGGACGCCCCGATTATGCCTTGAGAGCGCCCGGTGATTGGGAGGGGGGAATCGGCAAGATCCGGCCGTTTCTGCCCTCCCTTAGAAATTTTTGCTATTTTGATATCCTGGCCGACTTGAATTGCCAAAATCAGTCTTCCGTGACCGGTTCGGAAGCGATTTCCCGACCCATGCTTTATCCCGGATCCGCCCGCCTCATCTATGAGCTGGCGAAGAGGAAGGGAGCAAAATTGCAGGCTGATGTCTGGGATATAGATCCGGGCGTAGCAGGCTCCTGGGAGGGCTTCTCCAAGGCCGCAAAATCCGCAGCATCTTTTCCGGCGCAAATCGCCTTTCACCAGGCAGACGGCTTTGCCGGAGTGCTCTCGCATCTGAACAGATCTCGGGAGGGACTGCTCTTCATCGATCCTCCTTACATCGTTCCCGAAGATCTCCGGCTTGCAGAGGTGCTGCTGCAAAGAGCCAGAGAGCGGGGATGGATTGTCCTGTGGTGGCACATGACGGATATGAAGAGCGCGCCCTGTCCGCTCGTGACATTCGAGCTGCAATTTGCACAGGCCGGCCTTGATGGCGGAAGATGGAAGGGAGCGGCTGTGGCCTTCGCCGGCCCGGAAAGCGAGCGATTTGAGCGTCTGCTTGCCCGGATAAGCCGGCAAACAGAAAAGCTGATCAGAATGCTTAAATCGGACTGAACCAGAAGGCCTGCTGATGGAACTGGAGCTTCTCAAAGATATTGTGATAATATTCGTGCTATCTGTGGCAGTTCTCTTCCTATTCCACAGGCTCCGGGCACCGACAATTGTGGGCTTTCTGCTTACCGGGATTTTAGCAGGACCGCATGGTTTCGGCTTGATAAGCGCCTCGGAACAGGTAGCCGTCCTGGCCGAGATTGGAGTGGTCCTTCTCCTTTTTACGGTTGGAATCGAGGTCTCTCTCAAGGATCTCCTGAAGATCAAGAAATATGTTCTTGTGGGCGGATCGCTTCAGGTATTTCTGACAATTCTGGCAGTCTCTGCCGTTCTTTTTTGGATGGAGATGCCCCCGGGCGAGGCGATGCTGCTCGGCTTTCTCGTCTCTTTGAGCAGCACGGCCATCGTCCTTCGCATTATTCAGAAAAAGGAGCAATTCGATAGCACTTACGGCCGGACCACCCTGGGCATACTGATCTTTCAGGATATTGCCGTTGTGCCCATGATGCTCATTGTGCCGCTGCTGCCAGGAGCGGTACAGGCTGCGCCGGAATCGCCCTGGCTTATAGTGCTCAAAGGCTTGGGGCTGATTGCTCTGGTAATTATCAGCGCCAAGTGGATAGTGCCCCAAATTCTCTATCACATCGCCCGAACGGCAGATAGAGAGCTGTTCCTTCTCACAATCGTTGCCATCTGCCTTAGCGTAGCCTGGGTAAGCTCGCTGGCAGGGCTGTCTTTGGGCCTTGGCGCTTTTCTGGCCGGGCTCATCATCTCCGAGTCTCCCTACAGCCACCAGGCCTTTGGCAATATCATACCCCTTCGTGACGCCTTTACCAGCTTCTTCTTCATCTCCATAGGCATGCTCCTTGACCTGGATTTTCTGCTGCAAAATCCGGTCTATATATTGCTGGCAACGCTGGCGGTTGTGGCCCTAAAGGCCTTAATCGCCGGCTTTGCCGTATCCTTTTTGGGCCTTCCGCTGCGCATAAGTGTCCTGGTGGGACTGGCCTTATGTCAGATAGGAGAATTCTCTTTCATATTATCCAAAACTGGGTTTGAGAGCGGCATCATCTCGGCGGACATCTACCAGCTCTTCCTCGATGTCGCTGTGCTAACCATGGGGGCTACATCCATTCTCATGTCCGTCTCGCCAAAGGTGGCGGACGGCTTTTTGAGGCTCCCCATTCCGGATAGATTGAAGAATGGAACCCTGCCGATGGCCGCAGCTAAAGAATCCCAATGGAAAGATCATCTGGTCATCATCGGCTACGGTGTGAACGGCAGGAACGTGGCATTGTCCGCCCGATCGGAAGGCATACCCTTTGTCATAGTTGAAATGGACCCCGAAATAGTGATGCAAGAAGAGAAAAAAGGAGAGCCGATCTGCTTTGGCGATGCCTCCCAGGAAGCCGTACTGCGATATGTCGGCATGAAGAGCGCAAGAGTTGCGGCAATAGCCATATCGGATCCGGCAGCCACACGCAGGATAACCGAGCTTGCCAGAAGGATCAATCCCGACCTGTTTATCATCGTCAGAACGCGTTACCTTCAAGAGATGAAGCCGCTGCATGAACTTGGGGCGGATGAGGTTATTCCTGAGGAATTTGAGACATCCATGGAGATCTTCGCCCGGGTGCTGGAACGCTATGAAGTGCCCAGGGAAAAGATCGAGCAGTTCATAGATCACATCAGGTCGGAGAGCTATGAGATGTTCCGGAGCCCTTCCCAGGAACCATACTGCAATGCCAATT
Source organism: Methanotrichaceae archaeon (assembly GCA_963844955.1). Taxonomy (GTDB): domain Archaea; phylum Halobacteriota; class Methanosarcinia; order Methanotrichales; family Methanotrichaceae; genus Methanothrix. The sequence goes on along the minus strand of CAWJQJ010000006.1, from coordinate 20,793 downwards.
TGAGCATGCTGAGCGATGAGATTCGCTCTCTTGCGGTTCAAGCAGGAGCACCGGCAGAGGGAAGAACGGTGGCAGAGGCCGATCTGGAAGGGCAGGGCATCAAACTCCTGGCCCTGCACAGAAATCTGCAGACCATTGCCAATCCGGACGATAGCACGCTGCTGCAAGCGGAAGATGTTGCCGTTCTTATGGGGCCGGGGGAGAAGATAGACCGGCTGGCAGGTTGGTTCTCCCGGAATTGAAGCGTCAAGTTTATCCGCTTTCTTGTGGATTTATTCGCATAAGGGGATCTCTACTGCGCAACTACAGGCTGTTTCTCTCGCTCTTGCTCATTTTGCTGGTCTACAGCCTCGTATTCATGGCATTGATGAGATACGAGGGCCAGCACCAGAATGTCAACCTTGCCTCAGCCGTCTACTGGGTTGTGGTGACCATGACCACTCTGGGCTTCGGAGATATCGTCTTTAAAACCTCAATTGGGTACTTTTTTACGATCATTGTCTCCCTCTCCGGGATTGCCATCCTCTGGGCGGTAGTGGTTCCACTGGGCATAACTCCCAATCTGGAGCGCATGATCCGGGTTGATCCCACCTCCGCCCTGGTGAAGATGAACGACCATATAATTATCTCCGGATTCAATCCCATTGTAGAGACTCTGGCGGAGAGATTCTCTCTGCTGAAGATGCCTTTTGTGATCATCGAGCGTTCGGAGAGCGTGGCAAGAAGCATCTACAGGAATTATCCCGTAATCTGGGGAGACCCTTCCCAGGCAGAGGTGCTGCAAAGGGCAAACCTGGCCTCGGCCCGCCTCTTCATAGCCAACGAGAATGATGAGCTTAATGCCGAGGTCATTTTAACATTGCGGGAGATCTCGGATATTGAGATTATAGCTCTGGCAGACGATCTGACCAGATCCAGGTTCCTGAGATACGCAGGAGCCTCCCGCATCATCTCGCCCAAAACCCTGCTGGGAACCTTCATCGCCCAGATCACCTCTCCGCCTATGCAAAATGTGTTTCCGGGAGCCATCCAGCTCTTCGGCGATCTTCTCCTGGTGGAGCTGCCCATCTATCCGGGTGCTGAGCTGATAGGAGAGAAGCTGGAAGAGATAGGGATCAAGAACGCGGGCACAGGAATCGTAGGCATCTGGCAGAGGGGAGTCTTTCATCCCAGCCCCGGGCCCGAGGAGACGGTGAGCTCCAACTCGGTGCTGATGGCGGTGGGAAATATCGAGCAGCTATCCGCCATCAGGGATCTGACATTGGGCACTCGCAAGGAGGGGCCCCAGATAATCCTGGGATACGGAGATGTGGGACGCCGGGTGGCCGGCGTGCTATCGGACTGCGGAATGAATCCCACGATCCTGGACAGGCGCGACCTGGTTGAGACAGATCTTGCGCACATAAGCGGCGATGCTACGGAAGAGAACGATCTGATACAAGCGGGCATCAAGGATGCAGTGGGAGTATTGATCATGCTCAACTTAGACTCTGATGCCATTTATGCCACCCTTCTCGCCAAGAACCTCAATCCCAATGCCTTTGTGGTGGTGAGGGCCAATCACCTCAAGTCAGCCGAGAAGATCTACCGGGCCGGCGCGGATTATGTGGCATCCTTGCCCATCGTGGCCAGCCACATGCTGACCAGGATAATACAGGGAGAAGAGGAGAAGCTGGATCTCTTATATGAGGATCTGGAGCTCAAGATATTCCATGTGAGCAAAAGATCCCGCCTGGCGGGAAGAACATTGGCGGAGCTGGATCTACCGCAGAGGTTCGGCTGCCGGGCGGTAGCCCTGGAGCGAATGGGCCAGTCCATAGCTGTGCCGGACATAAAAACGGTAGTAGAAAGAGGCGATATTCTGGCACTGATGGGCAGCCCGAAGGGCATTGAGGCCTTCAGCAGGAAATATGATCGAAGAGAAGAATGGAAAAAACGGCTGAAGATTTTAAATATCCGTTAAACCTGGCAGGAGTTTTCACCTTCCTCGCTCAGGGAATTGAGCCTCGATCTCGGCGGTAGGCCAGGAAGGCAAAGAAGGCTACCATGCTGGCTATGGCAGGCGGGATAATATTGCCGGTAATCGTGATAGTTGTATTCTTTGGAGAGGAATTTCAGCCGGATTTCTGGAATGCGGAAATCTCCGCATCTCTCAGGCGCTTCTCCCTCTCCTGCCAGTTAGGCAGATAGGCATAAAGAAAGCTCTTGAAGACCGGGCCGTGGCTGGGCGCAATGAGGTGCAGGATCTCGTGCACTATCACAAACTCGCCTATGTCCTTGGGCAATTGCAGCAGCTGATCATTGAGAGTAAGCCGGCCCGAAGTGGACATGGATGCCCATTTTTGCGACATCTTGCGAATCTGGATCTGCGCCACTCTTACTCCCACTCTTGCCGCCCACTGCCGGGCGGCCCATTTCATCTCCTCGGCGTCATGCCATTTATCGATCATTCCCGTCGCAACCTCAGGAGGGCATCGGCTATGTCCGTAAACTTCTCCTGGCCTACAATAGGAATTATAAATTTATACAGTTTTCTCCTGAGAATCTGCTCTTGCTTCTCATCCCATCGGTACTCAGGATAGCTTTCAAAGAGGGCATTTATCTCTTTGGCAGCAGCCGGATCCATCTGTTTGGTCTCAGGCTTTAAAAGCGAAAAAATTGCGAAAGAATTCTCATCCAACCCCAGGGAGATTCGCTGCTTATCCGCATTAAGGAAGTCCAGAGCCAGGCCTTCGAAGCGCACTAAAGCCTCCTGGGTGGTTATCTGGCGGTCTTCGTAAGACTGGCGGAGGGCCTCGGCTCTCTCCCCGATCAGCCTCAAAACAGGGTTGCTGCTCTCCTTGGAAGAGAGGGCGATGAGCTTTCTCAGGTTGAGCACCTTGCTGGTATCGGATGTGCCTGAGTCCTTGAGGGCCTTCAGCTCTCTGGGGCCCAGCTCCTGAATTGCGCCCGGAGGCTGCAGAGCACCGGGGCTGGTGTATTTTTGCAGAAGCTCTCGGGTCTTGGCTGTGATCTCCCGGTCAACGTAGATGTCGGTATAGGCGTTTAGAATCAGGGCATAGAGCCTGGCCAGGCTCTGGTAATCCTTCATGTAGGGCCGGAGGAAGGCATCCGGGGAGAGTATGTCGTAGATGCTCTGCACCTGCTTGAAGAACCAGAAGAAGCTTTCCCTGGCATCTTTGTCCTGAAAATACTCGATGGCGTTTTCTTTGGATTTGTCATCCCATCCTCTGGCCAGCTCCAGGTATTTTGCGGCCACATCCAGCATGTAGGTGTTGAAGAGAGTCTTTAAGACCTCGATGTTCTTGATGACGGCGGTCACGACATCGGAATCAAAGGCAAGCGCCTTTTCCAGCTTCTCGAATATGCCCACAAAGTCGAGGACAAAGCCGCAGGGTTTGACCAGGCCCTCCTCATCCTCGTAAGGGCGGTTGACCCTGGCGATGGCCTGCAAGAGGACGTGGTCTCGCATCGGCTTGTCCAGATACATGCAGTAGAGGATGGGCGCATCAAAGCCGGTGAGAAGCTTCTCGGTTACTATTAGGATCTTGGGCAGGGCATGACTTCTTCAGGAAATCCTTTCTGACCTTCTTCTCTCCTTCGTCGCTCATGTAGAATTTCTTGCAGCATTCCGGGCTGTCGCTATGCAGAGGCGAGTAGACCACCTGGGAGTATTCCGGAGGCAGATATTTGTCCAGCTCCTCTTTGTAGAGCGGCGCAGGCCTGGCGGTCCACAGCTACCAGGAAGGCCTTGAAGCCCAGTGGCTCAACGTTCTCGCGAAAATGGTCGGGCCACGTATGCAGCCACCCTGGCCACGCGGTCCGGCGACTTGAGCATCTCCTTCAGCTCGATCGCCCGGTCCAGTATGGCGTTCAGCTCATCGATATCGCTCACGCCCTGGGCGGCAGCCAGGTCCAGAAATTCCCGTTCCAGGGTCTCCCGGTCCACCAGCAGATCGGAGGGGGCGAGGGCGTAGTTGAGGCGGACGGTGGTTCCATCCTCGATGGACTCGGCTATGGAGTATTTGTCAAGGTAGCCCTGGGGATCGTCATGCGCCGAAGACCTTGAAGGTGCCTTTGCCTTTTGAGAGCCGGTCGATGGGTGTGCCGGTGAAGCCGATGTAGGTGGCATTGGGCAGAGCTGCCAGCAGATAGTTTCCCAGGTCTCCGCCGGTGGTTCGATGCGCCTCGTCCACCAGCACGATCACATTCTCGCGGGTCGTCATGTCGGCGGGGATGTCGTCGAACTTGTGGATCATGGAGACAACCAGGCCGCGAAAATCTGAAGAGAGGATCCTGTGCAGCTCGCGTTTGGAGCTGGCAACCTTTGCTGAGCCGAGGCCGTAGCCCACGATGTTCTTGAAGAGCTGGCTCTCCAGTTCAGTGCGGTCCACCAGCATGAGCACGGTGGGCTTCTCTCGGATCTCTTGGTTCTCTCGGTTCTCTCTGTTCTCTCGGTCTCCTTTTCTGTCTCCATCTCCGTTTCTATCGCTATCTCCGTTTCTATCGCTGTCTCCGTTTCTATCGCTGTCTCCGTTTCTATCGCTGTCTACGTTTCTATCGCTATCTCCTTTTCGATCGCCATCTATGTCTGTGCCCTGTCCCTCTCCGCCGTGCGACTCGCGGAGAAGCCGGGAGGCGATGGTGATCATGGTGAGCGTCTTGCCGCTTCCCTGGGTGTGCCAGATCAGACCTCTTCTCTTTTCCGGGTCGCGGGCCCGCTCGATGACCTTTTCCACGGCGCGGGTCTGGTGCTGGCGCAGTATGATCTTGACCAGGTCGTCGTCTCTGGTGAGAAAGATGATGTAGTCCTGAAGGATCTTGAGGAACCGGCCCCGGTCGAAGAAGGTCTTGACGGTGTGCTCGAAGTCGCCCTGCACCACATCCTTCCAGTTGAAGATGTTCTTGCGGCTGAGTGACCAGGTGGCACCGTAAAAGAACTTGATGAGCTGGGTGACCTCGAAGAGCTGGGGGGAGATGAGCATCTCCGGAGTCTCGGCATGGTAGCGCCGGATCTGGGACACGCCCTCGGCCAGTCCTTCCTTCTTCTCAGCGCTCTTGGTCTCGACCACGGCCACGGGCAGGCCGTTGATGAGGAAGACGGCATCTGCGCGGTTGGTGAAGGCTGCGCCCCGCTGGGTCCACTCCTCAGTCACCTGGAAGATGTTATTCTCGGGATGAGCAAAGTCGATGAGCCGCACATTTCTCTCCCGCTTCTCCTCAGGAACGAAGACGGACTGCTCGCCTCGCAGCCATGTCAGGGCGTCCCTGTTGCCTTCGATGCTGGGGCGGAGCAGGCTCAGCTTGCGCAGGATCTCTTCTGCCCAGCCGGCAGTCAACCACGCCGGGATTGAGCTTTTGCAGTTGGCTGGCCAGGACGGTAGAGAAGTAGAGGGAGGATTCGCTGCTCCTCAGGCGGATGGCCTCGGGCGGGGTCACGATAATTCCAGCCGATCTGGCCGGCGTAGCGGAGCAATGGCTTTTGGACGGAGGAGCGTTCGGTCAATTTTTATTATCCCTTCTCGATCTTTATTTTGTTCTTCATTTTATTCTTGTTCTTGATCTTGTTAGTGATCAGCGATTATCTCTTTATGTCTTGAATATGATAATATAATTATTAAGCTGTTGGCCGGGCGAGATTTAATTTTGATTAAACAGAAAGCCATTCCTCGCGAGATAATCCTGCCTCTTTCAAAATAGTTTTTATCAGATTTACATATTGGAACGGGAATTATCCCTCACAACAGCCATCGGCTCCTGTGAGACACCTACTGCATGACCGTCAAGATCCGGAATGGCAAAGCCCCTCTGCAGTCTAATAGTGATCCACTCCTCAATGACTTCGATGAGATCCTCCCGGCATTTTTCGATGGTCTCTCCGGTGGCTATCACTCCGCGTAGGCCTTCCACTGTAGCCATGTAGGAGCCATTCTCCAGGGATTCGTACTTGGCCCGCTCAAAGCCGCGCCGATGTACTCTGAGAACATAGTCAGTAAATCCCATCTTTTTGAGCCGTCTGATTAATTCCCGCCTGGGAACAGGAATCAGTTTAGACACTTACCGCCAGCTCCGCCGAGACGTTTATTGAGACACCTTTCATCGGCGGTATCAAGTCGCCTAATCGGAGTCTTAACGCAATCCAGCCCTCAATTACCTCTATGAGATCTTTACGGCATTCTTCGATGGTGTCTCCGATGGCAATTACGCCTTGTAGCCCAACTACTGTAGCCACGTAAGTGCCATCTTCCAAAGTATCGTACTCTGCCAATTTTAGTGCTGCCTGGATATACTCCGAGAACATGATCTGATCGTATCAACTTGCAGGAATTTAACTTTATCTTCGATTTAGGCTTTAGAGATCAGATCTCTTAGCCGTTTGCAGGCTCCACCAGCGCCCCCGCCCTCGTCTGCGAACAGAGCTCCCCCAGCATGGACCGGAAAAGCTTGACTTCTGGACGAGCAGCAAAAAATTGGCACTAGATTTTTATAATTCTCAAAGCAAAGGATCGCATATTTCATATCCTTTGAAAGCCGAATACAGAACTTGACATGTTCGCGGAATACGTCCAGGCTGCCCTGGAAAAGGCCCAGTACAAACTCATCGATAATGGTGAAGAGCCGTATTTTGTTGATGTTCCCGAATTGGATGGCGTTTGGGCTACAGGCAAAACTGTTGAGGATGCTCGCCGCAATTTCATCGAGGCGCTTGAGGATTGGATTGCTGCGCACCTTTTGTGGAATCTTGCCCTTCCACCCATTAGCGGTCACTCCATAAATGTCTCAAAGGAGCCGATAGCTGTTGTCTAGGCTATTTCCTGTATCTCGATCTGAATTGATCAGGCGGCTGAAAGACCTTGGATTCGAAGGTCCATTTCCTGGCAAACGACATCAGCACATGAAAAAAGATGCAACATTAGTCATTATTCCAAACCCTCATGGGAGCGAGATCAAGCGTTGATTTGCTTGCAGAGATCCTGAGAAAAGCCAAGATCAATCGGGAAGATTGGTTTTCAGTGGGCTAAAAAAGACATAACCTCCGGCAAATCGCATCGGATTCTCTGAAGGGATGCCGCGCGCGGTTAAACGCGCGGGTTGTGCCAGGGGCTCCCCTCAACGCCGGGCTGGCTTGGATACTCTTGTAGCGAACGGATTGCTGTGATCGGCAGATTTGTCTTTGCTGCTTGCTCAGGGCAGCGTCCTCCACCAATGTTCCTGCCGGGAGTCTGCCGCTCATCAGCTCCTCCAGCATGGCCCGGAACAGCTCGTCGTGCAGTCGGGCCTCGTGATCAAGGGCGGCGATCTTGGAGTCGCAGGCTATTGAAGAATTCTAGCTATTCATTGCTGTTCATCTAACAGGCGGTAGTGGTATTGATAATTGTTTAATTGATTCCAATGTTACACGCCTTTGGACAGCAGCCAGATTTGCTAACTGCTAATGTCGTTTTCATAATACTATTCAGAATTTAAAGCTGTAGCTTAAATAATTGAGGAATTAATATTTATTTGATCTATATAATGAAAAACGCATATAAAGCGTTGCTTCACGAATGACTAATGGGATATCCGCTGACAATGCCACTTGTCCCATTACTTGCTCAATTAATAATCCTGTTTCAGGAAATACTCTTGATATTATTCTTATTATTATGAAACTCACAAGCGACATATTTAACTTCATTTGATGTTACATGCCATTGTCTATATATCTGTTGTCTTAAGATTGCACTATTTAATATGCGGTATATAGTAATTGGCCAAACGTAGGTCCATACGAACTAGCTTTATTTACTTTTTCAGAACTTAACAATCATCCCAGTTCGTTTGGTATTTGACCTCCGATTTCCGTCATCTTTCATTCGTCATCTTTCTCGCATTAACTCTGGTGCCGTAGGTGAAGAGGTGCTCCATCAGCGCCGCCTTGCGCTCCCTCTCCAGCGCCAGTTCCCGCAACCGGGCCTCCCGCGCGCCCTGGACCGCGCGCAGGGCACGGGCGATGGCGCGCTGCTCGGGGAGAGGTGGAAGCAGAAAATGAAATGCCGATAAGATGACTAAGATGTCCTTGGGATGATTCACTCCTGTTGGCACGTATTTCACAGCATAATTTAAGAATTGATTTGTATGAATAATATTAACCAAAAATTGAGGCATCAATCGATTCGTTTGGATTTTAAAACGAGGATATCTGCTGGATCATAAACCCTCAAAATCAATTAACACGGCTTATGTCAAGGTAAGGCCTCAATTGATTCCGTAATAAAATATCTCCTGGATCAAATTTTGATATTAACTGCTTATTTCGCCTCGAGAGCTATTTGCCAATTCTATTTAGTCGTTTGGATTTCCTGGATCAATATGTTCTAAACCCACATATACGCATTCTTGAAGATTCAGCAGGATTTATTGCTTCCATTACGCATCTCACATACATCTTCCAATCTGAGTCATGTTCCAGACTGGAAGGAACGAGCCTTCGTAATCCATCATTACTGCTCTCTAGACCAGATTCTTGCCAGCACTTCCTCCAGCTCCCCGTCCGCCCTTTCCCTCTCCGCCCTCGCCGCCTCCAGGTCCCGCAGTATCTCGGCAATGGGCCGGTGCTTCTCCCGCTCGTTGACCTCCACGAACTGAGAGGGGCTGAGGTTGAAGTCCGCCTCTCTGGCCTCCTCCAGCGTAATCACACGGCAGAGCTTCTCCTGCGTCTCCCATTTGCGGTAGGCGTCCGCCACTGCCCTGATCCCTTCCTCGGTCACCGCATTTTTGGGCTTCTCCTTGACGAAGTAGTTGGAGGCGTTGACCAGCAGGATCTGCCCCTTCCTCTCCTCAGGCTTGCCCTTTCGCAGCAGCAGGATGATTCCCGGAGCCGTGGTATTGTAGAAGAGGTTTTCCGGCAGCAGCACCACTCCCTCCACGGCATCCCCTTCCACGAAAGCCTGGCGGATGGCCTTCTCCTTATTGGCTGACCGCGACCCAGAGCCCCGGGAGACTGCGCCCGTGTCCAGCACCACCGCCGCCCTTCCTCCTTCCTTCAGAGAGGCGAACATGTGCTGCACCCATCCCCAGTCTGCAGAAGAGCGGGGCGGGATTCCGAAGTTAAAGCGGTTGTAGGAATCGTTATCGTAAAAAGCCTCATCATAGTTGTCCTGGTTCCACATGGGATTGGCGACCACGTAGTCGAACTGGAGGAGAGAGCCCTCCGGCCCGAAACCGGGCTTTCTGAAGGTGTCGCCTATAGCAAAGCTGGAGTCGGTGTAGTCGTGCAGGAACATGTTCATCTTGGCCATGGCGAAGGTTACCGGATTCAGCTCCTGGCCCGAGAGCCGCGGTGCTTTGCTCCTCTCCTCCGGATGCCTCCGCTCGAAGAGAAGGCGCGCCTTGATGAGCAGGCCTCCCGAGCCGCAGGCCGGATCGTAGATGGTGGTGAAGGGAGCGGGATCGATCAGCTCGGCAATCAGCTCTCCCACCTCTTTGGGGGTGTAAAACTCGCCTGCCGACTGGCCCTGCCCCTCAGCGAACTTTCTCAGCAGATACTCGTAGGCCCGGCCCAGGATATCCGGCTCGGTGTTCTTCAGGCCCAGCCGGTGGCGGCTCAGGATCTCAATCAGCGAAGCCAGCCGGTCGTCGTCCAGCGTGCGCTGGCCGCTCTGCCGCTCATTGTAGTCCTTGATGTCCAGCACGCCCTGCAGATCCGGATTGAGCCGGGAGACCTCCCGCAGGGCCTCGGTCAGAAATTCGCCCATCCGGCCGTCGGCCCCGTGATTCCTGACCGCCTTCCAGTTGTATTTCCCTGGAATGTAAAAGCGAATGATAGGAGTGCTGCCGGTCTTCAGAGCGTGGGCCAGATCAGCCTCGATGATGCTCCTGGCCAGCTCTTCCTCCCCGTACTCCGTGACGTGAGCGGCAAACTCGTCGTCAAAGACATCGGAGAGCCGCTTGAAGAAGACGAGGGGCAGGATGAAGTCCTTGAACTTGGGGGCATCCGTCGCCCCCCGAATGGCGCAGGCCGCATCCCACAGCCAGGTCTCCAGAGTCGAGATGTCCAGGTGCTCTTCGCCCGGAGTCGAAAGACTGCTCTGTCCCTGCAACAAGGGTCCGGGTCCGGTGGATTGCTGTTTTGCTGGTCTTCCTCTTCTTGCCAACTGGGGTGCATCTCCTGGGTCGGTTAGTATTAGTAGCTTTTTTATTCTCAGAGACAGTGCAAGAGTATGTTAACTCTTCGCTTGATGCTGTCGGGATCGGGGGGAAATTTCTATGCTTCATTTTCGTGATTCTGAACAGGCCATCCGTCAGCATATCGAAGGGCCTTTTTGCCAGAGACAATGGTGAACCGGATCACTTCTCAATGCCGAATCGAAATCTGGCCCTCTGACTATTGACTTTGGCATAGTCTTCCAGGTACTCTGGCCATGAGCAAAAGTAGCTCACTTAAGTATCATCCATAAGGTTCAAGTATAATATTGTGTAATCCGAATGCTTCATCAGGTAGGAGGGAATGAAACGAAGAGACTGCTAATTTTGGCGGTACTGGCTATTGCACTAATTGGCATGGCGGGAGCTGCCAACTACATGTACGAAAAAGCATCCGTCAAAGGTGTCGGCTACAAGAATGTGGAGATGATCATGCAGACCCATATGGATTTAGCGAAAAATATGTTCATTCAATAGAATTTATAGATGATTATCCAATTCCTCCGGGAGCGAAACTGGTGGAAAAGGAGTCTGGATCAGGCAATGTTATCATAGAGAAGACTGAGCTTGAGGCGGAAGAGGCAATTGGGAGAGACGATGCGATGCCTATGAAGTTGGGAGCATTGGATGATTTATATGATACCGCCTCGATTGTATTCGTCAACTGGTGCATTCTCCCAATGGATTATATCAACTTCACCAAGGAAGCTGAATTCGAGTACATGCCCGTCTCTTACCAGACCGGAACTTATGACCAGAAGTGGATCGAGAAGCTGTGCGTGCAGAACTATATGATAGGAGCTGTGCTGACTGAGATGTACACCCATGCTGAGCACCTGCAGAAGACCACCGAGGTTAAGACAAGGGGTATGGCTTCTACGACCAAACCTGGGAAATACTGGTGATGCCGTGCCAATAACTGCTGTACCGGCGTTCTGGAAGCCAACCTGAATAGCAACGTCATCGGCGTTGCCCATATCGGCTGGATCTCCAGGGATCCCCTGGCTGACCCGCAACTGAAAGGCCGCCATGCCGAGTATGGCAGATCTGTCGAGGACCTGACTGGCGTGTTCTCCATCGAGAAGTTCATCCAGCTCTGGGGCAACTCCACATGCGGAGCCATCAGCGTTGATTGGCTGCCGTGCGTGTAATCGTGGAGAATCCCATTTCCTTTTTTCATCAACTATAGGCCGCTTCCAATAGTTGCATGCACTTTAATCAGTTATCTGGTGCAAAAGATCTAGAAAGCAGAAAATGCTAGTGAGGTTTTAGGCGAGCCAAGCACCGATCCACAGTGCCCTTCTCAAAGGGACTAACCACCGTAATGGCAGCCTTGAGCCCACCCTGCACCATCACACAGGCAACGGCGAGGCAGCGCTGGAATTTTGACACAGCGCCCTTCTTACGGGGACACTTCACCAGAGATGAAGAGCCTGCTCCCGCTTCGCCTGCACACATTTCGATTCTTGCCGCGCTCATACAAGGACTGAACGAGGTACGCCTGATTCTCGCATTCGCCGAAGACTTCGCAATCAAGCGAGGTGCCCTATTCTCAAAGCTTAATCGGCTACAGCCTTATCTTGCGGCAACTACCTATATTATCGTTATAGATATACAGTTTTCGGTTGAGACGGGATCAATTAACTTGCACGCTTGATCACCGGAGCTGCCTGACACTCGATTGTTCAGCTTCTTTGAAATGCCGGGGTCTCCAGTAAAAAGCCGGGCCGCAGAGCCGACCCGACGGATTCGAGGATTGCGTGAGGATGAGCGCGAAGGATATCCCAGCCATGCGGCCCAAGGCCAAGAGCATGGCCCTTCGCTTGATAGAGATCAGCCTGCCAAAAGATAAGCAGGCGGAGTGGAGGAAATAGCAGGCGGCAGAAAAGAATGAATCGCCCATGCAATTAAGAAAATTTTCCCAATTTTAGGAGTCATCTTCGCTATTCAGCTACCACACCTTCAGATCGATCCCCTCGATCCTCACCCATGCCCCCTCGGAGTGCACCACCACTCCCGAGTGCACCTTTTGCATCATGCAGTGCTCGGGCAGAAATCGCACCGTCTCCCCAACCTCCGGCCTTCTGCCCCGGCTCACCGTCCCCTCGAAGGCTGCCACCAGGCAGATGCCGATGTCCTCGGGCGTGGGCAGCCCCTGCAGCAGGTGCACCGGCCCCACCAGATGCACAGTGACAATTCCCCTGTCGCTCTTGAGCACTCTGGCAAAATGAGTGATGGGGCAGCCCAAAGGCCGGTAGCGGAAGATGTCGCCCTCTTTCAGCCGCGCCTCGGGATTGAAGGGATGCAGATCCTCCCGGCAGGAGGGCTCGCCGCGGCAGCGGAGCCAAGGCAAAATCCGCTCGCAGGCCGTCCAGAACGCCGATGATCTCCTCCGTCTTCTCAGAGCAGGCCAGCAGCCTGGCAATCTCTTCCGCCCGGCCCCTGAACCTCTCCTGCTTGAGAATGGTGCACCTGTCCAGCCCGGCCACGTCCACCAGCTTGGCGGCAAACTCCCGGCAGCTCCCCAGGCCGCACTCCCCGCAGTTGTAGCCCGGCAGGAGCTTTTCGATCTGCAACATTTTTATCTCCTCAGATTTTCTCTAGCTCGATTCCTTGTTTCTTCTTTATTTTGTATAGGCAATGATTATTTAACCGCAGAGGCGCAGAGTTCGCAGAGACGTGAAATTTACCTCATTATCAGCACAGATATAGTCGTCTCCGTCCGTTCGTCCTCTGTGCGCTCTGTGCCTCTGCGGTTATCTTTCGTAACCCTGGGTCTAATTATCGTTACCATCTCCGGACTTAGCTTGTTCCGTAAGCCATTGATTATAATCAGTGGCCAACGACTATTCTACCACAGAAATAGCGAAGAGCCCATTCTCTAGACTTCGTCCTCACTCGCCGGTGTACTCCATGAAGCCGTCCAGATGCCGCAGCACTCCCCGGTGGTGCTCCTTGGAGACACGTAGCTCCCCCGTGCATAAAGTGCAGATGGCCAGAGGCGGATTGTGCCGCAAGACCATCTCCCCGCAGATGTCCGGCCAGCCTGCCATCAGCTCGGCCAGCTCCCCCGAGCCCTTGCCCGTCAGCCCGTTGGCCTCGATGATGCGACAGCCGGGATTGGCCTCCAAAATGCGCTCCCGGAAGACCTCCCTCTCCGCCTGGGAGACGAGGTCGCCCTTGGTCATGACCGCCGCATCCGCCGTGGTGAGCAGCGGCCCCACCTTCAGGGGGCTGTTGGGGCCCGTCGTTACGTCGATCACGCAGATGGCCAGGGCCCTGTCCGGGTAAGGAGCACAGCGCAGGCACAGCCCGGCGGTCTCGTTTAGCAGAATGTCTGCTCCCTGGGCCTCTGCCCATTGCAGCATCTCATCAAAGTTGTAGATGGCGTAGTGGTCCGGGCACATATCTTTGGAGAGGCCCACGGCCACGGGCACCTGCAGCCGCTTGAACCTGGCATCGTCCTCCGTCCACATGCAGTCGATCTTGACCAGCGCCGGTTTGCGCCCGCGCTTCAGCAGATCCTTCACAGCATGCATGAGCACGGATGTCTTGCCCGAGCCGGGCGTGCCGGCCACCACCACCATCTTCAAGCTACTACCTCTCCCTGACGAATGGTCTCCCGCAGGGCGGTGAGCCATCCGTCCACCCTCTCGATGTCCTTGAAGATCCTCTGCTCATCCTCATTGGTGCTGATGACCTTGGTCATGCACCCGTTCTTCATGACAATGCGCCGGGAGGCCATGAGGGCCAGCATGGGATCATGAGTTACCACTACCACGATCTTGCCCTCGCCTGCCAGAAGGCGCAGGGCTTCCTGCTTCTTTATGCCCGCGTTCTCGATCTCGTCGATGAGCACAATGGGCGAGTCGCTGATGACGGCAATGTCCGCTACCATGAGAGCCCTCGACTGACCCCCGCTGAGAATGGTGAGCTGAAAGGCGGGATTGACCGGCTCTCCGGTCAGGGTGTTGGCTAAAGCTATGACCCTGTCTGCCAGCCTGGGGTCCTTGCCCCGCGATTTGGCATGCATTCTCAGAAACTCCCCCACAGACATGTCCGCCAGAAAGTGCATATTCTGGGAGAGCTGGGCCACCAGCTTCTTTCTGGGATCGCACCTGAGATCCGCAGCAGGAGGAAGGCCGTTGATGAGAATTCTCCGGCCTGAGGGCGTGTCTCCCCAGGCGAACTGCTCAATGTCGGCGATGAGAGTGCTCTTGCCCGAGCCCGTGGGCCCTACTATTCCTATTATCTCTCCTCTGGCGATCTCGATCTCGGATACGGCATCGGGATGGCCGTCCTTGTCCACGCCGCCCTGAATGGTCAGTGTCAGGGGCTTGATTATTTCACAAACAACCTGGCTCATGGTCTGGCTCTTTAACGGATTGATCATTGTCTCACTCATAGTCTGGCTGATTGCCTGGCTCATTTCCTGCCCTCCAGAAATTGTACTGCCTGCTCCCATCGGGAGACGGTGGTGCTCGGCTTTAGCATGTGCAGGGTATGCTCCTCTTTGATCCTGGCCACGCCTCCGCCTGTGATATTGAGAAGAATGATGCTTTTTGGCGAGACTGCTCCGCCCTTCGCTGCCTGCTGCAGAGCAGCCACGGCCACTGCCGCGGCATTGAGGATGTCGATCTCCTCGCATTGCTCAAAGAGCTTCTTGGCATCTGCCGCCTGCCGGTCTGTTATGCCGTAGACCTCTCCATTGGTCGCCTGCAGCGCGTCTTTCACGCCTCCGGCAATGGCATAAGGGGGTTTGCGGTTGTAAAGGACGTCATCGAACATATCGGCGCTGACCGGGGCCGGCTCTTTTCCGGTCCAGGAATAATAGATGGGCGCATTGGGAAGATTCTGGGCCAGGTGCAGCCTCGGCAGCAGCGAGCCGAAGCGTCCGTCCTCCTTCAGCCGCAGGGAGGCCTCCCAGGCGGATATGCCGCCCGTGCCGCTTCCTACCGCCTGGAAGTAGTGATCCGGGATACGTCCCAGGGTCGTGGCAGCATCGAGCATCACAGTGCCCATGCCGTCCCGGCGGGCGATGTTCCTCGCTCCGCCCTCCGGCACATAGCCGGGCAGCGACTGCACTTTTTCTGCTACCTGAATGGCATCGTAGTAATCGCCCTGCACGGCTATCAGCGTTACCTGCCCGCCGGGAACCGTCAGCCACATCCTGGAGAGCGCCTTTTCCGGCACGAAAAGTACCAGAGGCTGGCCGGTGAGAGAGGCTACGTGGGCAAAGGCGCGGGCGGTGTTGCCGGCCGAGGCCACCACCAGCGTAAGATCTCCGCCCCGCTCCCTCAGCCTTTGCATAGTGGGGGCCGCCTCCAGATCCTTGAAGCTGCAGGTGGGCAGCTTTGCGCCGCGCTCCGGCCAGTAGCCATTGAAGCTGATGTAGAGGTTTTCCAGGCCCAGCTCCCGCGCCAGGCCCCGGCTCTTGTAGGTCACGGGAGCGCCGTCCGCCTCGGCTATGATTCCGCTTACGGGAAGCCAGTCCAGGAAGCGCCAGATGCCGGAGAGCCTGGTCAGCTCCAGGCGCCTGGCCTGGTAATCAGCACGCAGAAGCGAACTATCATGGGGGCAGCTTAATGAATAGGCCGGCTGCACCGATCCGTCGCTCACGCATCTGACCAGATATTCGCCCATAAGGATAACTTCTCCAAATGGAGAATATAACGTTTTCTATTTGAGGACAAAATTTGCCCTATTTGTACAAATGATCGCCCTGGAAAATACGATTAGAACAAACGAAGGACACAAAGGATATTAAGGCTTTGCCTGTTCGGAGACGGCATAACCCAAAAGTACAAGTATTTGAAGTGCATTGTCCAATAGTATGCCAAATGTGGAGAGGGTGATGAGGGCTGCCTTCCAGTCGGATGAGAGCCTGCGGGATACCTTGAAGGAGGTCTTCGGGGAATTGGGGCTTTCCGCCCGGGAATTTTCCAAGGCCTCCGGCATCCCCCAGAGCACCCTCTACAAGATCCTCTCCGGCCACAGAGAGCCGAATATCACCACCTTGCGCCAGATTGTCAGGACGATACGCCAGCTGGAGGGCTCGGAGGGAAACTTCATCGCCATCATCGCCGCCCGGCCGGTCCTGGACAAGATCAGCGAGAAGAAGATGAAGATTGGAGAGCAGATGCTGACGCTGCGAGAGTATTCTGCCACCACCATCGAGGAGGCCATCATTGCCGCCGTAAGAGCAGAGCGGGATGGGGCTTCCGCTCTCGTCTGCGCTCCCATCGTCAGCCCCACCGTGGAGAAGCTGCTCTCCATTCCCGTGGCCACCATAATTCCCAAAGACAGCGTCATCCGGGCCATTGAGGTCGCGGCCAGGAAGATTGAATAAGGTTGAAGATATTGGAAAAAACATGAGAGGCAAATTCCCTGCTGCCATGATACTGAATATATTAACCATCTTATTCCTCATCATAGCGGCCTGCAGCGCCCAGAGCACTCCCAGCTTCCAGAGCGTGAGCGGCGAATTTGCCCAGAAATGGATCAAGAACTATACCGTAAATGATCCGGTACCCGTCGCCAGCAGCGAAGGAAACGGCAGCGACCTGTGGAACTGGGGCGGCGCCCCCAGAGGCAGCAAGATCGTCGGCGGCAAGCTGATCACAGATCCCTATTATCTCCGGCCGCTCCTGAATCTGTCCAGCAACTGGCTGGGCGAGGCCTATACGGATGAGGATACCGGGCTTCCCGTGGAGACCTACTCCGATCCATTGACCGGGAAAAATTACTACAACATCCTCAATCCCAACACCGGCCAGATCCTATTTTCATATTATACTTACCCGGATGCCATTACCGGCAAGCTGGTCTACGCCTATGTGGACCCCATGACAGGAAAAGAAGCCTATGCCAGCTCGGCCCCCATCGACATCATCAATGCTCTGGCCGGCAATTTGAACGGGCAGAGCAACTATAACCAGAACGAGCCGTGGACCCGGCTTTAGGGAATGGGCCGATTGAAAAAATAGAGAATCAATAGAGCATCGCACGCGAAAGGCTTTTATTGCCCTGCTGCATTCTAATGGCAGTGGGGTTTGGTATGAAGACTGCATTGGCAGTAGCAGTAGTGATAGTAGTGTGCCTTTTGGCGGCAGACTGCTGCGCTCAGAGTTCAAGCCGCTTTCAGAGTGTGGGCGGAGATTTCGGCAGAACCTTGATTGGAACTCTCAGGGCCAATGATACGAAGCCGGCGGCAGCGGCAGACAGCAGCAACGGCAGCCTGTGGAGCTGGGGAAGCTCGCCCAAGGGAACGCTTGTGGTTGACGGCAACCTGGTTGGAGATCCGAAATATACTATGAAAAATCTGACTGTCACCAGCAACTGGCTGGGAGATTCATTCGTAGATCCCTACGGCACTGCCGCTCCAGCTTATTCTTACACTGATCCGGATACCGGTGCTCCGGTTAAAACCTATGTGGATCCGATCTCCGGGCAGTCATACTACACATATACTGATTCCAGGACAGGCAAACTGGTTTACGTCTACTTTAATCCTGAGACAGGAGAGCCGATCTATGCTAGCTTTACGCCGGTTTCCGGAGAGTACAGGCAAGAAGATAAGTTTTCTCTGCCGCCGATCTTCAGCTAGATTCAGATGGACCATTGACATGTTCCAGTTAGCAAACAAGATTCGGAGATGAAGGGGTAATAATGAAGACTGTATTGGCAGCTTTGGCATTATTGGCGGTGCTTATAGCTTGTCTATTGGCAATGAATTTGCTGCGCAGAGAACGAAAGCCGCTTCCAGAGCCTGGGCGGAGATTTCGGCAGAGATATGATAAGCACTTTGAAGGGAGCGCAGACTCAGGCGGCAGCCAATGAGTCGAGCGACAATCAGAGCGGGCTGTGGGACTGGGGAAACGCCCCCAAGGGAAGCCTGGTCCAGAACGGAAAGCTTGTAACCGATCCGCTCAATACCTGGAAGTCGCTTAACTACACCGATGGCTGGATCGGCCAGGTTGAGGTTGATCCCTTTACAGGAAATCCGATCTATGCCTACGAAATTCCCGACACAGGGGAGACGAAGTACTTCTACATAGATCCTTACACCAAGGAGCCGATCTATGTGGAGAGAGGCTCTACTGCCGGCGGCGCAAATTATGCGGCAAGCAGTTCTGCAAGCGGCAGCTACAAATTGCCGCCGGTATTTAGCTAGAGACAAAAAAATTCATTTCAATGTTACTGGCAGTGATGACTGCCATTAATGAATATGTGACAGATTAAGGAGAGTGGATTGATGAAGACGAAGTATATTGCAGTATTTTTATGCCTGGTGGGCCTGGTTCTTGCCCAGGGCTATACCGATTGGCAGCAGGGCGCCGCAGAAGGCCTGAAGATGGGCTTTAAGATGGGCCAGGCATTTGAGCAGGCGCAGAATGGAATCAATGTAACCGGATTTAACGCACAGGTGGATGTCTACAACGCCTGGGTGAGAGAGCACTTCGGAGAGGATCCCATGCTGCTCATGCAGAAGCTGAACGCGCCGGTTGACCTGACCAAGCCGGTTCTGATCGCCAACAATACCACCCAGGGCGGCATCGTGCATGCCATCGACGGAAGCACGGCGCCTGGAGCGAGCTATACGACGAATGATATAAATTCGCTGCCTGATAGTGCAATTGCACAGTATCATGAGCAGGAAAGAGCAAACAAAGCAGCTGGAATAGCACCACAAGGCGACGGTTACCTGAGCGGCGTCTAGGGCTTCCTGCCCAGCGCCCTAACTTTCCTTTTTTGCCAAAATCCTGCTTTTGCCCATACGATTTACGGCTAAAATATCAAAGAAAGATTATAACTATTTTAAGATATTATTACTAATTTCAATCCAGCCAAAGCAAATTTATATGATCATGCTATCATTATGATATCAAAGGAGACATTATGGCCCAGATAATTGTGCGAAATCTCGACGACGCCGTTGTGGAGCGGCTGAAGGCCCGCGCCAGGGATAACGATCGTTCTCTTGAGGCGGAGGTCAGGCATATCCTGGAGCAATCGGAAAAGGTGGACATAACCCAGGCTCGCCTGATTGTAATGGAGAGGCGGAAAAAATTGCAGGGAAGGAAATTTGCTGATAGCGTTGATCTGATACGCGAGGATAGAGATAGATGATGGTTGTAATCGATGCCAGCGTAGCTGCCAAGTGGTTTTTTAATGAAGAGCATTCAGATGCGGCTCTATCTCTTCTGGGCAATCCTTTTGAGCTCAATGCACCTGATTTCCTTTATCTTGAGATGGAAAGCCTGCTCTGCAAGAGAAATCGCAGAAGGGAACTATCCATCTCAGAAGCTCTGAAAATGGATGAGGAGATCAGATCCATGCCGATTTCATCCCATCACTCGATTGAATTGCAGGACAGAGCATTTGAGATGGCTCTTGAGACAAGGACCACTATCTACGACTGCCTCTATCTGGCTCTGGCCGAGGCGCTGGGCGGGCGGATGGTCACTGCCGATGCAAAGTTCTTCCAGTCTCTGCAGAGCAGCCCTCTGCGGGATCGAATGCTCTGGGTGGAAGACCTGAAAGGCGCTCAGGGGCCTCCAATTAACAAGCTGTAATGCACAGGTCCCACCCGAACATATATATTTTCGAAAATGCATATGTTAACGAACTTTTATGGAAGATGGTGATGATGAATAAAGACCTGGAAAGCCTGCTCTCCGAGCTGAAGACGGTTCATGAAGACCTGCGGCTCATCCCCACCGAGATAATAGTAGTAGCAGATTGGGTGCGGCTCAAATGCAGATACGGCTGCGACAACTATGGAAAGCACCTCTGCTGTCCGCCCTTCTCCCCCACTCCGCAGGAGACCAGGGCCACCCTCTCCGAATATCGCAATGCTGTCCTGGCCCGCTTCGAGGCCAAGCCGGACGGCAAGCTGACGCCCAAGCACGCCGTCAAGGCCCTCTCCAACTCAGTGGTCAAGATGCAAAAGACCGTGGCTGAGCTGGAAAAGACCGCCTTTTTGGCCGGCTGCTACAAGGCCTTCGGCATGAACGCCATGCCCTGCGCTCTTTGCGAGACCTGCGTCATTGAGGAGATACAGAAGAAGGACCAGGCGGTCTTTGAGCTGGACGGCGTGAAATGCAAGAACAAGGAGATCATGCGCCCCTCCATGGAGGCCTGCGGCATTGATGTCTTCAAAACGCTGCAAAACGCCGGCTACAGGCCGCATGTTCTCAAGGACTGCAAGGAAACGGTAGAGCTTTTCGGACTGATATTGCTGGACTAGCTCCTTATCCCTTTCCTTCTAATAAGCTCATATACAATTAGCTCTCTTCCATGATATTGATGCAATGGGAATTGATCGGCTCGGGCGCAGCCATTTTGACCATGTTCGGTTTTGTGCCCCAGATAATAAAGATCTTAAAAACGCAGTCAGTAGCAGATGTAAGCCTGGTTATGCTCCTGCAATTCTGTCTGGGCATGTTCCTCTGGCTGCTCTATGGCTTGCACATCCAGGATAACATCCTCATAGTAGCCAATGCGGTATCTTTTCTCAGCTTGATAGCAGCCATAGGATTATTCTTCAAGTACAGGAAAAATGAAATCGCGCCGCAATAATCTCATTCCAGATTTCTTCTAATTCTA
>CAWJQJ010000005.1:0-37641 GCA_963844955.1 Methanotrichaceae archaeon | reverse complement strand
GACACCTAAATATAATTTTGTAGATTCCCGAACCTTCGGTCGCTTTAAGCACCAAATATATTCAGGATTGACTAATAAGTTTTTCTAAAAACACATTCATTTATGCTCGAAATTTATAGTTGTATTGGCTGCATGGTATTTGTTGTAGCTGATTTTTTGGAGCAGCATTTTTCATCACATACCCAATTTTCCGATCATGCCCTTCTAAGCTGCCTTCCTGAGAGGGGCTCTCAGCCCATCCCGAGAAGCTCTCCCTCGATGATCGAACAGCCCGCCGGCTGCAAGTTTCATCCCCGCTGTCGAGCAAAGGCGGGATAAATGCATGGGAAGGCCAGAAATGGTGCAGGTCGATGGCATGGAAGTGATCTCAGGCACGAACGAGAGCACAGGCAGGGAGGTGAGATGCTGGCTGTACTGAGGGCGGAAGATGTGGGCAAGCTTACGAATCGGACCTGATCATCAAGAAGCGGCATGCTGCTCTGCAGGACATATCGCTGGAGATGGAGGAGGGCAAAACTCTGGGATTATCCTGCCCAGATCTCGGGGGGACAGTGCCAGAGAGTGGCCCTGGGATAAAATATCGTTTAATGTGCCCCTTCGCCAGCTCTTCGTGCAATGGAACCGTGATATTATGATCTCCTGTGGCAGTTAGCTTTCTCAGCCTGACGTGACTTCCTCTCTGCCGAATGATTTCATAGCCCAGTCGAACGAGCACTTTTCACAAGCAACCAAACCACCGATTCCTCATGCTAGATTATTGCTGCTGCTTAATATTTGTATGCTAGCCTCTTCTGATCAATTGCTCATCGTTTTTCTTCCCGCAAAGTCGCCCCTATCTCCCGCGCCCTCTCCAGTTCCCCCGGCCTCTCTCTGATCTCCCCGCGCTCGTAGGCCTGGGCGAGAAAGCTGCCTGCGTTCTCCATCCCCAGGTACTGGAAGGACATGGCAAACATCTGCAAGAGCGGGCCGCAGCATTCCGGCCCCTCCTCGGATGGTACTACTGCCAGCCCCTTCTTGCCCTGCAGCCTGCGGCTGGCGATGTAGGGCCGCAGCCTGTCGATGAAGAGCTTCATCTTGGCGGTGGGTCCGTACCAGTAGACAGGCGTCCCGAATATGATGAGGTCTGCCTCCTCCAGCCTGGGGTAGATTTCCTGCATGCCGTCTTGGAGAGCGCAGGCGTAGCCGGCCCCGGCCTGTTTGCAGCGGCGGCAGTCCAGGCAGGGCAGGATCTCGTAATCGTACAAACGCAGCTTCTCTACTGCATGGCTTTTTGACTCCGCTCCCCTGAGAATCTCATCTACCAGAATCTCGGTGTTGCCCTGCTTTCTGGGGCTGCCGATCAATGCCAGGATCTTCATAATGGTCTTCACTCACCTAAGTTGCACACCGTCACTCACCTGTACCAGTCCAGGCTCTCGTCCACAAATCTTATCAAAGAGATGAAAAAGTCCTTTGCCCCCTGGTTCATCGCCGTCAGGGAGATCAATCTTTCCGCCTCTCTGGCGTGCTCCCGGGAGATGGACTTGGCCGCATCCAGAGCGCCACAGTCCCTGATGAGAGATTGCACCTGCTTAATATCATCCTCCTCAAGGGCTCTTCCTTCCTGCATGATGGCAGAGAGTCGCTCAACCCTTTGCAGGGCTATGATGACATGCAGCGGCTTTTTCCTCTTGCCGATGTCCCCGCAGGGAACCCGCCCGTACTGCTCCTCTGTGGCGAAGGTATCAATGATATCATCCTGAATATCAAAAGCATATCCGATATGCCTGGCAGCGCTCTCCAGCAATTGCAGATCCTTTTTCGGAGCGGATGCCAGTATCGCTCCGCTGAGCATGGATGCCTTGAAGAGCGAGGCTGCCCTCCTGCCGGCCATGACCTCCCACTCCCTGACATCAGGATTCCTGTAAGAGAAAAGCATGTCAAGGATCTGGCTCTCGTTCACAGCCGCAAACTCACAGGCCAGCAGCCTGGCAGCAGATACGAGCTTATCCGGATCAAAGCCCGAATTTAAGAGGAACTGGATGGCTGCGGCATAAAGGATGTTTCCTGCAAACATGGCAGATCCGGCACCGAAACTCTCATCAAATCCCCTGGCCAGGGTCCTATGCAGAGTGTCGCCGCCCCTTCTCTTCTCCTCGGCATCTACAATATCGTCGTGTATGAGAATGCTGTGCCGATACAGCTCAATGCCGGAACAGACTCTGACAATTTTCTCATCGATTTTATCCGTGTATCCCTGATAGACGATGAGAGTGCTGCAAGCAGCCAGCCTCCTTCCCCCCCTCTGCACAAATTCTGCAGTCGCTTCATAAACATCGCCCAGGAAGGGATGATAAGCTCTGCCCCTCTCCACCATCTGATCCAGCTGGCCTTTGAGTTCTTGCTCTACCATCACACCATAACTATCGAGCACAATTGTATAATCCATCGGCTTACTCTCCACTCATCTATTTTTACCAGGTAGCAGGGTAAATACTGCTGCTATTATGAGTACTTTCGCCAAAAAGGCTCTGCTTGAATTAATATAGCATGGCAGCGGCAATATTATGATGATGACGATGATGAGGTTGACATTCATCCTGATTCTGCTCACGGCATCCGCCTCGTCCTATCCGGAGGAGGCGGTGGGAGTGGTAACCAGGATTACAGACGGCGTGACATTTGAGGTCAGCAGCCTGGGCTGCGTCCGGCTGGCGGATGTGATGAGCGTCAATCCCAATTCCCAGGCCGGTTTAGAAGCCAGGGAGTTTACCCGCGACAATCTGATGGGCACGCAGGTCTTCCTGGATATCGATAATAAAACCGGCCAGGACAAGGGCGGATGCTGGATGTGCGTGGTTTACAGGGCCAATGCCAACGGAACGGCCAATTTGGAGAAGAACTTCAATAAGATGTATGCGGATGCCGGGTACGGCATGGCAAGAGACGATCCGCAGACCGAGTTTGATCCTGCCGACTGGTGAAATAGGCGCGACTGCAGTGGATTGGATGGCGCAGCAAAAAAATTTATTGAATCAGATCTTTCAATTATCCTCATCAATTTTTTTTGCCGTCCAGCAACCACTGCTGCCATCGCTGGTTGACATTGTGCCGCTCATATAAATCCCGTAAATTGATCCCCTATACGATGCGTTCGGCTCTTCATCATGCTCCCATCTGATCGTCTCGCCTTCTTCAGTCCATTCTCCCTCATTGTAAGTTTCATCGTCCCCGAATGTCCCATCCTCATCGAAGAAGATCTCATCCTCATCGGATGATCCATCGCAGTCCCAATCAAATGTAAGCTTCCATCTGCCTATTATTCCGCTTTCAAACGTTTCAGTTCGACCGGTAGTTGTGCTTGTTTCCAGTGCTGTTACGTCTGGTGCTTTATCTGAGTCCGCGATCCGATTGAATCCTTCACCAAAGGTGATCTGCGGGGAGCATACCTGCCAGCTTCCGCTTCCGCTATAGGTCCATACATAGGCTTTATGGGGGTAGCCGCAATGTATTGGAACCTTCAGATATTCATTGTAAGTTGCTGTTGAGGATTTGTACCAGGTGTCATTCCAGGTATCCAGGACATAAAGATCAAAATCG
This sequence comes from Methanotrichaceae archaeon, assembly GCA_963844955.1. Taxonomy (GTDB): domain Archaea; phylum Halobacteriota; class Methanosarcinia; order Methanotrichales; family Methanotrichaceae; genus Methanothrix. Next base: position 34,062 of record CAWJQJ010000005.1, on the reverse strand, counting down.
CCTGAGGCTTCACCAAATAGATTGTATTCTGCATATTCATGCGGATTTGGGCAGGGATGATCTATATCTGCCAGGTACAGGGAATGATTTTCTCCGGTATATTCATCCGCACAATTCGCGGCCGCACTTTGCCATCCCATAATTCCCAAGAGCAGTATCACTGCAATTTTAAAATGGGTCTTCATAGTATTTCCTCTTTTGCAGATTATAGAGTTTATTGGTTATCAATCTTTTTGCTGCAGCCCTTCAGTTATCAAGCAATAATTTCCATGAATTCCTGATTCAAAATGACATCATTTAGGGCATATTCTTCTCCTCTATCCGCGCGTTGATCACTCTGTCCGACCTTTGCAGCGCCTCATGCGTTCCCCCGTAGTGCCTGGCCGCCTCTTGCATGATCTGCTTGAAGCCCTCCAGGTCTCCCCCGTCCGCCTTCTCGCAAAGCCGCATGCACTCGGCCACAAAGGTCTGGCGCACGGCTGCTGCCTTGGGATTCATCTGAATGGAGGCATATAGCTCGGGATTCTGATCGAGGATCCGGCCCACGAAGTCGATCATGATCTCATAGACCGGTGACATGAACCTTCTCGACCTCTGCACATCAAAGTCCAGAGCGCGCAGCGCCGCCCCGATGCCGATGTAGGCGAAATGGGTTAAGGCCTGCACCACGGCCATGATCTCGTCATGCTCCTCTGCATCCAGGATCTCCACATGTGCTCCGTCCGCCTCAAAAAGCGACCTCATGATGGAGAGCCACTTTCCCGTCTTTCCTTCTGCGGGCGTGAGGATGATGGTCTGGCCGCGCAGAAAAGGCATGGTGGGCCCGAACATGGGGTGAGTGCCCAGCACCTCCACCCCTTTGGGGGCATAGGTCTTCATGGCTTTTACCGGCCCGGACTTGACTGAGGTCACATCCATGATCAGGCTGCCGGGATGCATGCGGGGCGCAACCTGGCGGATCATTTCCACTGTCTTTTCGATGAGAACGCTCACCAGGACTATGTCGCTCTTTTCCACCTCAGCCATCATGTCCTCGGCAAAGCGCACGCCCAGGCGCACAGCGACATCCACCCTGCCGCTCGGCCCCCAGACCACCACCTCAAAGCCCTTCTCCTTAAAGTAGCGGGCAAACCAGGAACCAGTCTCGCCCGTGCCTCCCAATATCAGTATGCGAACCATTGCGCCCTCGCTTTTTTATGCCTCGTCTCTTCGCGCCCTTCTGGCAGAGAGGGCCTCGCGAACCGCCCTCTCCATCACATCCACGGGAGCCTTTTTGCCCGTCCAGATCTGCAATGCTTTTGCCCCCTGATAGACCAGCATCATCACCCCATCGATGGCCACTGCACCGGCGGCGCGAGCATCCTCCAGAAGCTGTGTCTGCCTGTTGTAGATGACATCAAATACCGCCTGTCGGCTTTGCAGCAGCCGGCCATCCAGCAGCCTGGGATCGCCCTCTCGCATGCCTACAGAGGTGCAGTTTATTATTATATCTGCCTGAGTGGCAAGCCTGGCAAGGTCGCCCAGGCAAAAGCCGACCGCGCCCACCCGGGCCGCCAGCTCCTCGGCCCTCTTCAGGCTGCGGTTCGCGATGGAGATATCTGCCCCTTCCTGCGCCAGGGTGTAGGCAATGGCCCGTGCCGCGCCTCCCGCTCCGATTATGAGCACGCTTTTGCCCCGGACCGCTACGCCAGCGCCCTGCAATGCCAGGAGCGCGCCCCATCCGTCTGTGTTGTGTCCCGCCATGCCTTGCGGCCGGAAGCTCACCGTATTCACAGCTCCGATGGCCCGGGCGAGAGGATCCGGTTCCAGTAAATCCAGCTCCAGCGCCTTTTCCTTCAGGGGAATGGTCAGATTCAGTCCGGCAAAGCCCATAGCTCTCGCCCCAAGGAGGGCATCCGACAGATCCCCACCGGCCACGCGAAAGGCATGATAGCAGGCCTTTTCCCCCAGCGCCCGCAAGGCGGCATTCTGCATGGCTGGAGAGAGGCTGTGCTCAATCGGATCGCCAAAGATGCCGAAGATCTTCATAAGAGCTAATTGCCGTTTATCCCTAAATAATCAGAGGATATACCAGAGAGCTGCGCCCACCAGAGCCCCGAAGGCGGTCGCAGCCAGGTTCACGCCGTTGTTGCTCAAAATGCCCCTGCTTTGCAGCGTTGCCCCGAGAAGGCTGTCGAAGTTCGTTCCCAAGAAACCGCCGATGGCCGCGACGACGATGCCGAAAGCGCTCGCCATCCCCATGCCCGTGGCCAGAAGGCCTATGATCAGCGCTCCGGCAAGAGAGGCGGCCTCGCCCAGAGGCGTTACGCCTCCATCCACGCCCGGCTCCGTTTGCCTGAAGGTGGTTATCATTATCGGCTTGGAGCGGCTGGTCTCGCCGATCTCGCTGGCCAGAGTATCGCCGTTTGCAGTGGCCACAGATGCGATGAAGGCATAGATGAAGACATCACTGCTGTAAATGCCGTAGCATATGGCCAGGACCAGAGGCGCCAGGCTGTTGCTGTAGACGTTCTTGTAGCCGCGCACGCCTCCATGGGACTGAGCAATTCCCAGCCTGTGCTTATGCGCATATCCATAGCGAGTAAAGGCGCCTCCCAGTAAATAAAAGGCTAAGAGCAAGATGAACCAGGAAAGGCCGGCAAAGAGGATCACTAGCAGGCAGACTATGGTCTCGCTGAGTACAGCATCCGAGTCCGCAGCCTTGGCCCAGTAGGCACCGATGCCAAGGACCAGCGCGAAGATGCAGATAAGCAGGATGCGCTGCAGCTCGGGCAGCGGATAGTCAAAGGAGAAGAGCCACATCACCATGGCCGTGCCGAAGGGCACTGTAAAGTCGCGCTCCTTGGACGCATGATGCAAAAAGGCGCCGGATAGACCTCCCAGGATGACCAGGAACAGTATTCTCTCTGAGGAGAGGCTGCCCCCGGATATCAGGCTCGCTACGGGATAGCCCAGGGCCACATTGATAAGCAGATACATAATGCTGCCCGCCAGGGAATCGAACTTCCGGAAGGCCAGGGGGGCAAATGTGGAGGCCACAAAGGAGATGGCGATGACATAAAGCGGCAGGTTGGTGTCTGTGATCGCAAGGACCGTCCTCATGATAAGCAGCATGGCAAGAGATGCCGAGAGCAGGCGAGAGCCGCGGTCCAGAAAGAATACGGCCGCCAGGGGAAGGACGGTGAAGGCTCCAGCATAAGGCAGCAGCAAGACCATCAATCCGATGGCTATCCTGGCGATATCCTCTCGCTCCATGATAGTACAGGACCATTTCCATCGCAAAAATACTTTGCCTATGGAAGATGCATCTGGATCTGATTATGATTTACCGCATCTACGAACATCTCCTGCAATCACGCATAGCAAAAAACAATCTGCCCGGCTGCGTGGCCGTTGTCCTGAGCTGCGGCGATCTATGCGATGAAGGTCTGGCGCGACTCTCTGAGCTACTGCAGTGGAGCCGGTCCATTGGCCTGACCTCACTGGTCCTCTATGTGAACGACGACGCACCCCTGCTCTGCCGCAAGATTGCATCCTTCCTCGCGCCGGCTCCTGCCCAAATAAGCCTGCACACGGCCGAGGGCGTGGAGCAAACGGGCACCGGCGGTCCGCTCAAGGTGGTGATATCGCTGGGATATGGAGGCAAGCGCGAGGTGGCAGAGGCATTCCGCGATCTCCTCAGGGAAGTGGAAAATGGGCATTTGCATCCTGAAGAGATCGACGAAAAAACCATAGAAGCGCATTTGCGATTCTCCCAGAAGCCCGACCTGGTGATAAGAGCAGGCGGAAAAAGGCTCAGCGACTTCATGATCTGGCAGGCGGCCTATTCAGAGCTCTATTTCACCGATGTCAACTGGCAAGAGCTGAGAAAGATCGATTTCCTGCGCGCCATCAGGGACTCTCAGCGGCGGGAGAGGCGCTTTGGCCGCTAAGATCTCTGGGATAGTCTCCGATATCCGTATCTGCTTAACTCTTTTCCTTTCTGGCAATGTCCCTGGCGGCAAGGATGCTGAGAAAACGGGCCGGAATCATATCCGAGATGACGATATCGTCGTTTACAGTCATCATCTTCACTCCGGCCTGCTGCGCGGCTGCGGCTTCGGCCTGGATCACTCTGGGATTGCCGGTGCGAAACGTAGCCACATGCCAGGCCTTCTCGGCTGTGGTTGATAGATGAACATACCTTTGTGATGCAGGCTTGATGCCTATCTCCAGGATCCTGTCCGCCTCCTCTTCGCTGGCTCCGTAGTAGAGCCTGGGCAGCTTATTTTCCGGATGATCAAGCTCTACATCCACGGAATGGCCATATCTGGCCCGGACCCTGTCGCCGGCGATCTCATATCTCTGCTTGGAATCGGACTGCACAAGCGCGATCACCAGCTCTTTTCCGGCCCAGCGATGCCTGCTTGCCACCACCTGACCGAGGCTGGTGAGATCAACCCATCCCTGCCCATCCATAACCAGGCCCAGATCGCCGGGAAAATGGCGGAGACAGCCCGCGACCAGTCGACCGAGCTGCTCCGTCTTTGTCTCGTCCAAAAGAAGCTGGCCGGCAGAGCCGCACTCGCAATGCTCTCCCCTGAAAAATCCATGTTGAGGGCAACGCCTGATCATCAATAGACCTCCTTTCTCTCCAGGGAGGGTCTTTCGAATAGATATATCTGACCGCTGAGCAAACGCTGAGCAAAGTCTCAAATATGTTCGTTTAAAATAAGCGCTCATGCCCGATGCAAAGGATGTTGAGAAAAGGATCTGTGAGTTGCTCGATATGGGAGATGAGCAATTATTGGCTGAGCTGGAAAGATCCCTCCTTTTATCGGATGAGCGCCACCGGAGGATCGACGATACTCTGGAGGAGATGATGATGGAAGTGGACCGGCTCATTTCCCGCATAGATGAGATGGAGGATGAGCCCATGCCAGGCGAAGAAGATGGATCGATCCCAAGGTGAAATTCGTGGATAGCCTACCAGATATTCAAGCATGCGAGCCTGATTATCCCTTCAATTTGACCAGAGTGGGAGTAACCGGCGTGAAAAAGCTGGTAAAGGTTGAGCGCGGGAATGATGAGAGGCCCGTGGTTCTCATCTCCAATTTTGAGGTCTTCGTAGATCTTCCTTCCGACCGCAAGGGGGCCAATCTATCCCGCAATTTTGAGGTGATAGATGAGGTCCTGGAGGAGGCCATAAACTGTCCCGTCTATGAGATCGAGGAGCTTTGCGGAGAGATTGCCAAGAGACTTCTCTCCCGGCATGAGTACGCCTCTCGGGCAGAGGTGAAGATGAAAAGCGAGTACATTGTGCGCAGACAGACGCCTGTGACAAAGGTCAACTGCCAGGAGGTAGTGGACATCTTTGCCGAGGCGGTGGCCAGAGCCGGGCCCTCCGGGCAGGTAAGAAAGACGGTTGGGGCTGAGGTTTTGGGCATGACCGCCTGCCCCTGTGCTCAGGAGATCATGAAAGAACAGGTTCGCCAGGAGCTGACCAAAGCGGGGCTCTCTCCTGAGGCCGCCTTCAGCCTCTCGGAGCGGCTGCCTGTGGCCACCCATAACCAGCGCGGCCGGGGCAGCATCTCCGTAGAGGTTCACGACCGGCGCTGCGTTTCCATAGACCGGATCATTAAGATCATCGAGGAGTCCATGAGCTCCCGGGTTTTTGGCCTGCTGAAGCGGCCGGATGAGGCTGTGGTTGTAAAAAAGGCGCACAGCAACCCCAAGTTCGTGGAGGATTGCGTTCGAACCATGGCCCAGAAGCTGGTGGAGGCATTTTCCGATCTTCCCGATGATGCGGCCGTGACCTTGAAGCAGATCAATGAGGAGAGCATTCACCAGCATAACGCCTTTGCTGAGAGAACCGCCAAGATGGGCGAGCTAAGAGCGGAGCTGGCCTGCCTGAGGAATTGATAATTATGGATATTGAAAAAATTGCCCGTCCCCTGCGAGAGCTTCTCTCCCAGAGGGAGATCATGGCCAGGTGTGAGCTTCTCCTTCGCACCTACGATATCGTTCGATCCGCAAATTTGAGCGATCAGGATCGAAAGGAGCTTGGCGGAATGGTGGGGGAAAGGCTTGCACCCGGCATATTTGCCAGCATTATGAGCAATGAGCCGGTCTTTTTCGATCTGCCGAAGCTTGATACCTACACTCAAATGAACGGGCGCATCTTTCATTTCCAGCACACCAAGAGATACAGCAAGCAGGATTTTGCCAGTGCAGCCAGCCTGTTTCAGAGATCGCTTCCCGAGCTGAAAGCCATGCAGCAGCAATGCCTGGCCGACCGGTTGAAGGAGTTCATGGCTGATGCCGGATACACTCTTACCGGCGAGAGCGGGCCGAAGCTGGCATTCTCGGCAGAAAAACGGAATGTAAAGGCTTTTATCGCCACTAGCATCAAGGCCCTGGATATAGATAAATATAAGCCCGAGAAGGGATCCGACTATATCATCCTGGTGGCAAGCAGTGAGACTTTGGAGCCGTTTGTGCAGTTTTTCCAGGAGAAAGGGCAGGCTGCAGAGGATAAAGGTCTTCAGATCTGGATAATGAACCTGGAGAAGGGAATCATAGATCCCTTTATCGGCTATACAACCGATCTGGATATCTACAATCAGTTTGACAATCCCCGTCTGGCAGAGATGGTGAGAAGCAACTGGAGCCGAAGGCAGGAGCCAGAATAATCAAATCCGAAACATCATATTTTTCTGGTTACCTCCTTAATATTGACCATTAAATTTTTGTCAGAATGAGACGCATGAGCATATTTTTACCTATTTCTGTCGGCAAATTAGATGGCCAAATATTATTATTATAAACTAATCGGCTTACTGTTCTCGAACCAGGAAAGCAAGTATTAAATAGAAAGAGTGCGCTAAAAGGAATGGAGAAAGACAATAGCGTAGCGAAAACCCAAGAGAACAGGGGTGGGGTGCATGAGGCATTATCTTGCTTTATTGGTCACGTTTTTGGTCATGATTAACATCGCCTTAGGTGCAGTTGGCGATGCGGATGTATCGAATACAGCCTCCGATTATCAGCCGGAGCAAAGCTATGCGACCGGCACGGATACCTGGAACGCCGGTTCTCAGCCGTCCGGGCTGCAAGGAGGCTATATAGATTCCTACATGCCCCATGAGGGCAGTCTATCAAACTCTGGCCAAGGCAATTATCCGTTGCCGGTCCAGAAGCCCTCATCGAGCCAGGGGTCCGCGTATCCTGCCCCCCAGATCAGCGGGCCGGTTGCAGAGCAGTTGACGGCAGAGGAGCTGGGGCTCTCGCTGCCGCAAATGGAGAGCTTCACTCCGGATGGGAGCCTGGGCTTCGTATCCGCCGCTCTGCCGGATAGGGCGAACCAGGCGATCTATGCTCCCGTGCAGTCTGCAGGGCAGGCAGGGCAGTCTTCAACCCAGCCTTCGGTTCAGGCGGCATTGCCCGGATCGAACACCTGGTATTATCCCAGTTCCGTGGTTTCCGCAAACCGGTTTTATGTCCAGACCGCCTCGGGCTTGAGAACGGTTGGCGGATGCGGCTACAGAGGCTATCTGCCCCTCTGGGCGGACATCAAATCAAGCGGTCATTTCTTCGTCTACGAATGGTATCCTGGACAGTCCAGTCCATCCGTGCGATGGTGGGGCTGGACCGGCACGGGCTGGAAAAAGGGCTGGTTTAGCGGAGACGTCCCGGGATGGCATATCCTCTGCTACAACAGCGGCATCTGGTCCAATTACGTCTATATTTACGTTTACCCGGCCGCAGCCGTCAGCTCTGCATCTTCAGGCTACTCAAACGCCGTCCCAAGCATGACAGCGGTAGCTCTGCCCTCGGGAGCGCCCGTCCCTCCCGATCCAGGTGCCGAGGGGCTCGTCATGCCTGATTTCAATCTATACCGGCCCGGCAATTCGGCCCTAAAGAGCTCCTCGCCGACGAGCCCGGCCCAGGTGAATCCAGCTCTGGCAAATCCGGCTCTGGCAAATCCATCTTTGGTGAGCTATCCCGATCAATTTGCACATGGCGCAGCCGGAATGGCAGGCTCTCCGACCAGTACTGCCACCACCTGTACCAGCTCTACAGTAATTGCCGGCGGCGTTTCCTGCAGCGATCCCTGCGGCAAGAGTTGCCCCACCTGCGCGATGCAGGCAAGCCCCAGTGCACCTATTGGCTACGCTATGCAAAGCTACAAAGCCGTCTATCCCGTGCCGTCGGTATGCAGATGCAACGAGTACTATGTTCAGACCTGCCCGGGAGGTCTGGAGACGGTTGCCGGAGTGTTTTGCGGGGAGTGGCTGCCCCTCTGGTCCAAAGTAAGCCGGCCAGGGGAGTACTGGTCATTTGAGTGGACGGTATGCGCCGGCGGGCCAGGCAACTACTGCTCTCCCGAGGTCAAGAACTTCGGCTACAAGAGCTCCGGCTGGTACCAGACCTATTTTAAGGGAAATAATCCCGGCTGGCACATACTGAGCTATCACTGCAATGACTGGTCCAACTACGTTTACATCTATGTCTGGCCGGAAGACTAGTTTTCCCGGCATCTTTTCATTTTTTGGGCGATCGGTTTAAATACAGTGAACTTGAACGGTGTTCGGATTAATATTACCTCGGAGGATGTTTATTGGCTAGAAGATCACAAAGAAAGGCTGAGAGCAGAAAGGCCAAGCAATGGTATAAAGTTGTAAGTCCGGAGATGTTCGGCAGGGCTCCCTTTGGCGAGACCATCGCCAATGATCCGGAAAGGATCGTGGGAAGGATTATTGAGACCACCCTGGGTGACCTCACCAACAACTTCTCTAAGCAGAACACCAAGCTCAAGTTCAGAGTGGATCGCGTAGCTGGCGATTCGGCATACACGAAATTCCTGGGCCATGAAATGACCACGGACTATGTGCGCTCCCTGGTCAAGAGAAGGACATCAAGGATCGATTCCATTGTGGATGTAACCACAACGGACGGCTACCATGTTCGCATCAAGCCCAGTTGCTTCACAGTGAAGAGGGCGCGGGCCAATCAGGTCAAAAGCATCAGAGAGCTCTCCAAGAGAGTAGTCTTAGAGAGGTCGAAGAGCCTTGATCTAAACCAGTTGATCCAGGACGCAGTGGGCGGCAAGATATCTCTGGATATATACAAAGAGGCCAAGATGATCTACCCCCTGCGGCGCGTGGAAGTGCGCAAGACCCAGATCATGGCCGAGCCGGGCATGGCGACGGCAACTCCATCTCCAGTGCCGGAAGTGCCAACTGCATAATGGCAAGTCTCTTAAGCCTAATTTGACGGGCTTACTCTAGCGCCTCTCTCGCTTCTGGCGAGAAGGGCGCGATAATAGAGATTTTTTAGCAGCATTTAGCATTGCTTTTTTTACAATATTTTCGGTATTTGTCGATCCTATGAGAATGAATTATATCCATGGAGTTCTCTGGCTGAGCTATGAGATGGATATTCTTGATTGCATTATGTTTTGCTCTTTTTTGTTCAGGGTGTATCGAACAGAAGGGTAGCTCCTCCCAAAGCGACGGCAATGCTTTAGATAAAAGCGCCGAAAAGCTGACCGTAACCATTTCCTCCCCCAAACCGGGCGAGATCCTGCAGGGAAATGAAGACGTCCTATTTGATGCCGCAGTCTACCAGGGCAAAGCGCCTTTAAGCTTCCGCTGGAGTTCGAGCATCGACGGAGAGCTCTCGACCAGCCGCGAATTCAGGCAAAAAGCCTCCCGGCTAAACAAAGGCTCCCATGTCATAATCTTGAAGGTTACCGATGCCGACGGCAACTCCGCCCAGGGAAGCGTATTGATCGAGGTGATGTAAGACGGAAGTATTATAATGCTCTCCAGCGAAGCTGAAAAGGCATGACAGAAGTCCCTGATATTCCCCTGGAGCAGATCCAGCAGCGTGTAGTGGCCATGTGGATGGGCAGCTTCTACGGCAGCAGCGGCTATGTGGCTCGAAAGCTGGGCAAGAAGGGCCTGCGCGAGTTTCAGGACATTGGGGCCCGCCAGGTGGCTGCCACCTTCAAGCAGTTGGGCCTCAGTGAGCCCAAAGATGTGGCCCTGGCCATGGCAACCAACGACAAGAACCTTTTCGGAAGCGAGGTGGAGGTTACGCAGGAAAATGGCTTTGTGGAGATCAAACGCCACCGCTGCGGCCTGATGGAAGGCGCCAAATCCTTTGCTCGGATTGGGGCCAGCCTGATCGCTAAGGAGCACTGCAAGACCTGCGTGGAGAGCCACTGGCAAAAGGTATTCTCCGGACTATTGATGAAGCTGGATGTGGAGCATACGGATGACGGATGCATCATGAGGATCAGCAAGCAATAGATATAGAAAAAGAAAGAAGGGGAAGAGCGGAGGTCTCCTTCATTCCCGCCTCTTTGCAGGGCGTTCTTGCCATAACCTAAGGATCGATTCGATATAACCGAAAATTCAGGCCAAGGCTATTTCGATGCAGCTTTTTCACGCGATTGGGCCGCTTTTTCCTTCCTGCTCTCTATCATCTTTTTTCTGCTGGCTATCTGCTCAGCCCTGGCTTGCCGCGCCTTTTGGGCCTGACTGAGAGCAGTCACTTCGCCCTCTTGCGAGGAATCGCTCTGCTTTCCCACCTGTGAATTGGGATTTTGCTGCGCATCTTTTGAGCCTTGTTCGATATTGCTGCCATCTGTCGCCGGGCCACTTTCCGGGACCCCGGAATCTGATGGCAAGCTGGTATCTGAGACAGTATTGCTATCGGTATTTTTTGCCCGTAATTGAGCCCTTTTTTTCTTCATGCTCTCTTCATCTCTTTCCTCTGGCTATCTGCTCAGCTCTGGCTTGCTGCTCCTTTTGTTCTTGTCTTTTAGCTGTCACTTCTCTCTCTTGCGAGTAATCTCTCTTCTTTCCATCTGTGAATCGCTGTTACTCCCAACTTAACCTTTTTTATTACTACCATAACAAACCAATATACAGCCTAATTTACAAACAACTTAACCTTCTTCACGCCATCTCATTTCTGCTGGCCATCAGCTTAGCTCTGGCTTGCTGCACTTTTTGGGCTTGGCTGGAAGCGGTCACTTTGCTCTCTTGCGAGGCAGTGGCGCTTTCCCGGATCGCGAAATCCGGTGTAGCCCCTGCATCTGGTGTAGTGCCGATGTTGGCAGGTAGCTGGCTATCTGAATTCAGGCCTTGTTCGGATTTTGGCAGGGTAGGATCGCCCGTCTTGAATTGAATTATTACTGCAGGCTCTCTGGAGGAGGCGTCCCTGGTTGGGATGAGGATGCCGCCCTTATCCCCAATAGGCAAGGACGCGAAGCCTTTTTTGATACTGCTCTGGGAGTCGTTGGCCGTACCGACAGAAGGAAGATCCCCGGATATACCGCTGCCAGCAATATCTGATATATTTAATTGATTTGCTGTAGAATTTTTTAAAGATTGATTTATCAGAGGTATCTCATTGCTCTCGTTTGCCGGTCCTGCGGCGGATGGGGTGAAGGGATGAGGGTGAAGAGGATGAGGGTGAAGAGGATGAGGGTGAAGAGGATGAAGATGAAGTGGATGAGGAACTATGACGCTTTTTGACGATATGGCTACCGCTTTCCTCACTGATGGATTGTCTGGAGCGGCCGCTTGATGATCCGCCGCTGGAAATGATGCCTTCTGCCGCCTGACTGGATGAGGACGAGGCATTCATTTGCGATATATTGATTTGAAGGCTTAAATTCTCCTCTGTCCCGGAATTGTTGGCGCCTTTGAGAGCTGCGGCAGCATTAATTGGCCTCGCTCCTGTATTCTGGGCGACATCAAGGCCTGACAGAACGACTTTATGATCCGAATTCGATGCAAAGGAGACAAGATCGGATATGAGAAATAAGGCCAGGCCGGTCATGCAGATCAAGGCCAGGATCGTGAGAATGTTAGCCAGCCTGGGATGTTTACTCATCACCTTTTCGCGAGCCAAACCATAATAGGTAATGCTCGACCCTGCAAAGTTCTTCATACTTAAACAGATATTTTTTAAAGTTTATAACTTTTACGATCAAAAAAATTTTTTAAGTGATAGCATAAAGCCGCCTGAACTTTTTGCCTGGGTTTTTAATACATTATTTCAATAAAAAGTTGAAAAGAGAAATTGCCCTATTCGCCTGATAGGGCATTTCATTTCTTCGCTAGCTTCTGGTTTTCTATCTAAGTGACTACAGGCAATCCTGCCGCCCGCCAGGCATCAATTCCACCGGAGAGGATGAACGCTTCGCGATCTCCATATGTCCTCAAGGTCTGCACGGCAAATGCAGCAATTGCATCCAATGCGTCGTAGACCGCAACCTTCTGGCCGGCTGGAATCATTCCCATCTGAGATATCAGATCTTCCTTAACAATGTTCAAGGCGCCCGCAATGTGGCCAGCGGCATAAAGCTGCGCGGGCCTGGTATCCACGACGACCCAGTTCTTATCCGCGACGCTTCTGTTGACGAACTCAGGAATACTCAGAACATAGTAGCCATTGCTCATAGCATCCTTGAGGAATGAATCCGTCTTGGACATGTAATCGGATGACAGGCCTATTCCGGAAGGGACCTGGACGCCGGAGACGGTCTCTACAGATGTGGTCTCCTTATTGGAATCATTGAGCGATGATGTTGCCCAGGGCTGGCCCCTGTAGCTTCCTGTGTCAATTCCCCTCTCTCCCAGGATCTGTTTATTCATCAGCTCCATTTTCGCCTGATCCACAAACTCCTGTGGATCTACCTCTGCATATGCTGGAATCATAAGACAGGCCAGCGCCATCAGACCGAGAAGTACAATGCTTGATCTCATTTATAAACACCTTCTTTTCACAATAATCCGTCTCAAGGATTGGCCTGAGCCAGATGATTATCATGCTTTTGCGAGCGACCTTCATGAAAATTTCTCGACAATTTCCATCATTCCCAAAGAAAAATATTATAATGCATATTTTTATATAAAAAATGATGGAGCCGCAATCAAAATATTTGTTAAGTAAATTATATATACTGTAATGGACTTAATAACCTGATTGAAGGTGAGTGACATGAAGAAGTTCATATGTAGAAACTGCGGAGTGGTAAATCAGACTTCCAAGGCAAATCTGGAGGATGATGACGACTGGCTGGAATGCGTGCTTCCTCAGGGCTTTGAATGGACTTTGCCCGCCGGAAAGATCACCCCCATCATCGGCGATCCGATATACATTTCCGGCTTTGGAGAGCATCTCTCCTATGATGCCTACTTGAATAAATATGGAATTGATCCGGAGATTGCCTACCATCTCATGCGAGGAAATGCCGGCGCACGGTCCGCATCGCGCATATTTGCCGATCAATCCCCCATAAAAAGTCAGGTGAGTTCAAAGAAAAGAGCCCAAAACTGGCTTGATGAGGACGACTGGACCTCTTGAGGCGAAAAAGCCTCTGCACTCATATTTATGAAGTAGCCGTGCAAGCGGAGGGCGGAATCCTGTAAGCGCAAGCGCCTGGTCGACGCACAGCCCAGGAGCTGTCTCTTAAAATAAGAGGTACCGCCTCGATCCGCAAATCCTGCCTCCTGCATAGGAAGCTTCCCATTTGGTGAATTCCTTCTGGTGAATTCCTTATTCATGCCCAGGCTCTTCCATAGGATACCACAAAGCCATCAGGCAATTGTTTCATGCGAAAACCCAGATATCCCCTTTTTAGCAGACAAATCTGACCTTCGACGTCCGAGCTTTTTATCCTGATCTCTTCCGGGCAGATTACGTGTGGATAGTCGAGGTGCTTGTGCATTATATACCTCAGCCTTTGATCGAACTTCACCTTCAGGGCTTTTATGATCAGCCCATGAGAGAACATGTTTTGAAGACTGGAATGATTCTTAGGCGATACCATGCAACAGGCATGCTCGAAGCCCATTTCTCTTGCAGCTTCGAGATGAATGCCCTGCATCATTCTCTGCAATGAGTTGCCTCTGTATGCGGGATGAACGGCAACCGTCGCCAGATGCGCCACCTTGTCCAGTTCATCTCGATAAGCTCAATATCGACGCCAAAATTATCTCATTATCACCTGGAAATAAAGAATGCTATAGGCTATCAGCCCGTCATTGGTGAAGGTTCCGATGACCGAGTTTTCCGTCTGGAGATGTTTCCTGAAATAATCAGCCGGATGAGTTCGGAATATCTCCTTATCTGCCAGGCTCTGGATGATGAAATCCTGCAATTTCACTACATCCTTCAGTTGCCTCTCATCCATGAATATCATTTCGTAGCGCATATTCTGCTGCGAAGGCAGATTCTTATTTCTCTTGATCATCCCGGCTTTTATCGGAGAATACATTTGCATCGCTCTCCTCATCCGGCAGCATATGGAGCATTTTTTATTTTGCCGGCGTTCGCTACGTGTCTGTCTGCCGGCGCTACCAGCATGGTTTTAACCGCATTCACGAAGCTTACTCCTTCGACATCATCCAATATCTTCCTGATCTTATTCCTGTTTTCTGCCTCAAGAATCAAGAGAAGATCGTGATCTCCGAATATTTGATAGAGGTTCTTTACGCCATCCAGCTCTTTTAGAGCACGATAAACTGTTTTCTCCTGTCCGGGAACAGCCTTGATCAATGAAATTGCTAAAACCATTTTATTCACCTCTGATTGTGAAGAGCCATCACGGATCAACACGTTCTGGCTCCCAGGAAGACATTCTCCCTTGTGACATGACAGCGTCCGGATAAGGGACATACATGGCATCTAAGGGCCATAGTGTCGGTTGCTTCTGGATTTAAGCCAAGCTTCTTCAGATGCTCAGTGCATCTCTCACGCTCAATGAAATCATCTTCAGTAATGCTGTAAACAATCCATCTTCCATCCGGAAACATGTAAATCCTCCATATTTAATTTGAAAAAGGAAGAGGCTTAAAAGCCGAAAGCCTCCTTCATTATCTCAAAGATCTGAGTGTTATCAAGTCTGCTGCGGCTCACCTTTTCCGCGCCCGGGCCCGATGCCATGATGGGGACATCGACAGCGGTGTGAGTCGCCTCCTCCATCTCCGTTATGAAATCGTATCTTGGTCCGTGGGTCTTGGCAGTTCCCGAGGCAAAGATGGGATCAATTGCCCCGCCCTCATATGAATCCAGATTCTCCGGCTGCAAGACCAGGCCGCCGCATTCATGGTCGGCGGTTACTATTACCAGAGTATCTTTATTCTTAGCTGCGAAATCCAAAGCTGCTTCAACCGCCTCATCAAATGCCAGGGTGTCCGGGACGATCTTGCTCAGATTTCTCTCGTGCCCGGCATGGTCGATCCTTCCCCCCTCCACCATGAGGAAGAAGCCTTTTGGATTGTTTGATAGGATGGCAATAGCCTTCTCAGTCATACTGGCAAGGCTGGGATCAGATTCATTGGAAGATTGCCTCTCCAGCTCGTATTGCATGTGAGAGCTCTCAAATAGGCCGAGAAGCTTTTCGGTCTTATCGGCATCCACTTTGCTGAAAGCCGATCCATTATAGACGTAAACGTAACCCTGCGAGGCAAAATCGGCAATCAGATTTCGATCATCATCCCTCTTGCCTTCTTTGCCAGAGGGATCGGTATCATTTTTGCCCATGAAATATTGCAGTCCGCCTCCCAGGATTACGTCCACATTGCTCTTGGAGAGCTGGTCTGCAATCTCGCTCTCATTGTCCCGGTTATTACATGAGCATAGAAAGCTGCGGGCGTGGCATGAGTTATCCTGGTGGTTGTGATAAGGCCGGTTGAAAGGCCCGCCTTTTCTGCCATCTCCAATATGGTGGTCAGGTTCTTGCCATCCTTCTCTCCCTGTATGGCAGTGGAATCCTGGCCGATCACGCCATTATTTGTTTTATTTCCGGTAGCCATAGCCGTGGCTGCGGGAGCAGAGTCGGTTACAAATGAGTTGGCGCTGGATGTGCTGACATAACCGGTTTGCTGCATGCCGTCCATGGAAAGCTCAACCGAAGCATATTTTGATAGATTTTCGTCCGCTTTGTCGATCCTGGCCAAGGTCAATTGGGGAAATCCCATACCATCACCGATCAAGAGAATGACATTTTTGGCCGATGCGTTTTTCCCATCATCATCTGCCGCGCCCAATGGAATCAGGCAGCATATGATGACGAGGGGCAACAGGAGCCCTGATAAAAGTGATCTCGTATCCATTAATCCTTACCTCCAAAATGAAATCCTCAGCGCGATATATAGTTTTAATGGAAATAGAATATAGATAAGATAAATCAATACCTCCAAGAGAGATATCTATATAGACTATTTATTGAGTGCCTCACAAATATCATGAATAGATCCTGCGCAAGGCAAGAAATGCTGGAAAGAATCCTTCGGGGAAGCGAAGATGATAATGATCGCCGGTTGATTGAAAGATCTGATTAATTTCGCTTTAGAAAAAGATGAAAAAAAGGAGGTTCTAGAGAGGCACGAATCCGTACTCCTCAGCTACCTTCTGGCCATCTTCGCCCATCATATAATCTATAAAGGCCTGGGCCCCTTCTGTGATATCGCCGAATGTGTAGAAGTACAGCTTGCGAGCAAGCTCATAGCTTCCGTCCTTGATGGTCTCTGCCGTCGGCTTGACACCGTCCAGAGTGATCATGCCAACTGCGCCGTCCTCAGCGTAGCTGAATCCCAGATATCCTATGGCTTTATCACTGCCGGTCAATGCCGTCCTGATCTCGGCATTGCTGCCGGCTACCGTGTTCACGCCGGGCGTTTCTGCTTTTTTGTCGTCCATGATATCTTCATTGAAGGTATCCCTGGTTCCGGAACCCTGCTCGCGGGCCACAACCATCATCTCCTCATCCGGGCCTCCTACATCCTTCCAGTTGTTGATTTCTCCTGTGTAGATAGCCTTTACCTGATCCTTGGAAAGAGCGGTCACACCCGCATCATAGATCTCCTTGCTTACAGCGATGACTATGCCGTCGTAGCCCACCATGTTTTCCTTGAACTTGTCGCCGAACTGGCTGATCTCCTCGGCAGTGACCTCACGAGAGGCCATTGCTATCTCGGAGTTGCCCTCGGCAATGTTCTTCATGCCCACTCCGGTGCCGCCACCGGTTACAAGCGTCTCGTAATCGGATTGCTCGCCATTGAAGGCCTCAGCCCCGCCCTCAGCCAGAGGCAATACCGTTGTCGATCCGGAGACACGAACCGTCTCCTTGGCCATGACCATAGAGGTGCAGACTGCGCCCACGATCAAGGCGATAATTAATGCATTCAGAAGCTTTCTCAAACAATTCACCGGCGAAAGCATTAAGGTAATGGTATGTAAAGTTAATCCAAATGAAATATATATATGCCTGCATTTACAATACTAGTATTTAGACTATATAGAATATTTATCTAATGATAACTGGCCTTAGAGATAAGTCAAACAGCGGCGGAGCACCCGTGCAGCAAGCTGCGAGGCATGCAAGGCTCCGCCGCATGAAGGTGGAACCCGGGTTAAGCTGATCCAAACCTGAGCTGAATACGCATGCCCTTTATCCCCGATGCAAGCATCGAGGTATTGCTTTAAAAATAAAAGAAATGACCTGAGATTTATTCACTCAGATCGGTACAAATCCATTTTCATCGGCAATTTTCTGTCCCTCGGAACTGAGCACGAAATCAATGAACTTCTGGGCACAGGGTGTGGGCTGTCCCCACGTGTAGAAGTAAAGGTGGCGGGCCAGTGGATAAGAGCCGCTCTTTATATTTTTCACATCGGGACTAATGCCCTCATATTTCAATACACCCACATCTCCGCTTTTTGCGTAGCTGAAACCGACATAGCCAATTGCATTATCACTTCCAGTAACTGCAGTCTTAACTTCAGCACTGCTCATGCTGGTCGTCTTTACCCCAGGTGTCTCAGCAGTCGTAGAACCCATAATCAGCTCATTGAAAGTATCCCTGGTTCCAGAACCATCCTCTCTGGCAATTGCATAGATCTCTGCATCAGGGCCTTTCAGATCCTTCCAATTTGTGACCTTTCCTGCATAAATGTTCATGAGCTGATCCTTTGTAATTTCTTTGATGCCAGCATCTTTAATGGCCTTGCTTACAATGATACAGATGCCGTCATAACCGATAAAGAATTGCTGGAAATTATTTTTGCTGTATTTGCTTCGCTCAGAGGCTTTTATCTCTCTGGAAGCCATGGCGATATCCGATCGGCCTTCACCAGCCGCAGTTATGCCTGCACCAGTGCCACCCCCGGTGATCGTCACGAGGCACTCGGTTTGTTGCTCATTATATGCCTCAGCTTCCGCCTGTGCAAGAGGCAAGACCGTCGTAGATCCGGCGACAGTCACCTTTTCTGCTGCTAACGCAGTAGCAATCGACCCAAAAAGTAGGGCAATTATCAATGCTATTACAAGTTTTCTCACATTATCACCGCAGCGATCAGCCATAACAAGTTATGTAAAGTTTGCTACAATAAAAAATATAGCTATATATTTAATAAGTATATATCCTGACTTGGCAAGACTGCCCTGGTAATAATAGCTGAAAAATAGATCTATATTCGATTGAGAGATTATCATATGCCCAATACTCTCCCCCACAATATTAGTTGAAAAAACCTGAATATATTATCTGTTTTCTATAAAGACAGCCTATTTATCTCAGGATAGCCAGCGGCTTGGATCGGTAAAGAATTGAGGTGATGTAGGATGAAAATAGGGATTAGGGAAAGGCTATCATTTGCATTTGTGCTTGTTACGCTCATCGGCGCTTCAATGGCGGCTATGCCTTCGAGCTCTTTAGTTGGTCCGGGATCCTATGAAGAGAAGAACATCTCCTTTAATATGGAGCAGGATGTGCAAACAAATGGTTACTTCATGACCTACCTGTATGCCGAGTCAGGAAATATCGCAATCAAGAATTATGCACATGGTAGCGGCTCTTTATATAGCGAGTCAACTTTGACATTCAAATTAAAAAAGCAGAATCATCCGCTTTACACTGATTAAACGATTTTGATCAAGACTGCATCCAGTTCAAAGAAGATGTCTCTATGGTATACACCCCCATGAGAATTGCATTGGGAAATGGTTACTATGCCGCAAATCCCCATGATTACAGTTCCCTGCTCAAAGAGAAAACCTGGGTGAAGAACTATCGTGCAGGCACAAGCATGCATCATGAGGTCGAGTATGCCCATGCCCTGGATAAGGAACTGGAGATCAATGTCAAAGAGAAATTCAACTATACCTACGACCCGGTTTGGGAAGGCGTAGGCTATACCCAGATGAAGATCAACGAGGATGTGACTGACGGCAAAGCCCATATCGGCGTTCTGCAATCCAATATAGACTATGCAGGAAAACTTGCCAAAGATGGGAAGACGCCATTGTATGACTTCACTTCCTTAAAAGGATTGGGGTCCGGCATACTCAGCAGCGCCTGGAAGAAGCCCGCCATTGAGATCGATGAGGACTACTGGGGAACCTCCCATATCGAGAAAAATATGACACTTGAGGTGCCCTATTATAAGAAGACGTCAAGCGATGACTGGCTGCCCTGCTGTTTTGGAGGCTACCCTACCATGCCTGCGAGCTATGTAGGCGATGCGAAACTTAAATCTGCCAAGGGTATCTTCGACTGCTCCTGTTTCAAGGCACCGAATCAGGCCCAGTTCCCGAGAATCTACTGAGAGGAGACTTAAATCAAATTTTTTTACAATGATAAAAAAATTTCCGTTGATGCTAGAGGTGCTGCTGCCCTCCATCGATGCATCTCTGGCATCAATAAATAATACTGCAAAGGCAGGGAAAAGAATCAAGGGCTGCGAAGTATTCTGAAATATTAAAAGGTGATCTACAGAGATTGCTGATGCACCAAAATCTTCTATATAGATCCTATAGATGAAATAACGATCTTATAATTATTGTGACAAATTTTATGTATCCCTTTGATCCTTCCTCAAGGACATGGACGACGGGAGCAAGATGAATCTAATTCGGTATCTCGTTGTAATAATAATATTTTCTTTGCTATTGCTTTATCATTTCTACAAAGCCGGTACATTTATGCTATAAATAATGAATATGGAAACAAGAAAAGTGCAACGGACGGGGAAGTCAACGCTGATCGTCTCCCTCCCCAAAGACTGGGCAGTAGAAAACGCAGTCAGTAACGGTTCAGTGCTGTTTATTTCCCAGAGCAATAGTGGCAGTCTGGTATTATCACTAAATAAATCCCGGCAGGATCTGAATGCCAGGCTTGAGATTGGAAATAAATCTGGAGATTCCCTGATCAGGGATATAATTGCGTGCTATATCGCAGGTTACAGGACAATAGAGGTTACATCACATCATTTATCAGTGACGCAAAAAAAAGATTTGCACCAGATCGCAAACAAGCTCATAGGACCGGAAATACTTGAAGAGACAATGAACAAAATTGTCATACAAGATCTCCTGAGCTCAGATGAATTCCAAACCGATCAGGCGCTAAAAAGAATGAAGAATGTGGCCCGGTCGATGATTCAGGATGCAGTATCCGCACTCACCAGGAGAGATAAGGAACTGGCATTGGATGTGATGCAAAGGGATAATGAAGTGGACCGCATAAATCTGCTCATCGCGCGTCAGTTCATGGAAAACCTCAGGTCAGGGTCTCTGCGCCAGGAGACCTTCAGCACGCTTACAACCTTCAACTATATGCAGGCAGCATCGAATATTGAGCGTATGGCCGATCATGCTTCAAGGATTGCAGGGGCAACCAGTGAGATTGAATATAATCTTTCTGAAAAAATTGCTAATGAAATCGCCGGTCTGGGCTCAATCTTTGCGACATTGCTTGATGACGCATTTTATGTCATCCTCAAAACAAATTCGGAAAAAGCAAATGAGCTCATCGACAAAACCAGCAGGATGAAAAATCAGTTTATGATTGATGTAAATCTCTGCAAGGAGGACGGGGGGGAATTGGCGATAAGACTGGTAGTCGCCAGCGGCTTTGGAAGAATGCTTGACTATATAATAAACATAGCAGAGATTGCAATTAATATGTGCAGCTACAATCTTGAGAAAATAGCAATGGGAGAATAAATTACATTCTCGGTCCGAAATTAATTTGAACGCCGGCAGGGCTTCGAGAGACAAAATGCCAGGTATCCTGACCAAGAGCGTTAGCTCAAATGCAACTCTACCAGCGTTGTTGGCGCCCCCGCATCACCTCAGTTGTACTCCAGGGAAGGGCACACCAGGGTCTGCAATTTTCGCGTGATGGCACCCTGAGGGCACCGAGATGCCCTCAATTGCTAATAAGGTCGTTTGCCTGTATAGTCTTTTTCCAAATACAAATAGAGCATGACAATAGCGGTATGGTTTGCTCATTGTTTCGTATTCATTTCAATATCCCTACGATTTCTGGAAATGCATGGAGTATAAATATGCCAAGCTTCCAGGACTCTGCATCCAACCTCTTCATTAAAAAAGATTATATATCCCGATCACTGAAACACCAAGCAGGAGATTAAAACACCAGGTTTGATCCAGACACGCGAAGAGAACGACTGGCATTCTCACCACATTCGATGTGCGTGAGTGGTCCGCGCAGGAGTTCCTTGAAAAGGCGGCGAAAGAACTGGCGAATAAGCTACCCGACGCGTCTGAAAAGCAGGCGACTGCGCGGCGGCTCGTGCAGTCGGGAGCAGCTTTGTACAGGTCGGTTTCGGCAAATAAGTGGGAGCGGACGATGGATTGAACGCGGGTGCAGGCTGCCTGCTTACCCTGGGGCCTCACAGGAAGGACAGCAGAGACTACATAAGTGGCAATCAATACCCAGAAAGAAGGAAAATCTTGGTGATACAAGTGATCGACACTGCGGAACACAAGCGGTTGAATGACGCGCGCGATGCGGGAATTCCATGGAAGAAATGGGGTCCCTACCTGAGTGAGAGGCAGTGGGGCACGGTCCGGGAGGACTATAGCAAGGATGGCAACGCCTGGGACTATTTCTCCCATGACCAGGCGCGTTCTCGGGCTTATCGTTGGGGCGAGGATGGCCTGGCGGGAATCTCGGATGACCGCCAGCAGCTTTGTTTTTGCCTGGCGCTGTGGAATGGGATAGATCCCATTCTCAAAGAGCGGATGTTTGGCCTGACCAACGGTGAGGGCAACCACAGCGAGGACGTAAAAGAGTATTATTTCTACCTGGATAGCACTCCAACGCATTCCTACATGAAGTATCTGTACAAATATCCGCAAAGGGCGTTCCCTTACGCAGATCTGGTGGAGACAAACCGCAGGCGTTCCCGTGAAGAGATGGAGTACGAGCTGATTGATACGGGAATCTTCGACGATGACCGCTATTTTGATGTGTTTGTCGAGTACGCCAAAGCCGCGCCGGAGGACGTGCTGATCAAGGTAAGCATCCACAATCGCGGCCCTGAGGCTGCATCCATCCATGTGCTGCCTACTCTTTGGTTTCGCAATACCTGGTCGTGGTCCAGCGGCGGCTCAAAGCCGGCTCTCCGAGCTGTTAAGCGAGAGGGCGGCTGGGCGATTTGTGCTCATATCGATCCTCTCATCCAGGATTCCCTGCCCGATTACTATCTTTACGGCCAGGGCAATGTCCCTCTGCTCTTTACTGAGAACGAGACCAACAACCTGCGGCTCTTCGGAGGCCAAAATGCCGGCCCGTTTGTCAAAGACGGCATCAATAACTTTGTTGTGCATGGACAGGCCGACGCCATCAATCCCGCCTCAGTCGGGACCAAGGCGGCAGCTCATTGCCAGCTGACCATTGGCGGCGGAGATGTGGAAATCCTGTATCTGCGCCTCTCCCGAGCACCGCCCGCAGAGTCTGATGATCCCTTTGAGGAGTTCGAATCGGTTTTGCAGGCTCGCCAGCAGGAAGCGGACGAGTTCTACCATTCTGTGACCCCTCCCTCCGTCTCGCCTGAGGAAGGCAAAGTGATGCGCCAGGCCCTGGCCGGCATGCTGTGGTCCAAGCAGTACTACTATTATAACGTGGATAGGTGGCTCAGGGAACACGGAGCAGGTCCCTCGGCATCTCAGTCCAGGCAGGTTAGGAACGGTGAATGGTTCCATATGCAAAACGACCACATTATCTCCATGCCGGATAAGTGGGAGTACCCCTGGTACGCTGCCTGGGATCTGGCCTTTCATGCCATTGCCCTATCCACAGTGGACCCGGACTTTGCCAAGCAGCAGCTTGACCTCATTCTCAGCTCAATGTATTTGCACCCAAGCGGGCAAATACCGGCATACGAGTGGAACTTCAGCGATGTGAATCCGCCCGTTCACGCCTGGTCGACCCTCTTCCTGTACCTCGCCGAAAAAGGCTTGCGGGGAGAGGGAGATATTGCCTTTCTCAAGCGGATCTTTGAGAAATTGATTATGAACTTCACCTGGTGGGTGAACCGCAAGGACCGCTTCGGCAAGAACGTCTTTGAAGGCGGCTTCCTGGGATTGGATAACATAGGTGTCTTTGACCGAAGCGCTCCGCTGCCCACAGGAGGTTATCTGGAGCAGGCCGATGGCACGGCCTGGATGGCATTGTTCTGTCAGAATATGCTTGAAATTGGGGTCGAGCTGGCGGCGACTGATCCCGTGTATGAAGAGATGAGCATCAAGTTCGCAGATCACTTTCTATTTATTGCCGCCGCGATCAACCGCCTTGGCACAGAAGGAATGTGGGACGAAGAGGATGGGTTCTACTATGATATTTTGCGACTGCCGGATGGCAGCGCTACCCGCCTCAAGGTCCGTTCAATCGTAGGCCTGCTGCCGCTGTGCGCCACAACCCTCGTTATGCCATGGCAGCGAAAGCGTGTTCCCCGCATGTTAGCCCATGTGGCAGAACGATTCAGGCACATGCCGGAGCTCATTGGAAGCATCCACCCAACCGGTCTGCAACGCCGGGGTGTGGGGGATACAAGCATCCTAGCCCTGGTAAACGAAGAAAGGCTCCGCCGCATTCTGTCACGAATGCTCGACGAAAATGAATTCCTCAGCCCCTACGGCATCCGCTCGCTCTCCAAAGCACATGAGAAGCATCCTTACATCTATCGGGCCAACGGCCAGGAGTACCGTGTGGACTATCAGCCAGCCGAGTCCCCCTCCGGCATGTTCGGCGGCAACTCCAATTGGCGCGGGCCGATCTGGTTTCCGATAAATATGCTGATCTATCGCGCCCTGATGAGCTACCACTACTACTACGGCGACGACTTTAAAGTGGAGTGTCCGACCGGATCGGGTCACTGGATGAACCTGTATGAGGTGAGCCAGGAGATAGCCCGCAGGCTGATCAAGATTTTCCTTCCGGATGAGGAGAATGCGGGAATGCGGCCTGTTTTTGGCGGCAAGGATAAGTTCCAATCAGATCCTTACTGGCGCGACCATCTCCTGTTCTACGAGTACTTCCATGGCGACAACGGGGCAGGAATCGGCGCCAATCATCAGACCGGATGGACTGGATTGGTGGCCAATCTGATTCGATATTGCGGCCTACTGCATGATACGAAATCCGCAAGTGAGCAAATAGCTGCCCTGGGCAAAGGCCCATCTCCGCAGGTCGGTGATGGTCAAGAATAATAAAAGAGATAGCAAATTGAAAAGAAGAATCGGAAGAATATCGCAACGCTGAAAGAAGGTCGTTCCAGCGCTCCAGGTCCCCAGAGAAATCAGTACCCAGTTAGATCAAGGATCTATTGAGCAAGAACTGACCGGATAGGACGACTGTCGAGATCTGCCACTTACCATGTTTTAAATACAGGCGAATTGCAGTTCTTGTAAAATATTTTTAGTAGTACTTTTTTTTAATACTTAATTAGGACGGTTGGTAGCAACTGCAAACAAAAAATCGCTCAGGAATGCAGCCTGATGCAAATAGAGAGATAGATTAAAATATGCAGGTCGAGCAGTCACAATCCTGCATTGCCTATGGCCCCGCCTTTGCATGGACCATAAGAAAGGGATGCGCTGAGGAATGATCATGAAGGAGAGGCTTGATGAAATCGGTTCACGCCTTCGTGAGCTGAGGGAGCTGAATCGGGTATCGTCCGAGGAGATGGCAGAGCACCTGAAAGTGCCTGTGGAGACATACAACTGCTATGAGGATGGAAAGCTGGATATTCCCGCCAGCATTCTCATCGGCATTGCGCGCAAGCTTAACGTGGATACAGGCCTGCTGCTTACCGGCGAAGAGTCCAAGATGAACATCTTCACTGTTACCCGAAAGGGCGAGGCGGTGGAAGTGGAGCGCAGAAAGCAATACCACTACCAGAGCCTGGCCAGAAAGTTCACTCATAAAAAGGCGGAGCCTTTCATCGTCACCATTGATCCCAGGAAAGGCAGCCCATCATTCTACAGTCATCCGGGCCAGGAGTTTGAATATGTGCTGGAGGGGTCTCTAAAGATCACCATCCACGACAATGATGTGGTGCTAAACGTTGGGGACTCTATATTCTTCGATTCATCGTACAAACACTATATGGAAGCTCTAAACGACAGGCCGGTGAAGCTGCTGGCAGTGGTCATGTAGGAGAAAAAAGAGGATTGAAAAATGTCGTCTTTATTGCCCAAGTTCGTCTCGCGAGTGGACTTTAAATCATACGAGGATTTTAAAGAAAATCTGAAAATCCTTGTTCCCGAGAATTTCAATTTCGCTTATGACGTCGTCGATGCTTACGCCGCACAAAATCCGGAGAAGCGTGCCCTGGTCTGGTGCAACGATCACGGAGAAGAGAAGATCATCACCTTCAAAGACCTGAAGATCATGAGCGACAAGGCCGCCAATCTCTTTTCCAAATACGGCCTGAAGAAAGGGGATACAGTCATGCTCACCCTCAAGAGCCGCTGGGAGTTCTGGGTTTGCATGGTGGGCTTGAACAAGATCGGTGCCATATCCATCCCTTCCACGCATATGCTGAAGGCCAAGGATTTCATCTACCGCATCAAGAAGGCGGATCTGAAGATGATCATATGCATCGGCGAGAACGGAGTTCCCGGAGAATTCGATACGGCAACCAGGGAGCTAGGCAATGTCTCCCTGGTCAAGGCCCTGGTGGGGGATAAGGAATTGAAGCGCGAGGGCTGGATCAATTTCGATCTGGAGCTGGAGAAGGCATCGCCGGATTTCGCTGCGCCCCACGGGAGAAGAGGCCACGACAAATCACGACATCCTTCTCGGCTACTTCACCTCCGGCACGACCGGATACCCCAAGATGGTCAAGCACGATCAGACCTATCCCCTGGGCCATATCCTCACCGCCAAGTACTGGCAGAATGTGGAGGACGACGGGCTGCACTACACCGTGGCCGATACGGGCTGGGCCAAGTGCGCCTGGGGCAAGATCTACGGCCAGTGGCTGGCAGGCTCTGCGGTCTTCGTCTACGATTATGATCGCTTCGATGCTGGAAAGATGATGGACGAGATGGGAAAGTACGGAGTTACCACCTTCTGCGCGCCGCCCACCATCTTCAGGTTCATGATCAAGAGCGACATGTCCAGGTACGACTTTTCCCATCTCAAATATGCGGTCACGGCGGGAGAGCCCCTCAATCCTTCCGTCTATGAGAGCTTCCTGGAGACCACCGGCCTGCGGCTCATGGAAGGATTCGGCCAGACTGAGACCGTGGTCTGCATTGCCAACTATCCCTGGATGAATCCCAAGCCCGGCTCCATGGGCAAGCCTGCACCGGGATTCGATATCATCCTGGTGGGCAAGAACGACAAGGTCTGCGAGGTGGGCGAAGAGGGCGAGATTGTGATCAAAACGGACAAGGGAAAGCCCGTCGGCCTTTTCACCGATTACCATTCCGATCCGGACAAGACCCGCAACACCTGGCATGATGATTACTACCATACCGGAGACACCGCCTGGCAGGATGAGGACGGCTTCTTCTGGTTCATTGGCCGAACCGATGACATGATCAAGAGCTCCGGCTACCGGGTGGGCCCCTTCGAGGTGGAGAGCGCTCTCATGTCCCACCCCGCCGTCCTGGAGGTGGCCATTACCGGCGTGCCTGACCCCATCCGGGGGCAGGTGGTCAAGGCGACAATAGTCCTGACCAAAGGATACAGCGCCTCAGAGGAGCTGAAAAAGGAGCTGCAAGACCATGTAAAGAAGGTCACCGCGCCCTACAAGTACCCGAGAATTGTGGAGTTCGTGGAGGAGCTGCCCAAGACCATTAGCGGCAAGATCCGCAGGGTGGAGATCAGGGATAAAGACAAGCCCTATCCTATCATCAATGCTCTGGAGTGCAAGGCCTGTGAGCGCTGCATTGAGGCCTGCCCCGCCAACGTATTGAAGATGGGAGAGGAGCTCAATTCCCGGGGCTATCATTATGTGCTTTATTCCAAAGATGGGTGCATAGGCTGCGGTGCCTGCTACTACACCTGTCCCGAGCCCCTGGCCATAGAGGTTCATGTGCCCCAGAAAGAGAAGGCAGGAGAGACGGGGGAGAGCTGAAGATGACATCTCAATTGGTGGATGGAAACAAGGCGGTGGTGGTGGGAGCCCTTTACGCCGGATGCGACTGCTTCTTCGGCTATCCCATCACGCCTGCCAGCGAGATTCTGCACGAAGCCTCTCGATATTTCCCAAAGGTGGACAGAAAGTTCGTGCAGGCGGAATCGGAAGAGGCGGCCATCAACATGGTCTATGGAGCGGCAGCCGCAGGCCACCGGGTGCTGGCGGCCTCCTCCGGTCCGGGCATGAGCCTGAAGCAGGAGGGAATAAGCTACATTGCCGGAGCAGAGCTTCCCTGCGTCGTCGTTGATATCTGCCGGGCGGGCCCGGGCCTCGGCAACATCGGGCCGGAGCAATCGGACTACAATCAGGCCTGCAAGGGCGGAGGGCATGGCTGCTACCATAACATCGTCCTGGCGCCGGCCAGCGTGCAGGAGATGTGCGACTTTACGGCGAAGGGCTTTGAGCTGGCTTTCAAGTACCGAAATCCCGTTGTGATCCTGGCGGACGGAGTGCTGGGGCATATGGTTGAGCCCCTGCAGTTTCCGGAGGAGGCGCGCACGCCCAGCATTGACACCACCTGGGCGGTGGCCGGCCGGGCCGAGACCAGGGGAAATCTGGTGAGTTCAATTATGCTCAACTTCGATGAGTTGGAGAGGCACAACTACAAGCTGCAGGAGAAGTACGATCGCATAAAAGACAGCGAGCAGGCCTGGGAGGGATACAGGCTGGAGGATGCCGGCGTCGTCCTCGTCTCCTATGGCATCAGCAGCCGGATCGCCCGGTCGGCGGTGGATGCGGCTCGAAAGGAGGGCATCAAGGCCGGGCTCTTCCGGCCCATCAGCCTCTTCCCATTCCCTGAAAAGGGGCTGCGACCCCTGGCCGAGCGCGGCTGCAGGTTCATCTCCGTGGAGATGAGCTCTGGCCAGATGAGAGACGATATTGCCCTTTACAGCGGCTGCAAGACGGTGGAGCTGGTCTGCCGCTTTGGAGGGAATTTGATAAAGCTCGAGAGCATCCTGGAGAAGATCAGGGAGGTGGCATAGAAAATGGCGGCAAAGGAAAAGGTGATAGGTGGAGGGCATCCCGGAATATATGCAACGTTTCCCAGAAAGGGCGGATCTGCGCCCACAGCCACTCATTACTGTCCGGGCTGCGGGCATGGTATTTTGCATAAGCTCATAGGCGAGGCCATGGCCGACCTGGGCATTCAGGACAGATGCGTGGTGATAAGTCCAGTGGGCTGCGCCGTCTTCGCTTACTACTATCTGGACTGCGGCCATGTGCAGGCCGCCCACGGCCGGGCTCCGGCCATAGGCACAGGCATCTCCCGGGCCGAGGATAACGCCGTGGTCATCTCCTATCAGGGAGACGGAGACCTGGCCTCCATCGGCCTGAACGAGACCATTCAGGCGGCCAACCGGGGCGAGAAGCTGGCGGTATTCTTCATAAACAACAGCGTCTACGGCATGACGGGCGGACAGATGGCTCCCACCACCCTGATCGGCGAGGTCACGGCCACCACACCGGCCGGGCGCGATCCGCGCGAGCAGGGCTATCCCATTCACATCTGCGAGCTGCTGGACACCTTAAGGCCCCGGTATTCATCGAGCGGGCATCTCTCTCCGATATCGAGCATATCAGAAAGGCACGCCGGGCAGTCAGGAAGGCTCTGGAGATTCAGAGGGACAAAAAGGGCTACGCCTTTGTGGAGCTTCTCTCCCCCTGTCCCACCATTCTGAGGATGGA
The DNA here is from genome assembly GCA_963844955.1 of Methanotrichaceae archaeon. Lineage (GTDB taxonomy): Archaea > Halobacteriota > Methanosarcinia > Methanotrichales > Methanotrichaceae > Methanothrix. The sequence goes on along the minus strand of CAWJQJ010000005.1, from coordinate 4,911 downwards.
TGTGCAGGGCATAACCAAATTCCTTAACGAGCAGATGGAAAAGGAGTTTCCTCTGAAGAGATTCCGGGACAGATCGGCAGAGGCGCAGGCCATCATCAGGCCGGAGAGCGACTATTCCAGGGAAGCCCTGGACAAAATATTCGGATGCGAGGGCGGGGTGTGCATCGAGTTTTTAAAGGACCCGGAGTTCGTTCCTAAAGGCGTGAAGATCGCCGGCTTCGGAGGGCAGGGTGTGCTGAGCATGGGCCTGGCCCTGGCCCAGGCGGGCTTCGGCTGCGGGCGGTTTGTCTCCTACTATCCCGACTACGGGCCTGAGCAGCGGGGCGGGACCTCCAACTGCTCCGTGATCATCTCCGGGCTGCCCATCGGCTCGCCGGTGGTCGACCACCCCGATGTGCTGGTGGCCTTCAACCGGCCCTCTCTGGAGAAGTTTGCGTCCTCTGTCAAGAAGGGCGGAGTGATTCTCTACGACTCGTTAGCCGGCCAGTTCCAGGCACCGGAGGGCGTAAAAGTCATATCCGTGCCGGCCACGGAGATTGCCAAGGAGAAGGGAGCCACGCAGGCGGCCAACACGGCCATGTTCGGGGCCCTGATGCAGGCGGGAAAGCTGGGGCTGCCCAATGAGGCTTATGCTAACGCTTTTCGCGTGACCTTCGCCAAGAAGCCCAAGCTCATCCCCAAGAACCTGGAGATCCTAGAGGCGGGGGCGCAGGCGGTGCGGGTGCTGGAGATGGCGGCGAGAAAGTAGGGTATGAAAATGAATTACTGGCAACCGAAAATGGAGCTCATGGAGAGAGAGGAGCTGGAGGAGCTGCAACTGCAGCGGCTCAAGAGCGTTGTAGAGAAGGTCTACAGGAACGTTCCCTTTTACCAGAATAAATTCAAGCAGGCCGGCATCACCCCGCAGGACATCAAGAGCCTCAAGGACCTGGGCAAACTGCCCACCACGAAAAAGCAGGATCTGCGGGACAACTATCCCTTCGGCCTCTTTGCCGTTCCCAGGGAAGAAGTGGTGCGGGTGCATGCCTCCTCCGGCACAACCGGCAAGCCCACCGTGGTCGGCTACACTGCCAAAGACATCGAGACCTGGTCGGACCTCATGGCCAGGGACTTTGTCATGGTGGGAGTTGAGAAGGGCGACATCTTCCAGAATGCCGTGAACTACGGCTTTTTCACGGGGGGCCTGGGAGTGCACTACGGCATCGAGCGGATGGGAGCCATGGCTGTGCCATCCGGCGTGGGCAACACGGAGCGGCAGCTGGAGATCATGATGGACTTCGGGGTGACGGTGCTGCACTGCACTCCCTCCTATGCCCTCTATCTGGCCGAGACGGCGAAAGCCAAAGGCGTTGTCGACAAGCTCAAACTTCGCATCGGCTGCTTTGGGGCCGAGCCCTGGTCGGACGAATCGAGAAAGGAGCTGGAGGAGACGCTGCACATCAAGGCCTATGACTCCTACGGCCTCTCCGAGATGATGGGGCCGGGCGTGGCCTTCGAGTGCCAGGAGCAGAATGGCCTGCACATCTGGGAGGACCATTTCCTGATCGAGATCCTGGACAAGAATGAGCAGCCCTGCGCTCCGGGAGAGCCGGGCGAGCTGGTGATAACCTCGCTGACCAAAGAGGCCATGCCTCTCATCAGATACCATACCGGCGACGTGACCTATATCATGGAAGAGAAATGCAGCTGCGGGCGCACCAGCCGAAAGCTGCACAGGTTCCTGGGCCGGGCGGATGACATGCTCATTGTGCGCGGCATCAACGTCTTCCCCAGCCAGATCGAGGACGTGCTGGTATCCATTCCAGAGATAGGCAACTACTTCCAGGTGGTGGTGGACAGAAAGAAGCACGGCCTTGACGAGATCAGCATCCAGGTGGAGCTGAAGGACGAGGCTTTCACAGGAGAGCTGGCCGACCTGGCCCGCATTCAGAAGAAGACGGAGGAGAAGCTGAAGTCCGTGCTCAATGTGAGAAGCAGGATCGAGCTGGTGGAAAAGGGTTCCATTCCCAGGACTGCCGGAAAGTCAAAGAAGGTCGTGGATCTGCGGGATGTCTACGCCAAGGACGAGTTGGCGAAGATAAAGAAATGAGAGGAGGGCAACTTTTTGCAATCTTTTTTAGATCTGCATTTTTTTATCTTGTCACATGGGTTATCAGGTTCTGGTCGATGACTGCGCTCTCATCCACCGCAGATAGTAGCTCATCGTGGATGGAACTTTGTGAATAGTAGAGCGTCACCAGAACGCCAGCTTCCTTTGCCGCCTCTATGGCAGGCAGGAAATCGCTGTCACCGGTTACGATAACCGCCTTCTGGATCATCCTGCCGCAGCTGAGCCGCACCAGATCAACAGCTAAAGCGATGTCCACCCTCTTCTGGATAAACTCGCCGCCCACACAGCCCAGTCGCCCCAGCTTCACCTCAAACCTGGGGAGCTTTCTCAGGGTATAGACGAATTTGTCCATGGAGGCAAACCTGCGGCGCTCCTCATCCGTGGGAGGGCAGCTTTGATAGGGCATGCAATTATAGTAGTAGGTTCTGAGACGCTCATATTTGCCGCAAAGAATATCCGAAAATCCGGCCAGGTCGATTTTTGGTTTGCCAAAATCAACATCTAGGATCTTAGTTAAGTAAGCTCCATCAATAAATACCGCTGCACGATCAGCCAAAACTTTTTTCCCACCTTAATCTATTATTACTGCCGTCCCCTCCGAACGGCAGTGAACATTATCTCCACATTTCTTCTCATTCGATGATATATCAAACTTGTGTTCGGTTTTAATCATGGCTTGGCTTTTACGATCTCCACCAGCTTTATCTCGAAGTTTAGAGTCTGCTCGCTGAGAGGATGGTTGGCATCAAGAGTAACTGTGTCGCCCTCAATCTCAGTAATCTGAACGGGAACCATGACCCCGTTGGAGGCGCAGATCTCAAGAGTCATGCCCTCCGCAGGAACGATGTCCTCAGGAAGATCTTTTTTGTCAATTTTTATCACCCGGTCTTCCCGGTAGAGGCCGTAGCCTTTCTCGGGAGGGATTCGCACTGTCTTGGAATCGCCGGGGCTCATTCCCACCACAGCTTCTTCGAATCCCGGTATGAAACAACCAGAGCCCAATTCGAACTGCAGGGGATCGGACCCTTCCGAGGTGTCAAAGAGGAAGCCTGTATCCAGCTTACCGCTGTAATGCACCTTTACAGTGTCGCCATTTTTCGCTTGCGCCATTTGTTATCCGCCTCTAGTCCCATCATCCATCTTTTCTATCTCTTGTTTCAGAAAACTCCTTCTTCATCTTTGGTGCTTCAACTATTTAGATGGCACTATTTAGATGGGACTTGACGGGACTTTTGAGCCCGAACAACGGATAAGAAAGAGAAGGTATAATATCCTAGTAGTGAGACATTTATGAAAAAGACATGATCGATGCGAGAGAACGATAGGTAATACTCTGACAAGGTGAATTTAAGATATGAATAGATGGAAGTCTGATCGAGGACTCGAAGCCAGAATGCTGCTGACCATGTTCCTTCTGGCAGTTCTATACCTGGGATTTCTGGCCTTCCTGCTCTCCATGAACGTTAGCCAGATAGTGATAATCCTGTTTATGGGCGGATTTATGTTCCTGCAGTATTTCTATTCCGACAGGATGATTCTGGCATCCATGGGCGCGAAGATCGTCACCGAGAGCGAGGCCCCCAGGCTTCATGACATGGTGAGAAGGCTCTGCCAGAACGCAAATTTGCCTATGCCCAGGATTGCCGTGGTAAAGACCAGCATGCCCAATGCCTTTGCCACCGGCAGAAATCAAAATAATGCCGTGGTGGCTGTAACCACGGGCATTATGGAGCGGCTCAATGAAAGCGAACTGGAGGCTGTGCTGGCCCATGAGCTGACCCATGTCAAGAACCGGGACATGATGGTCATGACCATAGCCACATTCCTCTCCTCCGTCGCCCAAATACTGGTGCAGTGGCTGCCGTTCATCGGCATGGGCGGAGACGATCGCGAGGGCAACTCCGGCGGTGCCGCCTTGATGTTTGTGGTCTCTCTGGTGGTCTGGATAGTGAGCTTCATTCTCATTCGCACCCTCTCCAGGTACCGGGAGTTTGCAGCGGACCGGGGCGCGGCCATCATCACCGGACAGCCCTCTCATCTGGTATCCGCATTAAAGAAGATCAGCGGCTTTCGAGTGCCCACGGAAGACCTGAGAAAGGTGGAGGGGCCGGTCAGCGCGCTCTTCATAACGCCCGCCATCTCAGGTTCGTCTATCATGAAGCTGTTCTCCACCCACCCGCCCCTGGAGGCCAGGATTGCGGCCCTGGAGAGAATTGAGATGGAGCTGGAGGCCTGAGATGGGGTTTTTGGACTCCATCCTGGGAAAGACGCGCCTTCCCGAGGCCAGGACGGACAAGCTCTTTGCCATCTCCACGGCAGCCGTCACCCTGGAAGCTTCCTTAGGCTATCGGCCGGACGGAGATGCAGGTGTTTGCATCAAGCCCATGGAGTCGTCCCGCTACGATGCAGCCCGCAGCGGAGATCGAGGAGCTGCTCAGGGTGAGCATCAAGGAGACAGGCACGCAGTACAAGATCCAGAAGGATGAGTACAATTACGTCTGGGTGGTTTTGGCTGACCCGGACTTCGAGGATCTGGTGACCAATATCCAGATGGTCAGCCAGATCCTGATGGAGCAGGGTTTCGGAACGCAGCTTCTGGCTGCAGTCTACCGCTTCCGGGGTGAGGAAGTTATTTACTGGATCTACAACTTCAAGCAGGGATCATACTATCCTTTGTGCCGGCAAACGGCCGGCAGCGGATACATCAAAGGAGTTCCGGTCAAGGCGCTCATGGAAAAGGAGATGCCTATTGAGAAGGATGAGAGCAGGTGGTATCCCATGTGGGGGATGCCGCTATAGTA
>CAWJQJ010000004.1:0-53256 GCA_963844955.1 Methanotrichaceae archaeon | reverse complement strand
GATTTCTGCTTTTGCGCCTTCTGCCCCTCCCCGAAGGAAAAAAGGTTGCTCTGCCCCCTTCCTGCGCAGAGCCGGTCCTTGGTGACCCCGAAGCTCTCGAAGATGCGCAGCACGGGCGGCAGGATCTGCTTTTCTACGTAGTACTCCGTGTCCAGAGGCATGTTCTTTTCCAAAACGTACGCCGGGTCCTCCGCCCGGTTCACGAACAGCTCTCTGTTCTTCTTGCCCCTCTTGCCCTGCACGATGACAAAGGGCACCCGGTCTCCCACGCCCGGCACGCTGCCCCCCCGCTCTTTGATCTTCTCCACCAGCTGGATGTGCGGCTGTTTGTTCTTGTAGGAGCCTGAGCTCTTGGTGTAGCGGCGGGTGAGGGTCAGCTCCTGCAGGATGCCTGGATTTTGGGAGAGATCGAGATTTTGCAGCCGCAGCACCACAGAGCGGACGTGATCTGCCGCCTCGTCCACCTTGCCCTCTTTGAGCACCAGCTCCAGACAGGTCTTGAGAGTCCTGGAGGTCAGATCGCACCAGTCCCGCCGCACCGTCTCCATGCCCCGCACCTTGATCCTGTCCTTCCAGCCTTCGCCGGCCGGCTCAAAGACCCAGAGGGCATAGCGCTTCTTGGCCAGAAAGATGCCGCGCCTGGCGAAGGCCTCGAAGACCAGCTCCATGGGCTCGGGAAGCGAGGCCGTGACGGTTTGGGCGATCTTTCTGCCGATCAGCCCGGCATCCTCCAGGGAAACGGCCCCCGATCCCGGCCCGGCCGACCGCAGCCGCACAAAGACGCTGTCCGTGTCTCCGTAGACCACGGAGAGGTCAAAGCATTTCTCGGCCGCCTTTCCGAAAGGCAGAGCATCCTTGAAGACCACCTCTCCGTCTATCACGTAGACTCCGCCGATCTCGTCGATGATCTTCTTGGTGCGCAGGATGTTCTCCCGGCCGAAGGAGGTGACGGCATTGGCCAGGGCCAGGCTGTAGAGCCGGGCCCGGGCATATCCGGAGTAGCCGTAAAAGCTGTTGAGCAGGATCTTCATGGCGTACTGCTTGGCATCTAAAAAGCGGCGCTCCTCCTCGCTCGCCGTCTTCATCAGCCTCTTGGTCGCCGTCCTCTCTTCCAGGAGCTCGCGCAGGACGGCGGGCATGATGCCGGGCGAGACCTGTGGGGAGACGAACCTGCCGCCTGAGGGGGCGGTTATGATGTCGCAGCCGGCCCTCTCTGTGGCATTATCTGCGGAGGGCGAGCCCTCTTTGAGCACCGTCGAGTAGCAGAGGTTATGGGCCATCATAATGGTCGGATAAAGGGACTTGTAGTCCAGGATGACCACATCCTCCACCAGCCCTTTCTCCGGCACCAGAACTGCCCCGCCCTTCAGGTCCTCGTTCTCTACGTAGCGCTCATCCGAGACGTCGGCATCGGGCTTGGGGGGCACCACCCTTCCTCTCTCCCGGAAGCGGCGCAAGAGCAGGTTCTCGACCATGCCCGACTGCCCGCCGTTCACGATATCCTGCAATAATGATCCGCTGGCCCGGGAGAGGGCGGTGTACTTGTCCATGAGCCGCAGGTCGAGGAGCATATGCAGGGCCAGCACGGCATCACGGCGGGAGTAGCTGATGAAGCGGCGCAGGCCCTCGCCGTCTCTCCGCCCAGAGGGCCTCGATCTCTTTGGGGTCCACATCGTACTTCTCCATCTTGAGAAGCTCGGCGGCTGCATTCCTGAGGGTGTACTGCTTGAGGCTGTAGGTGGAGCGGATGATGGGCAGGAGGTCCACCACCACCCTTCCGGTAATGGAGACGTCGGTTCTGCTCACGATCTTTCTGATGTACCAGGAGCTGCCGTCCCGGCCTACCCGCGCCTCAGCGTGCTTCTGCCTGGCCCTCTCCTGCAGGTAGGGAAAGTCGAACTCGTTCGAGTTGTAGCCGGCCAGGATATCCGGATTGAAGTCACGAATGATGGCGAAAAACTGGGCCAGAAGATCGTACTCATCCTGGCAGGCTCTTGTGTCCGGGCGGGGGCAGTCGATATTCTTTCCCACCAGCACCAGATCCTTCTGGCCCTGATATGCCGGCGCAAAGGCCATGCTGATTAAAATGACGGGCGACTTTTCCGGCTTAGGCATCTCTCCCTGGTCGGGCAGGCACTCGATGTCAAAGCTCATGAAGCGCAGCGGCGCATTGGCTTCATGCGCTGCCGGGTGCAGGGACTCTACGTTTATCAGGGGAAGCGAGGCGGGGCCTGCTGGCGCAGCGCCCGCTGCCCACTGCGGAAGGGGCGCTTCCACCCATCCCATGCCGCCCAAGGACCGGTCGATGAGAAACCTGTTCTTGAAGAGAATGTCCGTCTCGTATACCGCCTTGACGCCCGCCACCTCTTTTGCCTTTTCCCTGAGGCTTCTCACCTCTTTTGGATCATGAGTGGTGATCTTGAGCATCTTCCTGGGGGCAGCCTGAAAGCCGATGGGCTCGAAGCGTTCTATCTCCTCGACCTCCAGCCCCCAGGAAGCCAGCTCTTTTGCAGCATCCTTCAGCCTGCCCTCCTCAACGCCCGCATAAAAATAAGGCCGAAAGCCGGCCACGCGACATGTGACGCTTTTTCCTTCCGGCGTGGTGCCGAAGAGCTGAACCAGAGGATTTCTCCGATCATCGTAGGCATAATTGGCGTCCAGGATCTGAAAGATCATCGCCAATAAAATAGAAATTTGCGTTTAAATAACTAATCATGGTTAGGCTGGCGAAAATCACCATAGCCGCCGGAAAGGAGAGAGGACCCCAGAAGCTTTCGACCTCAACCAAAGGCTCTGGCCATGCGGTCCAGGAATGTCTCCATAAGGCCCAAGATCTCGGGGAATCTATCCCGGCCTGCGGCAAGCTCCTCGGCCTTCTGCATAAAGGGCCCATCTCTCAGTTCGTCGGCGCAGTTTTCCAGCAGATGATCTAGGCTCTCCCGGGAGGATTCCAGATGAAACTGCAGGCCCACCGCCTTTCCCAGCACAAAGGCCTGATTGGCGCAAGCCCGGCTCTCTGCGGTTCGCGCGGCCCCTGGCGGGATCTGGAAGGTGTCGCCATGCCAGTGAAAGGCCGTGAATCTGTCCGGCAGAGCTGAGAAGAGGGGCGACGACCTGCCCTCCTCAGTCAGCCTCACTTCAAACCATCCGATCTCTCTATGCTCATTTGCGATAACGCTTCCGTCCAGCACATCGGCCATGAGCTGAGCGCCCAGACAGATGCCCAGTACGATCTTGCCAGCTGCTATGGCCTGGCGAATAAACACCTTCTCACCCTCCAGCCAGGGGTATCTTTCATGCTCATAGATATTCATGGGACCGCCCATGACCATCAGCCAGTCGAAACTGGATAGCATTGGAAGCGGCTCATCCGAAAATAGCCTGGTGCAGGAGATATCATGGCCGCGGGATTTGGCCCACCTTTCGATATTGGCAAGATCTTCAAAGGGAACATGTTGCAGGTAGTGAATTCTCATGGGATCACCTCTTCTCGAAACCCTCTTAAGGCGCAAGATCCTTTTCTTTGTTTATGAAGCCTGGCTACAGCCCCGACTATCTCATCTATGGCGCAGGAGCCATAGGCAGTGTGCTGGGTGGATTTCTGCAGAAGATCGGCAGCTCTGTGACATACGCCGGCAGAGGCGAGCATTTTCTGGCTCTTTCCGAGAAGGGCCTGACGATCACGGGCATCTGGGGAGAGCAATATATCCCGCCGCAAGAGATACAGACTCTCTCGCGGCAGGGCCCGAAAAAGCAATTTTCCACCATACTGCTCTGTGTAAAATCAAGAGATACAGAGGCAGCAGCGAGAGAGGCGGCACCGCTGCTTAAAGAGGGCGGCATCATGGTCTCCATCCAGAACGGCTTGAAGAACTGGGAGGCCATCGCCCGTCAGGTTGGCGAAGAGTGCACCGTGGGGGCGCGTGTCATCTTCGGAGCCGAGATCGTGGGGCCGGGCCATGCGGCCGTCACAGTCAACGCCGATGACGTACTGCTGGGCGAGCCCTTCCTGCCTGTCAACCGGCCTCTCCTGGAGGGACTGCAGGCGGATCTGAGCCGCTCCGGGATTCCCGCCCGAATGGTGAGCAAGGATGAAATCTGGGCGGCCATATGGGGAAAAGTGCTCTACAACTGCTCCCTCAATCCTCTGGGCGCACTGCTCGAGGTTCCCTATGGAATGCTGGGGGAGAATGACGGAGACGAGGGGCATAATCAGGATCATAATCGAGGAGATCTTCCTGGTGATGGGGGCAAAAGGGGTCAATGTTCCCTATCGGGACGCAGATGACTATTATCATTATCTCATGAGCCGGCAGCTTCCCCCTACCGCGGGTCACCGCGCCAGCATGCTGCAGGACATTCTGAAAGGAAGGCAAACGGAGATCGATGCCCTGAACGGGGCCATCTCTTTGTATGCTCGGGAATACGGCATCTCTACGCCCTGCAACGACCTTCTCACCGCACTGATAAAGTTCAAGGAGAAAAAGAAAGCTTTTTCATCCATTCCCGACTATTATTGATGGGAGTCATGAGATTATTGGCGGGAGTGAGAAGATGCAGGAATTGACTGAAATATTGAAAACCATAACCGGTGAGATGCAAAATGCCCTCTCTGCCAGAACCGCGGTGGGCGATCCAGTAACTGTGGACGGCAGGACGGTCATCCCCCTGATGAGCGTGGGCATGGGCTTTGGCGCAGGTTCCGGTTCCGGGACCGAGGATCGTCCGGGCGGAGGCGGCGGCGCACTGGGCATGAAGCCCGTTGCCGTGATTATAATCGACGAGCAGGGCGTCCGGGTGGAGCGGCTGAAGCAGAACCAACACACTCTGGCCGAGCACGTGGCTGAGGCCGTGCCCAGGCTCCTGGAGGGCCTGTCTCGCAAGAAGGAGACGCATGTGCCGATAAAGGATGAGCAAGAGAGTTCCTGATGCACAAATGGGATCCTGCTGATTATCAGAAAAGTTCCTCAGCCCAGTACAATTGGGCCATGGCAATAATCGCCGGGCTTGAGCTGAACGGGGAGGAGCGCATTCTGGATATCGGATGTGGCGACGGCCGGATCACGGCTCGCCTGGCCGGCCTCGTGCCCAATGGCTGTGTCCTGGGTATTGACCTTTCCCCCGAGATGGTCCGCTTTGCTGCCGGCAAGTATGCTAACCACTCCAATCTCTCTTTTCAGGTGGGCGATGCATCAGAACTGCACTTCAATAAGCAATTCGATCTGGTCGTCTCTTTCGCCTGCCTGCACTGGGTAGAGGATCATCTGCCCGTCTTAAAGGGCGTCAGAGAGAGCCTGGTGCCCGGCGGTCGCTTCGTCATGCAGTGCGGAGGGCGGGGAAACGCCGCCCGCATACTGGATCTTACCGGAGAGATTGCCGCCAGCCCTCTCTGGCGGGAGCACTTCTCGGGCTTTTCCTTTCCCTACCACTTCTACGGGCCGGAGGAGTATATGATCTGGCTGGCTGAGGCAGGGCTTCGCCCCCATCGGGTGGAGCTGATCCCAAAGGACATGGTCCATCAGGGCCAGGCCGGCCTGGAGGGCATCATCAGGAACACCTGGCTGCCCTACACGGAGAGGCTGCCCGCTCATCTGCGGGATGGGTTTGTGCAGCAGATCGCAAAAAGGTATCTGGAGAGGTATCCCCTGGATGAGGCGGGCCGGGCTCATGTGCAGATGATGCGCCTGGAAGTAGTAGCGGAAAGACCTCTCAGCTAAATAATTAATTTAAATATAAAACCGTCTGCACAGTCTTCGAAACGGTGGTGGCGGCGGAGCCGTGCGCTCTACAGGCGAATGCCTTCCAGCTTGATGATATGCTGGATGATATGTCTGGGCCGTGGCTAAAGGCCGGAGGCCTTCGCCTGATCGAAAGGTTTTTTATACTCTAATTCCTTCCCCCTGAGGAATGAGCGAGGCAACTAACGAGACTGAGAAGAAGAGCTCTTTTAGCGAGAAGCTCGATCTCAAGAATAAGCTGGATATCAGGAGCAAGCTGGATCTGGACGACGTGGATCTGGGCGTCACCATGCCCTCCACGAATGTCAATGAGTATATACGGGTTTTAAAGCTGGCTCGAAAGCCCAGCCGTGAAGAGTTCAATATGATCGCCAAGATCTCCATGGCGGGCATAGGCATCATAGGTGTTATTGGCTTTGTCATATATGCGCTCCTGACGGAGCTGCCCAAATCTTTCTAAAAAATATTTGGCAATTTTAGAGCCATGCTGGGGATATCTACTCTAGCTCTCTTTAGCTTTGCCCTTATTTAGCGCTCGCAGTGTGGCTCCAAACTCCGATTCCACCAGGGCGGTCACGCCCATGGTCTTGGGATGCAGATCCAGTTCTACGATGACATGCTGGTGGCCTAGGTCGCGCAGGGGCTTTACCTGGCGGGGGCCGTTGGTGATAGAGAATATCTCCATCCCTTGCAGAGCTGATGTCGGCAGGGCATGGGGCACTCCGGAGATCACGGCAAAGTCGTAAGTCTTTTCTGCGACCAGCTTTTTGACCGCATCACCGGTCACCGGGTACTCGTCCAGTCCGCCGATGAGCTTGATAATTCACGTTCCTCTGCAAAAGATCGCGGGCAATATTGCCGGCGTCTCTTCTCACTTTGGGCAGGCCCACCCGGTCGTCCAGGTTGGCCAGGGTATCCACCTGATCGCCGGCCACCTCAGCCACGGCTGCGGTGATATCGGCAAACATATAGGCCGTCTCTTTCTTGGCGTTGAGGATATTCAGGCCCTTCTTGCCCTGGCGGATCAGCTGGAGAAGCCGTGCGGCGGCCTCGTATTTCAGGTCTCCCCGCTCCGGAGCCAGATACTCACTGCTTGCGGCTCCGTAGAGCTTCTCTATCTCGGTAGCCTTATCGAGCAGGCTCTTCTGCCTGAGAAGCTCGGCCTCGTCGATGATTCCTTTATCTCTTGCCGCTTCCAGGGTGAGGATCACTCCCTTGGTGTTGTCCCGGTAGCCGGCATGAACCTCTACCTCCAGGACGGGTATGCCCAGGTCGGCATTGAGGACGGCCTGATGCAGATCATCGCCGATGATCATGCTGCTGCAGGTTCCCGAGATGGCCATGAGCCTGGGATGGAACAGTTCCTTGGCTTTCTTGAGCAGGGCGGTCAGGGGCTGCTGACCTCCGAAGACGAATCCTGCTTCGTCCAATGCCGTGGTAAGTACGCGCACTCCGTCCTCCTCTAAAAGACGGGCGTGTTTGAAGCAGCATCCACTTGGGCCGTGCAGAATGACCACATCGGCGCCAAGGTCGCGCAGAGTGTAGAGTGCGGCCACGATGGAGCTTGGTCTCGGATGAAGTATCGTTAAGTTTTGCACATCGCTTGCCATTCATATCACCTAAAGCATTTCACGCATGAAAGCAGCCTTTTCGGGCTGCGACTCTGAGCCTTTTCCAGGCCTTGCTGCAGATTTTTGGCGGTCTCTGCCCCCAGTTCCTCTGCCAGGAACCCCAGTCTCTCTCCCACTAAAATCAGCGTCTCCATTCCCTCTCTCCTTTGCCGGAGCAGCTTTGCCAGAGCAGGGATGTCCATGCCTTCACATACGGTTTCTGCGTCCTCTCCCACCACCAGGGCCATGCCGGGGCCGGCGGCCCGCTCCAGTGCCCTTGCCACGTCTCTGACCTTGAGTCCGGAGTTGGAGCAGTCAAAGATCGTCTGGCCGGACAGCCGCTTGATCTTCATGCGTCCGGCAAAGCCGTCAAAGCCGCGAAGGGCCCGGACCATCTCGCTCCTCTCCATGCCTGCGGCATCTGCCGCGGCTGCTGCCCCGGCTATGGCCGTCTCATAGCTGAAGAAGTCCAGATCCTGGCCCAGATCCAGATGCACCTCTTCTTTGCCGAAGATCAATCTGTCCGGCCGGGCATAGATCCTTCCCCCCCGGGCAAAAGAGACATCAGGAGAAAGCCTGGCGTCGGCGTTGGCCAGAAGCCTCGCTCCCCTCCTGGCCAGGGAGAGCATCTGCAGCTTGGCGGTGCTGGCCCACCTCGTGCCCCCGGCAATGCGGTAGTCTCCCGAAAGGCTGGTCAGAATGCCGTAATCGGCAAGGCCGGTGCCACCCAAAGAGATCTCACATATCAGGGCCTGCACTTCGTGGGCCTTTGCGGCTGCCAGGGCGGGGATGACATTGGCCGGTGTTATGGATAGCCCCTCCTGCAGAAGGCGAGGCTTTCCCTCCTGCCAGATCTCCAGGCCGCGCGTGGTGTGGGATAGGACCTTCTTTTGCCGGGAGAGCAGCAGGGCCAGCAAGAGGGCGGTAGAGGTCTTGCTGTGCGTCCCCGTCACCTCGAAGATCTCCATCGCCGGATCTTCCCCTGGCAGGAATAGCTCGCCCACCGCCTGATGGTGGGTAATGATCTTCAGGTTTCTTTTTTTGGCCCCAACCAGGGCCGGGTTGTCGGGTGCGAGGTGCACGGGGGCTGCCACCAGTTCGAAGCCCGCCAGATCAGGAGTGTGGTGATATACCTCGAAAGAGGCCGCCTCCCAGCCCGATTCGACCATCCTGCGGGCGATTGTCGCGCCGCCGTGGATGGTGTCGAGTACGGCTACCTTAGGGCCTCTTCCGCTCGCTTGCATGCCAGTGTCGCTATGCATTCATCCACGCCCAGGGGCTCGGCACAGATGACCTCCACCTCTTCGCCCCCTATCTTCAAAGTGCCTCTGCGCTTCATGGGGTCTATGCCCATCTCCTGAGGAATGTCCTGCCTGGTATGAACCCCGTGGGCTAAAAAGAGGGGCAGAGCCACAATAGTCTTGACATTGGTTCCAGCAAAGCTCTTCAGCCCCTCCGGGATGTTGGGCTGGTTCATATTGAGATAAGCCGTCCTGACCGGTCCCGCGTGGTTTTCGCCGATCATCCGGGCGAGCGATTCCACCAGCTCTTTATTATAAGGCAGGCTGGAACCATGCCCCAGTATAAGTATGCCTACGTCCTTCATGGAAACACCAGTATTACTTTTCATAAATCTCGTGTTAAGGAACGATAGATTCATAAGTACTAAATCCTTTCGAGGGGCTCCAGGGTCCGGGAGATGATAAATATCCGCTTGTTAGGGGCAAATGGATTTTGCCTGTATTCCGCTTTTATCCTGTTTCTAACGATATTAATTGATCCTGCTATTTCCCAGGAGGTGGTTCTCTCCATTAATGAGAATTACACCATGGAAAATTGCACATTGCAGATCGAGGACATAGACTCGCATGCTGAACGGGTCTGGCTGCTGATCCAGGATGGGCAGGAGCCGTCTCTATCAATGGTTCTGGGCATAAACGATACCTTGCGTTGCGGCAAGCTGACGGTGCTGGTGAAGAGAATTTACGCAGGCGAGAGCGCCGATATTGTCCGCCTTACCGTCAATAGCACGGAGCACGATCTCCCGGACGGCGGGCCCCAGGCATGATTGCCGCCCCCCGAATTGGGATCATGCTCTAACGGGCGAAGTGCTTCTCGAAGATGCCTGCGATCTCGGTGGGCTTTTCGATGACGAATACATCCTCCATCTGGCGCAGCCTGTCCACATGCTCTGCATCCTCTTTTCTGATGCGAAGCCGAAACTCGCTGCCGTCGGGAAGGATGGTGGTAATGATTCCGGGCATATAGTCGCAGGGCATGATGTATGTGGGAACGAATGCCTTCTGGGACATGATGGCGGCGTTGGAGAGCAGCGAGTCGGCCAGGCCCAATGCGATCTTGGCCACTGTATTTGATGTCGTGGGTGCAAGCAGCAAAAACTCATAGCGCTTCACCTGCAACTGGCCGGCCAGGAAGGGAGAGTTGGCATTGATCTCCACCCATACCTTGTCGAAGTGCTTCTCCAGGATGTTGAAGAGCTTGTAGTACTTGATGACCTGCTCGCCTGCTCTGGATACGAAGACGCGCACATCCACCACATCGTCATACTGCTTTTGCAGTTCTATCATGGCCTCGACCGTTTCCGCAATGCGGTCGCCGCTGCCTGTGATTCCCCAGGCGATCTTCCTCTTCGCTTCTTCCTTTGCCATTAGCAACCACTTCTGTTCCTTATTATGATAATTATTTTTCCAGCAGCTTCATCTTCTCCAGACGTACTACCATTGCCGCGAACCTCTTTGCCGTCTTTCTAAGCGACCGGAAGCCTTCTTCATCCGCCTTCGCTCCTTCCAGGGTATCGCGAGACCAGAAGGTAGCTCCTAAGTTCGCCCCGAAAAATCCCCCGCTTACCGGGATCATGCCGTTTAGTATGAAAAAGGCATGGATCTGCTGCAAGGCCAGCTCCTGGCCTCCCATGCGATCGCCTCCCACAGCTATGGCCATGCCCGGCAAAAGCCGCAGAGCTTTGGGATTGGCGGCTAACGTAGCTCTCGTTCTGTCTATTACTATCTTGGTCTGAGCACTCATGCTGCCGTTATAGACCGGCGTGGCGATAACAAGTCCATCCGCCTCCGCCAGCAGGGGATAGAGCTGATACATATCGTCTTTTTCTATGCATTCCTTGTTCTTGAGGCAGTAATCGCAGTGCCTGCAGGGGCTGATCTTTTTGCCCCGCAGGTTGAATTGCTCCGTCTCCAGGCCCAGCTCCCTCAGCATCCTGAGGGCCTCGCCCAGGATATGCTCTGTGGCCATCCTCCTGGGACTGCCGGATATGCCGAGTATCATGATCATCTATTGGGCCTGAAGATATTTCAGATTTGCCGAAAGATTTGATGATAAGAGATTGCCGTCCCAGGAGAATGAAGAAGGCTGGCCGGGCGGAGCGAAAGTGATGCAAAGAGTATTATGCCGGGAATGGCCAAAGCAAATGCGATTAGGGACGGGATATAATGATCAGGGGCAAGGCTTGGATCTACGGAGACGATGTGGACACCGATGTGATCATCCCCGGCAAGTACCTGCGCACGAAGGATGCCAGGCTCTGGGCGGAGCATGCCATGGAGGGCTTGGACCCGCAATTTGCATCCTGCGTTTCTAAGGGCGATGTGATTGTGGCGGGCAGAAACTTCGGAAGCGGATCCTCGCGCGAGCAAGCGCCCCGCGCTCTTCTGGGCGCAGGCGTGGCGGTGGTGGTGGCCCGCTCCTTTGCCCGCATATTCTACAGAAACGCCATCAATGTGGGACTGCCTCTCATCGAGGCGGATGTGTCCTGCCAGAAGGGAGACATGGTGGAGGTGGACATCGCGGCCGGAACTGTGCGGGTGGGGGATAAAGTAATTCAGGGCACCAGGCTGCCTGATTTTCTCATGGAGATTCTCAAAGACGGGGGCCTTGTAGCGCACCGCAGAAAGCAGAAAGGACTGGCATGATGGCATGATCTTTCCGGAAGATTACAAGTTTGTGGGCATAAAGGACCGGGAGCGGAGGGGCGAAGCCGTCTACTTTGCCACCGAGTACCTCATCAGCCGGGAGGGCCCCGGGCTTTACCGGGTCAGGAGCCGGGGATCGGGCTTCATGCGAGAGGTGGAAGAGCTGGAGCTGATCGCCTCGGGTCGGGAGATAGAGTTTTATCCGGAGAACGTGGACACGCGCAATCGCACCCTGCTCATAGATCTGGCGCAGGAGGTCTGCCTGGGGGGGAGCGTGAACACGGTCGTCTTTCAGGGGCAGGACGAGCACATCACCTTTGTCAAGGACCCCGACCCATCGCAGGTCCTGAAGATCGAGGTCCTGGATGTCTCGCCACCCGATCCTCCCTGGCTGGTCTACGTTCTGAGGAATCTGGAGTCCTGCGGCATCCTGGGCGATCTCTCGGTTCGCTTTGTGCCTCGCATTCTGGATCTGCGCCGCTTTGATTGTGAATGCGTTTACTACCCCTGCCGGGCCTCGGGGCTGGGGCGCTCTCTGGACACGGACATTGTGGTGGAGGAGCGTCCCCTGATTGTGGGCTGCGAGGTCTCGCGCGAGATCTTTCTGGAGAGCAATCCCGGCAAGGACTACCAGTTTGTCAATATCTGCCCACTGCACAGCCAGGAGGCGGCCCTCATGCCAGAGCGGCCTTTCATCACCCGCTGCTGCCGCTCCGAGAGGCGCGGCCCGGCCAGCAAGAACGGCCAGATGGGCATGGCAGTGCACTGGGGAGATGGGCCCTGGAAGATAGCGGAGGCGGTAAGATGTCTGGTGCAGGATCTAAGAAGGTAGCAGTCGTCCCCGGAGACGGCATCGGGCCGGAGGTGGTGGAGAGCGCCCTGGCGGTGCTGGATGCAGCCGGAGCGAGCTTCGAGAAGAGTTTTCCTGGAGATCGGCCTATCCCGCTGGGAGAGGACAGGGGTGGCCATGAGCGAGGAGGACCTGCAGACCCTCAAGGAATGCGACTGCATTCTTTTCGGGGCGATCAGCACCCCCAGCGATCCCAATTATAAGAGCGTTCTTTTGCGCATAAGACGGGAGCTGGACCTTTATGCCAACATCCGGCCCTTCCGGTCCCGAGATCTGGATTTTATTATCGTTCGGGAGAACACGGAGGGGCTTTACTCCGGCCTGGAGGAGCTGGGCGCGGAGGAGTCGCGCACGCTGCGCGTGGTCACGCGGCGCGGCTCGGAGAGGATAGCCGAGAAGGCCTGCGACCTGGCGGCAGGCAGGCGCAGGCTGACGGTCATTCATAAGTCCAATGTGCTGAAAAGCGACCGGCTCTTTCTGGAGAGCTGCCGGGCGGTGGCGAGCAGGCGCGCCGTCCCCTGCGAGGATATGCTGGTGGACGCCGCTGCCTACAATCTGGTGATAAATCCCAAACGCTTCGACGTGATGGTCACAACCAATCTCTTCGGCGATATCCTGAGCGATGAGGCGGCGGGAGTGATCGGCAGCCTGGGCCTGTGCGCCAGCGCCAACGTCGGGACCAGGCATGCCCTCTTCGAGCCCATCCACGGCAGCGCCCCGGACATCGCCGGAAAGGGCATCGCCAATCCGGTGGGTGCCATCAGAAGCGCGGCCATGATGATGCAGTGGCTGGGGGAGCCGGAGAAGGCGCAGCGGATCGAGGCGGCGGTGCAGTGGGCATTGGCCCGCGGGGCGAGGACGCCGGACCTTGGCGGAAGCTGCCGGACGGCGGATGTGACGGAAGCGGTGGTGGAAAATTTAAGCAAGATTTAAAACTTGATCACCTTTTCCGCCATAATTTCCCCAGCCATCGCGACAGGCTCCAGGGCAGGCTTTTCTGCAATCTCTTTCGTATTGCCTCTGGATCCATATCTCGGTTTTTCCCCTGCTTCTTCACCAAGAATCACCAATGCATATTGACAGGCCTCAGGCCTAATATCTGGCGGCCCGTCATAACATTTCAGCAAAACTTTATATTCTTATTCATTCTAAATATATTCGGTGTGTAAAAATGATCCGACAATCCCGCAAGCATTTCTTCCACTTGATAGCTTTGTCTCTCCTGCTAATGATTTCGCTGCCAGCATCCGGCGAAGACGCTCCTCTGCCCGCCCAGGATGCGGCATCTCTCTCCCTGAACGGCACCGCCTTCCTGGATGCGGACGGCGACGGCTTCCTCTCGGCGGGCGAGGCCGGCCTTGCCAATGCCACGGTGCGGCTTATTCGGGACGGCGAGGAGATCGCCAGCCTGGCCACAGACGAGCAGGGCCGCTACCTCTTCGCCAACCTCTCCCCCGGACGGTACGTGGTTATGGCCGATCCCTTCTCGGGCCAGAGCCAGACCGCTCCTGGAGCAGGCTATTATGAGGTGACGCTCTCCGACAAGCCAGCCTTTGGCCTGGACTATGGCTTTTTCGCGCCCACCAACCTAACCGCCTCCCTCCCGGCCAGGGAGTATCCCCTCATGCGCCCCTCTCCGCCAGAGGCGGCCGCCTGGACCGGACAGTACAATGCCTCTGCACAGGCCTTCCTCAGCCCCCGCATCGCCGCTGAACTGGCCGCTGCCCCACCCGCCTCCTACAGCCTGCTGGAATATCTGCAGTATACGCCATCCGAGCGCGACCAGGGGCACTGCGGCAACTGCTGGGCCTGGGCGGGAACGGGCGTGATGGAGATCGATTACGCCCGGCAGATGAATACCTCCGACCGCTTCTCAGTGCAGTACCTGGATTCCAACTACAACGGCGGCTGCGGCAACTCAGGGGCTTGCTGCGGCGGCTGGCTGGAAAGCCTGGCCGGCTTTTACAACGCCAGGCGCATGATAGTGCCCTGGTCCAACGCCAACGCCCATTACCGGGACGGCGGGAGCGGCTGCGGCTCGTGTTCGGCTTCTGCCTCCACCATATCCACAAATCCGCATTACGATCTGGCTTCTATTTCTGCCAGCACGGTTCCAACCCACGGCCTGGCCAGAGAGGCGGCCATCTCCAATATCAAGAACGTCCTGCAGCAGGGAAAAGCCATCTGGTTCGGCTCTTTTCCTGCCGGATAGCAGCGCCTGGAACAACTTCTATAATTTCTGGGGAGGCCAGCCGGAGAGCGCCATATGGCAGCCGGATTTTGCCTGCGGCAGATCGTATAACTATCAGAGTGGCGGCGGGCATGCCGTTCTCTGCCTGGGCTACAATGATACCGATCCCAATAACCGCTACTGGGTCATGCTCAACAGCTGGGGGACCACGACCGGGCGGCCAGCCGGGCTTTTCCGCATGAATATGGACATGAATTACGATTGCACCAATAGCGGTCTCGGCTATGCCTTCTACTGGATGACCCTGGACATGGACTACTCCGAAAGCGAGAACAGTCCGCCCCAGACGCCTTCTCTGCCCCAGGGCCCGGCCCAGGGCGCTGTGAGAATGCCCCTGATCTATGCCGCTTCCGCGGCCGATCCCGATGCTGATCCGGTTAAGTTCGACTTCAACTGGGATGACGGCACCTCCTCGCAGACCGGGCTTTCTGCTTCCGGCCAGGGGGCTTCGTCGCACTCCTGGGCCCAGGCGGGAACCTATACGGTGACTGCTAAAGCCACGGACAGCGAAGGCGACTCATCCGGCTGGTCGGACGGCCTTGAGGTCGCCATTGCGGCTGGCAACCGGCCGCCTTTGCAGCCCGCCTCGCCCCAGGGGCCGGCGGCCGGCAGTCTGCAGAGGTCTTACGATTACGCCGCCTCGGCTGCCGACCCGGATGGCGATGATGTGCAGCTCACCTTTGACTGGGGAGATGCCAGCAAATCTGTGACGGAATTCGCAAAATCCTCGGAGAAGATCAGCGCGTCTCATGCTTGGCCGCGGACAGGCACATATTATGTTAGAGCTAAAGCCACAGACAGCAAAGGTGGGCAGTCCAGCAGTTCTGCTTATCTTAAGGTCAAAATCTCCGATACCACAAACAGCCCACCCAGGACGCCCTCCCCACCTGCGGGCGTGGGAATCGGCTATGCGGGCAAGAGCTATTCCTACCTGGGATATGCCAGCGATCCCAATCGAGATCGGATCTTCTATACCTTTGACTGGGGTGACGGCAACAGCACGCAAACCGGGCTGCTAAATTCGGGAATATCGGCGCGCATGCCGTATACCTGGAGCCAGGCGGGAGCTTATCTGGTTCGGGTCATGGCCACGGACAGCAATGGCGAAAAGTCCGCCTGGTCCTCACCCAAGAAGGTGACAATCAAGAAATCAGTCCGGTCAAAGTCTCCTTCTGCGGCAAAAAGGACCGCCGGCAAGTCGGGCAAGAAGTCCTGCTCCTGCCGGAAAAATTAGAGCAAAAATCAGGCTTGAAGAGAAAAGAATTTGGGCATGATGAGGGCGGAACGTGGAGCAGCATGGCCCCTTCTCTCCTGCCCCTCCCGTTTTTTCCTAGCAGCTTTCTTTCTGCAGATTCTTTACCAGAGCCTCGGCGTTCTTTCCCACGATGGCCGGGTCCACGGGAACGCGGGCCACGCCCGTCTCTATGGCGGCGCGAGCCACGGCAGCGGCCACGGCGGGAACTACTCTTCTGTCAAGGGGGGAGGGAATGATGCACTGCTCAGATACCTGCTCCACCAGCCCGGCAATGGCTCGCGAAGCTGCCGCCTTCATGGCCTCGTTGATGTCTGAGGCGCGCACATCCAGTGCCCCCCGGAAGATGCCCGGGAATCCCAGCACATTGTTGACCTGATTGGGGAAGTCGGACCGGCCGGTGGCCACCACCCGCGCCCCTGCCTGCAAGGCCAGATCGGGCATGATCTCGGGCACGGGATTGGCCATGGCAAAGACGATGGCATCGCGAGCCATGCTTCTCACCATGGCCGGGGTTACAATGCCTGCCACTGACAGGCCCAGGAAGACATCCGCACCGGCGATGGCATCGGCCAGCGTGCCCGTCACATGGCGAGGATTGGTCGTCCTGGCAATCTCCTTTTTGGCGGCATTCAGGTCGGGCCGGCCCTGGTGGATCACTCCCCGGCTGTCGCAGAGTATGGCATCCTTTACCCCGAAGCTGTAGAGGAACTTGGTGACGGCGATGCCCGCGGCTCCTGCCCCGCTCACCGCCACGCGAAGGTCAGCGAAATTTTTGCCGACCACCTTGAGGGCATTGATGAGCGCCGCCAGGGCCACCACGGCCGTGCCGTGCTGGTCATCGTGAAAGACGGGAATCTTCAGCATCTTCTTGAGCCTCTCCTCCACCTCAAAGCAGCGAGGCGCGCTGATATCCTCCAGATTGATCCCGCCAAAGACGGGCTCGATTCTGGCTACGGTGTCCACGATGACCGATGGATCCTTGGAGGCCAAAGCTATGGGAAATGCATCGATGCCGGCAAAGTTCTTGAACAGTATGGCCTTTCCCTCCATGACCGGGATGGAAGCCAGGGGCCCGATATCGCCGAGACCAAGGACGGCAGTCCCATCGGTTACCACGGCCACCATATTGCCCTTGGCGGTGTACTCGTAAACGTCATCCGGATTCTTCTCTATCTCGCGACAGGGCTCGGCCACTCCCGGAGTGTAAGCCAGGGAGAGGTCTCGCACCGTGGCGCAGGGGACTTTGCTCTGTATGGCAATCTTGCCCCTGGCATCTTTATGGAATGCTAGCGCATCATCTCTAAGAGACATAACAACACCTGAATTTAGGGTCCTGCGGCAAATAGGGAGGAGCAACAGATATAAAGCATGGGTCAGACGGAGAATGAAAAGGGCCGGGGTGGCAGAGCGGACAATTTCCGCTGCTTGAGGGCGGCGGGAGTTCATACGCGGCAGGCTCGAGACCTGTTGTCCCTTCCAGGGACGCTTGGGTTCAAAATGGCGGATCGCAAGAGGCCCGCCAGGAAAATCCCAACCCCGGCGCTATTTAATTATAGAAAGTTTCATATCAGAGCAGAAAAAGGCGATTAGGTTATGGCTAGATTTCCAGAAGCAGAAAAGAGAATCTTGAATCTCAAGATATGTATGCGCTGCAACGCAAGAAACCCGGTTAGAGCGACTCGCTGCCGCAAGTGCGGCTATGAAGGACTGAGGATGAAGTCCAAGGAAAATAAGACCGCTTAAATGATGTTTGAGAGGGGCAAGGTCGAGCTCTTGCTGGCGGCTGCCGTAGCCGAGCATGGGGCCGCACATCTCACTCTGATCGATCCTGACTCGCAAAGTCCGAAAGAGGCTGGGGCAATGGCGGCGGCTGCAGAGGAAGGCGGAACGGACGGCATCATGGTGGGCGGCTCGGTAGGTGCGGCCGGGGTCCTTCTTCATGAGACGGTGCGAGAGATAAAGGCGAAGTGCGATCTGCCGGTAATTCTCTTTCCCAGCAGCATAGCCGGGCTATGCGAGAACGCCGACGCCGTCTTTTTTATGAGCCTGCTCAACTCCCGCTCTCCCGCTTACATCGTGGAAAACCAGGCGCTTGGTGCCCCCCTGGTTCTCCGCTACGGTTTGGAGCCCATACCCATGGCTTATATCATCGTTGAGCCGGGCGGCACAGTGGGGTTTGTGGGCGATGCCCGTCTCATACCGAGGAGAAAGCCGGAGCTTGCGGCAGCTTATGCCCTGTCTGCCAAATTTATGGGCATGAGGATGGTTTATCTCGAGGCGGGGTCGGGTGCAGACTCCCCTGTGCCCATCAATATGGTCTCCCTGGTGAAGAGGCTTTTAGGAGACGTCCTGCTCATCGTGGGGGGCGGGATTCGCAGCGGGGCAGCGGCCGCCGAGCTGGCGGCAGCCGGCGCCGATCTGATTGTGACCGGCACCGCCGTGGAAAAGAGCCGGGATGTCACCTCTTTTGTCTCGGAGCTGACCGCTTCCATTCGCAGGTAGTAATTCGTGCCCACCCCCATAGAGGTCTATCTCGGCCAGCATAACCTGGACGGTTTTCTCTTTGTCGGAGACAGCATCTGCGATGCCGATATGTACTATCTCTCCGGCTTTCTGGCAGGCGACAGATTCGCCCTTCTCGTCCAGGAGAAGACCACACTGCTCGTCTCTTCCATGGAAACGGGCCGGGCCGAAAAGGAGTCGAAAGCCGACAGGTCGCTGGCAACCTCCCGCTACAAGATGATGGAAAAGCTGAAAAGCGGCAAGGATGCAGAGGAAGCCTACCTCCAGGTGCTCGTGGAATTTTTGCGCGATCACGGCATAAAGCGTTTGGGCCTGCCTTTTCGCTTTCCTGCCGGAATTTACCGGCATCTAACCCCGGATTTTGATGTTAAGATACTGGAGAGCCCGGCCTCGCGCTGGCGAGAGGTAAAGAGGCAAGAGGAGCTGGATGCCATCGCCTCTACGCAGAGAGCCTGCGAGAGGGCCATGCATCAGGCCATCCAACTCATCGCCAGCGGCAAGCCCCGGGGAGAGATGCTCTACCGTGAGGGCCGGCCGCTCACGGCAGAGCAGGTGCGAAGCGCCATTGAGGCATCTCTGCTGCAGGATGGCTGTGAGGCCCTTGACACCATTGTTGCCGGCGGCCCGGCCGGGGCGGCCCCTCATGCGCGAGGGACGGGGCCTCTTCCCGCCCATGCCCCCATTGTCATCGATATCTTCCCGCGCTCCAAGAGCCTTCGCTATTTTGCCGATATGACGCGCACCGTTCTCAAGGGCGAGGCCGCGCCCGAGCTATTGGAGATCTATGAGGCGGTGCGCCTCGCCCAGGACCGGGGCCTGCAGGCCACCCGAGCCGGCGTTTCCGGAGAGGAGGTTCATGCACAGGTATCCCAGGTCTTCCTGGATCTGGGATACCCGGAGAGGGAGGGCCGGGGATTTATGCATTCCACCGGGCACGGCGTGGGCCTGGATGTGCATGAAAAGCCCTCGCTTAGCGAGACGGGCGGCGTATTGCAGGTCAATAATGTGGTGACTGTGGAGCCTGGGCTGTACTATCCGCAGATGGGAGGAGTGCGGCTGGAGGACCTGGTCGTGGTGAAGGAAAAAGGCTGTGAGAACCTGACTCATTTCGAGAGGCAGCTTTTGCTTTAAGGTGTTGTCAATGGACGCGGAAATTTTGGAGAAGTACAGAATGGCAGGGCGAATCCTGGCCGATGTGCTGGCCGAGGCAAAGCCGAAGATCGAGACCGGTGCCTGCCTGCTGGATGTGGCAAACTATGTGGAGGATGCCATAAGGCGCAGGGGAGCTTTGCCGGCCTTTCCCTGCAACATCTCTCTGGATAGAAACGCGGCTCATTATACGCCAATGCCCCATGATGCCAGCCGCTTTGCCGAGAACATGGTCAAGCTGGATGTGGGGGTGCACGTAGACGGCTATATCGCCGATGCCGCTATCACGGTGGACCTGAGCGGCCACGATAAGCTGGTGGAGGCATCCAGGGCTGCTCTTGAGGCGGCGATAGAAATAATCAAGCCGGGCGTGAGCACGGCACAGATCGGAAAGGTTATCGAGGAGGCGATCAACGGTTATGGCTATAAGCCGGTATCCAACTTGACCGGCCACGGCCTCTCCAGATATCAGGCCCACGACGAGCCTGCTGTGCCCAACAAAGCCATGGAAAAGGGCATCATCTTAAAAGAGGGAGATGTTATTGCCATCGAGCCCTTTGCCACCAACGGCTCGGGCAGGATCTGCGAGGGACCGGTCAATGAGATCTATGGCCTGTCCGCCCCAAGGCCGGTGCGGCTTGCCGCTGCTCGGGCCCTTTTGAAGGAAATTCAGGAAAGCTACCGGACGCTTCCCTTTGCCCGTCGCTGGCTCAAGGGCGATAGAACCGATTTCGCATTAATGCAGCTACTGCGCAGCGGAGCCCTGCACAGATATCCCGTGCTCTGGGAGGTAGAGGGAGCCCTGGTCTCCCAGGCTGAACATACCGTTATAATTCGTGAGAACGAATGCGAGGTTATAACCCGGCCGGCAAATCCCGGTTAGGCTCAATCGCCCTCGCCGGTATCCTCTGAACCGTCTTCATCCTTATAGCTATCATCGCCCAGCATGGCTGCAGATATGGCATCAATTCCGTCCATAAGCTCTGCCGTCATGCAGTAAGGCATATCGCCTATTTCTGGGAGAGTCTCTCCGCCTATCACTCTGGCCCCCACCTGGCTGAGCAGATCGAATGCCCCGTCCAGGTCTTCTTCCTGCTCGGCAGCGACGGCTCCCGCCACCAGCTCTTCCAGGGTGCTGTCGCGATCAAAGCTTCCAGTGATATAGCGCTGGCTGGAGACGAATACCGCGGCAAGAGAGGTCTTGAGCGATTCGAGCATCAGGTCGGCATCTTCTCCCATGGATTCGTTCTCTTGAAAGACAATCGACCTGATGGTCTCAATCTCGCCTATGGCCTCTTCAGGCGTGAATATCTCTCTCTCACACCGGGCTATAACCTTGAGGCAGGCCAGCACCACATCATCCATGATGTAGATGAAGACCGCACCGGAGTTCTTCTCATCCGTCTCGGTAAGCTTGAAGTTGCTGTCCTTGACCTTATTCATCCAGTTGAGCCATCGCTTCTGGGTGTAGAATTCTTCCTTCATTTTAAAACTCATCCTTTGCTTAACGGTATGTATCCACCAGGGCTACTCTCTCTATGACCAGATCTTCTATCCTTCCCTCGCCCACAGATTGCAGCTCCTCGGAAGAGATACTAAAGGTCTCTTCTACGGCTTTGGCAGAAAACGAACAGCCCGCTCCGTCCGGCTCTATCAGCCGGGAGAGTTCCGAGGCATCCGGCCAGCGGCACTGGCTGCCGGTGCAGGCGAGGACCAGCGCGATTCTCTCTGTGCCATCGGATATTCCCATAGAGAGGGCTCTTTCAATCTGCCGCTCCCCCGAGGCATAGCGCATGATCTCCATCCCCCTATCTTTAGCAATATTTCTCTTCTCGGAGAATGCAGCCAGCGCCTTTTCGGCAGCAAAGTAAATATGTCTCTCGCTGACGACCTTATCTGCGTCCAGGGCCTGCACTATGCAGCCGTGGCACGATTGCAGGTCCTTGATTGCGGATAAAAGCTGGCTGCGGTCCCGGATAACCGGCTTTCCGAAGAGCAGGCGAATCTGATTCATCAAGTTTACCGATCCGATGTGGAGGCTTAAAAGCTTACGGTCTCGCCAGACACTACTTTGTTTTTCCGTTTCCTGGAAACCCTGAAAAGATCAAAGTGATGCTCTGGCAAAGATTCGAAAAAATCCTCTAACAATAGTCGCCTCAAGAAATCTGCTTAAAATCTGAGAGGGGGCAGGTTCACTGCCCATAATCTAATTTTGGAGCGAATCAAACCAGGCCGGCTCGCTGCAGCCTGAGCAAATCGGCTGTGTCCAGCTTTTCGCCCTGCCTGAAGTGGGTAAGGATCTCCTCGGCCTCGCGCTTGGCAACCTCTTTGGCGCGATCTTCCTTTATATCCCGGTTCTTCTTCTTCAAGCCCACGATGACCTTCTCGAAGTCGCGAACCTCTCTCTGGGTGCGGATGAACTCCTTATGCTGCTCATCGGCGGCCTCCTGGGCCTTCACGAACTCCTTGTGGGCGGCATCCGCCTCGGCACGAGTCTGATCGGCTTCTTTGAAGGTAGCGATCATCTGATCGTGGTATTCCTGGGCCAGTTCCGCGAACCTGGTGACCTGATCGTGGTGTCCGGATGCCTGATCTCTCATGGCCTGCGCTTCATCGAGAAGCTTCCTCAGCTCTTCGTTCTTCTCAAGCTGCTCTTTTCTGCCCTTGAACTCTGCATGCAAGGAGGCGATCTTATCGACCAGTTGCTTCTCCTTATCCGGGCTTAAGACCTCCGTCTGTTGCCGGAACTCCAGGTGATCTATCTCGCGGCGCAGATCTCTTATGGAGCGCTCACCGGTGAGGTTGTACTTCTTCCGGATGTCGTCTATCCTTGCATAGAGCTGGTTGGTCTTCTCGTTGTACTCATCCCTCTCCTTCTTGGACTCTGCCACATTCTTGTTATTCTCGTCCCGCAGCTTCTTGAGCTCCTGGGCCTTGTCAATCAGCTCTTTTGTGGCCTTGTTGAGCTCATTTCGCTTGGCGGCCCATTTGCTCGCCTCAGCATTCAGTTGACTGCGTCTATCCTTGAAGGCAAGGGACTCCTGCCTGAGTTTGCCTCTCTTATCTTCCAGTTCTGCCAGCATCCCCCGTATGTCCTCCTGTTCCAGCCCGCGGCTGGGGTTTGGTCCCACTCCGGAACCAAAAAACCCGGGAACACTTCGCCTGGGTGGCGAAGCGCTTCTCTTTTTGCACTATACATTTGTGGGGTTTTTTTGTATGCTCGTTTTTCGGCTCTTATGATCGATATCAATCTTGATATATAATTATTAATATCCTTGAATTCATGGCTTAAATGGCTTGATTCTGTGGCAATTGTGATGACCAAAAGATGACCTTCTCATAAGATCGATAGGAGCGAGCATACTACTACATATCGAGAAACCCTTTACGTATTAACCTTTTGGTTATGAGATCAATTCTTTCTGTGCGGCTCATTGGAAGGTAAAGGCAATCTGATTGCAGCAATGGAGAAATCCTTCTCTTATTTATAAAAAGGCAATCAACAGATTAAAATAGGTGAGTTGACCTAAAGAAAACAGAATCATAATAAGATATAGTGTTATTCGCTTTAGATGGAGGGATTGATCTGAAAAAGGCTATGCTAACAGCATCGATAGCAATGGTTTTAGTTGCACTTATAGGATGTTCATCCGCAGTACGATAGTGGGAAACTTACTTTCCCAGCAGACGACTCGACCTATCCCAATGGATACGTAGAGAAGAATACCACATTCAATTTCGAGCAGAGCGTGCAGGGCAACGGTTATTTCATGACCTACCTGTATGCCAAGGCCGGAAATGCCGCCATCAAGAATTACGCTCATGGCAGCGGCTCCTTGAACAGCGAGGCCCTTTTGACATACCAGCACCTGAACCGCTCGACACACAACGTCTACTCCGACTACAACGACTTCGACCAGAACTGCATCCAGTTCAAGGAAGATGTGGCCATGGTTTATGCACCCATGAGGATCGCGGTTGGAACCGGCTACTATGCAGCAAATCCACTGGACTACAGCTCCCTGCTCAAGGAGAAGACCTGGGTGAAGAACTACCGCGCCGGCACCAGCATGCACCATGAGGTCGAGTATGCCCATGCCCTGGATAAGGAATTGAATATCGATGTCAAAGAGAAATTCAACTACACCTATGATCCAGAGACAATTGGCGTAGGCTATACCAGGATGACAATCAATGAAGATGTTACCGACGGCAAGGCCCATATCGGAGTTCTGCAGGCTGCGGATAACAATGCAGCATTGAATAGCCAAGATATGATTACCCCGTTCGGCAAGATTCAGACCGCCTGGAAGAATCCGTCCATCGAGATCGATGAGGATTACTGGGGAACCTATCACATCGAGAAGAACATGACCCTCGAAGTGCCCTACCACCTGATTCAGAAGAAGGATGACTGGCTGCCCTGCTGCTTCGGCGGCTTCAACGACATGAACTACTATGGATAAGAAGGCCTTCAAGTCGGCTACCGGCGTCTTCGACTGCACCTGCTTCAAGGCACCCACTCTGGCCCAGTTCCCAAGAGTCTACTAAGAGAGAGGATTATCCTTTCTCTTTCATTTTTTGATCTTCTTGGGTGTGCTTTTTTTGAGAGAATATATTAGAAATATCTTCAGGGAAAGGCCTTTAAGGGCAGCGACTGCTTATCCTCCCCATGCAATTCGCGGTTTGGGAGCCCATTTACCAATCCATCCTGCAGGACTTCGGCTTTTCCGGCCAGAGGGATGAGGAAGCAGCAAAGCTCCTGGCCGGGCTGCTATGCGGCCAAGAGCCACCATTGCCGGCCGCAAAGGCATTGGTGCGAGGGCGAAGAGTGGTGGTATTCGGCAATGCGCCATCTCTGGATGCGGAAATTTGTGGTCTGCAAGAAAAAGATGCCGTACTTTTTGCGGCGGATGGGGCCACCTCTGTTCTTCTAAGCCACGGCATCCTGCCCGATGTTGTGGTTACCGATCTGGATGGACCCTTTCCTGCCATTTTGAAGGCCAATTCGCGAGGGTGCCTGGTGGTGGTCCATGCTCATGGAGACAATCTGGATGCCCTGAATAGATATGTGCCGCAGCTGCAGCGAATTATCGGCACGGTGCAGTGCCGTCCTCTGCCCGGCCTCTATAACTTCGGAGGATTCACGGACGGAGACAGATGTGTATTTCTGGCCCGGGAGCTGGGCGCGGCTTCCATAAAACTGATCGGCTTTGACTTTGAGGATGAGAGCGTCACGCCGCGCAAAAGAAAGAAGCTGGCCTGGGCCAGGAAGTTGATAGATCTGGCTCTTAACTAAGCATTTTCGTACCAGCATAAAAGGCCTCATCTGCTCAGGTGTTTGAGGACTGCTTTCATGGCCTCTTCCGCCACATCTTCTGCATCCCCTCCAGCATTTATCAGCACAAATCTATCCGGCTCAAGAGCGGCCATGCGCCGGAAGTTCTCGTCCACAGATTGCAGGAATTCAAGCCTCTCGAACTTATCCCGTCCCTGTCGCGACTTCATCCTCAATAAGGCGGAATGTGGGTCCAGGAGGAAGAGCAGTGTTTTGTCCGGGCGCAAATTCCAGGGCAGGTAGATGTTCTGGATCCATTGCACCGGATCGGGTACGATTCCTCGCAGCGTTACGCCCTGATAGGCGGCAGTGGAGTCGGCATATCTGTCGGACAGGACAATTGCCCCTGCCTCCAGAGACGGGATGACGGTCCCGGTCAGGTGCTGGGCATGGTCGGCCATGAAGAGAAAAAGCTCTTGCATGCGCTGAGCGACGGAAATCTCCTGGCCGCTCTCTTTTGCCAGCTTCTCTCTCAGGATCCGGCCCACCTGGCCGGCCGTTGGCTCGGCGGTAAGCACCAATCTTCTCTCCGGCATCAGCTCCCTCAGCCTACAGGCAATGCTTTTTGCCGCAGTGCTCTTTCCCGAGCCGTCTATGCCCTCCAGAGTGATCAGCTGGCCTTTCACAGGTTCTGGCTTGGGGCGGAGAAGAGATTAAATTATCGCTGCATGGTTTTGGAGAA
Organism: Methanotrichaceae archaeon; assembly: GCA_963844955.1. Taxonomy (GTDB): domain Archaea; phylum Halobacteriota; class Methanosarcinia; order Methanotrichales; family Methanotrichaceae; genus Methanothrix. Next base: position 27,913 of record CAWJQJ010000004.1, on the reverse strand, counting down.
ATTAATGGAAAAATGGAAAATATATGCTGTCGCCCGATACTAACTCTGGCACGTCATCCGATGGGTATCCGCAGTCAGTCCAGTAACCCTCGCAGCGGGCGTCTGTACCGCATTTGGGTTGTCTCATGGTCATTGGTAGACAATAGTCAATATCCTACCATAAGGACCTATCAACGCGGCCTGTAGTCCCCTTCTTGCACCGGCATTCACCGCAGAAAGGAAATTCTATGCTCGTGCCAGCCCTCTAAAGGGACATGGCTGGAATGCAGCCGGGATTTATAAAGTTTTCCGGCAATTTCGCGATAGGTGCTGAAGCTGCCCAGTAAGCTTTAAGTCGAAGTTCTACATTAACAATGCTGAGGTGCTTCATTTGACCGACAAGATCTATGTAGTTGGGCACAAGAGTCCAGATACCGATTCCGTAACATCCGCAATAGCTTATGCCAATCTGAAGAATGCTCTGGGAATGAAAGAGGCCGTCCCGGCAGCCGCGGGAGACATCAATGCCGAGACAAAGTTCCTGCTGGATTACTTCAAAGTTGCATATCCTGAGAAGCTCACCGATGCCACCGACAAGAAGGTCATCCTGGTAGATCACAATGAGATGGCTCAGGCCGTGGACAAGCTGAACATGGAAAATATCGTGGAGATCGTAGACCACCACAAGATCGGCGGCCTTGCCACCGGAAAACCCATATTCTTCCTCAATGAGCCGGTAGGCGCGACGGGCGGCATCATCGCGAATCTTTACGAGCAGAACAAGGTTCCGATCAGCAAGGAGATGGCCGGCCTGATGATGTCTGCCATTCTCTCCGACACCGTGCTCTTCAAGTCCCCCACCTGCACCCCTCGCGACAAGGTCGATGTGGAGAAGCTGGCCAAGATTGCGGGCGTCGATCCCATGGCATTCGGCATGGAGCTGCTAAAAGCCAAGAGCAACATGTCAGCCAAGACCGCCAAGGAGATCCTCCTGGGCGACTTCAAGAAGTTCGACTTCTCCGGCACCAAGTCTGGCGTGGGTCAGGTCGAGGTCATGGACCTGGCCGATCTTGCCCCCAAGAGAGCCGCCATCCTGGAAGAGATGAATAAGATGAAAGAGGCAGAGAAGCTGGACATGGTCGTGCTCATGCTCACCGATGTCATGAAGGAAGCCAGTGACCTGCTCTTTGTGGGAAATGCAGCGGCTGCGGCAGGCTTTGAGAAGGCCTTCGGCGGAAAGCTCGCCAATAACTCCATCTACAAGGAGAAGTGCCTCTCTCGCAAGAAGCAGGTCATACCGCCCCTGGAAGGCGCCTTTAAGAAATAAATCTAATAGCGGCATCTGAGAGTGGCTCTTTGCCATTCTTTAACTATTTTTAGGCTCTTTGTTTGCAGTGCGGCCAGCAGCGAGATTTTGCAGTGAAGTTCATGATTTGCGGCAAAATAGCCTGAAGTCCTCTACCGGCTGGGGTGCACCCTCCCGTCGCGGCAGCGCACCAGAGGCTTAGAGAGGTGGCGTCTGGCGCAGGGTGGCACCTCGTAGTAGCCCGTTTCCAGATGGCAAGGCAGAAGCTTGGGCACGCGGCCTGCTGCATGGGTCTTGCAGCGGCGGCAGCGGTATCCTTGACCTTTGCCCGAGGACTCCATGCTTCTCTGGCACTCCGGACAGAGAGGCACGACCATCTCCTCTCTCTCGGCCAGATGCAGGACATTGAGCTTCTCCAGGTTGAGCGTCCCCTCCTGCACCGAGCCGTAGACCTCCAGCTCATCGCCGGGACAAAGCTGCTTTACAATGGCCCGAAAGTTCTTGGTGGGCTCGAAGGCGGCGCAGCTTAATTGGCTGCTGCCGTCTTGCAGCGGGAAGAAGAGGTGGCCTCCGGCTATGGCCGCTACCTCGCCGGCCACAAATCCGTGCAGCCGATAGCTCTGGCAGTCCTTGATCTCGGCACTGCTGTCCAGGATGTGGGCATCTGTGCCCTGGTTGGTCCGGTAGAGCACGCTCCTCTCCCAGGGTTCCGATTCTATGATCTGGAAAGCCTCCCGGATGGCATCGGGGTCCGAGCCCCTTATGCCGAACAGGACGGGATCTTTGGAGTGTGGGGCAAAGACGATTCTCTTATTATGATGATCTACCGTATCCCAGGTGCGCGGATAGGTTGCCGCATCCGCCTGCCAGACAGATGCGGCATCAATGCGGCGCGGCGTGCCCCAGCGCCTCCTCTCCCGATAGGCGATCAGCTCGTAGGTGAAATCGGGCAGGTCCGCCCCTATGGCCGCCACAGCTCCAATCAATCCCCGCCCCTTCTTGAAGCCCCGGTACCAGATTCCCTCATCATCCAGCAGCTTGCGGGCCTCTTTTATCTCCAATATCTCAGTGACGGCTCGTCTGTAAAAGTCCCTCATCTTAGCCGCCACTTCCGCCGTCAACTCCTCCGCGATCACCAGGCCGGGATTGGTGTTGCTCCCGGAAAAGTCGGACAGTTCCAGCAACGTTCGCAAGGCCACATCTCCGACCTCTTCCGGGCGGTCGCTCTGCAGCTCGAAGGCGAGTGCGGCATTGCCGCGCGTCTTGTATCTGGCGCAGGGATTGAGCCGGATCAGCTTGGGCAGGCCCTTTATCTCTCCCAGGGCCTGCAGCCTGTCCATCAGCACTGCTGCCAGATAGGTAGTGCATAGCCCTCTCTCAGAATCGGTATCATCAATTCCAATGAACATGGTCAGCCTTAAATAGCCGTCAAACGAAGATATATAATGATGGATAAGGAACTTCTCGCCGAGCGCGTGGAGGAGGTTCTTAGGCAGGCCGGGTTCTCCACCTCGGATCGCTGCTATCTCCGTCCCAGGAGCTTTGATCTGGCCGCCCGAAAGGGAGACCTTTTTCTGCTCCTCAAGATCCTCTCCAATATCGACGGCCTGAATGAGCAGACGGCCACCGAGGCGCGCCGTTTAGCCAAGCATCTTTTCGCCAGCCCTATCCTGGTGGGCGAAAAAACCCGGGATCAGTACCTGGAAAGGGGTGCAGTCTACTTTCGCTACGGCATTCCTACGCTCAGTCTTCCAACGCTTGCCGACTGCCTGATAGAAGAGGCTTTGCCTCTGGTCTATGCCGCGCACGGTGGGCTATATGTGCGCATAGACGGCACCAGGATGAGGCAGCTTCGCCTCGGTCGCGGCATATCGCTGGGCGCGCTGGCGTCGGAGCTGGGTGTGTCCCGGCGCACTATAAGCAAGTATGAGGTGGAGGATATGGACACCTCCGTGGATGTGGCCATCAAGCTGGAAGAGATATTCGAGCAGGAGTTGATCTTGCCGGTAGATCCCTTCCATCCGGGAGATGCGGTAGAGGACAAGGGACCGGTAACGGATAATATCCTGCGCCTGCTTCTGGAGATAGGCTTTGACGTGGTCCCCACCGCCCAGGCCCCCTTCAATGCCATAACCAGAACGGAAGATCTGGTAGTTCTGACCGGGGTGAGCAAGTTCTCCCAGAGCATGCTCAAGAAGGCCCGGCTCATGAGCAGCCTGTCTGCGGTGGCCCGCACCAAGTCGGTGGTAATCGTGGACGGCGAGACCAAGCTGGAGTGCATCGAGGAGACGGCGCTCATCGAGAAGCGCGAGCTGGAGAGCATCGATCGCACTCGTGAGTTCGAGGATCTGGTGGCCGAGAAACAGAATAAATGAGAACGTAATTTATATATTGTTCTGGATCTTTTATCACTATCACAAAAATCATATAGATTGAAAACCCAATTGCCACCATGAGACAAGCCTTTTTGCTGCTAATAACCTGTTTCTTATTTGCAGCCGCATCCTGGGGGGCGGTGGCTGAACAGGCAAATCCTGCAAACAATTCTGAAAATACAGGCAATAATTCCAGCACTTCTATGGGCACTCTTAATCTGGCCCTCTTCAGCACGCCGGACACCCGGCAGAGCACTGAATACTCCTGCGGTGCCGCCGCATTGCAGGCGGTCTTGGGATACTGGGGACGGGACATCGGCGAAGAGGACCTGCGAGAGATGCTCAACACCAATGAAGCGTCCGGGACTTACCCTGACGATATCATCAGGGTGGCCGGTGCCCTTGGCCTGCAGGCTGAATATAAGGAGAACATGACCATGGCCCAGCTGGGAGGCTATGTGGAGCAGGGCATTCCGGTTATCGTGGACTGCCAGGCCTGGAGGAGCATCTCCCAGTACAACGAATCCTGGGAGGATACCTGGTACAATGGTCATTGGATGGTGGTAATAGGGGTAGACGAGTTTAATGTCACCTTAGAGGACCCCTACCTGCTGGGAGATAGAGGCATCTTATCCCGGCAGGAGTTTGAGGCGAGGTGGCACAACTCGCGCGGCCTGGACGAGACGGATACCGTAAAGCAGATCCATATGGGTATAGCCATTCGCGGAGAGATGCCAGCCACCTCCTCCGGTTTCAGGCATGTTGACTGAAACTGCCGGGAGGGAGGATGAAATCGATCATGGACAGGATCAAAGAGTCCGGCAGGGCATTCGTGTTTGGGATTGCCGGGGACAGCGGCTCAGGCAAGACCACCATATCGCGCGGCATAAAGAGAATTCTGGGGGAGGAGATGGTCTGCTCCTTCTCCCTGGACGACTATCACAGCCTGGACCGAAGGCAGAGAAAGGAGCGCAACATCACTCCCCTGCATCCTGACGCAAACCATCTGGATCTACTGGCCGATCACCTGGAGGCCCTGCGGCGCAAGGAGAGGATCGACAAGCCGGTTTACGATCACGCCACAGGCGAGATTGCCGGCACGGTGCCCTTCGGCCCGGCGCCCGTGGTCATCGTGGAGGGGCTGCATCCCTTTTACACGCCCCGGCTGAGAAGCCTCATCGATTTCAAGATCTTCGTGGACCCATCCCGGTCGGTGAAGAGGCTGTGGAAGGTGCGCCGTGATGTGGGCGAGCGGGGCTATCAGCCGAGCCAGGTTATGGCCGAGATATTGCAGCGCGAGCCGGACTACAAGCTCTATGTGGACATCCAGAAGATCTATGCCGAGATCGTGGTCAAGATTCAGGATTCCCGGTTTCATCCCCCGCTTCCCGAAACAGGGCCCAAGCCGGACTGGTACTCGGTGCGGCTCATTCAGCAGATGCTCGATCAGCCCGTCTCTCAGGTGGATCTGACCATTGATCTGAGCAAGATCCTGAGAAGCTCGGAGCACGAATTTTCCATCGAGTTTCAGAGAGACGATTACTACGGGAAAAAGGTGGGCATCATGACGGTGGACGGCGAGATTCATCAGTCCATGATCGCCGATCTGGAGAGAAAGGTGGGCCGCTCCCTGGGGACCTATGCCGCCATCAGCGACAGGCGCGATCAATACGTCAATGCCATCGGCCTTTCCCAGTTGATCCTGACCTGGAGCTGTCTCGAGAAGCTGGAGCACCTGCTCGGCAAGAGCTAGCTACCGGTGCTGGCCTGCTTAACCTTGGTTACGCGGCTTTGCCTAAAAAAGAATCTCGCGCGAAGCCGCGAAAGGCGCGAAAAGCGATCAGACGTTCACAACGGTGCATATGCCGGCTGGCCGCAGGCCATGATCAGATCAGCCCCTCTTCTTCATCTCCCTCTCGATCTCCTGGCCGGCCTCGGTCAGGCACCATATGCCGTCATTCTCGAAGACGAGGCTTCTCTCCGCCATGTCGGCCAGGATCTTCTTGACGGATGGTGCCGGAATGTGCTCGATCTTGGCCACCTTTTCCGCGGCCAGTTTGCCCTTTGAGCCCAGGACCTGAACCACCCTTTCGCGATGCTTGTTTCCCATAATGAATCCCATGTTGCCGGCTAAGTCATCTGCCATAATTTTTGCCCTCTTTTTGCGTTAGCTTTATTAGCTGTTCACCTCAATGTTAAAAGTGGCGGGCAGTCCGGGTGGTTCGGCGTCACCTGTAACCCGAAATCGTCGATAAGCGGGGGGCGAAGCTGACGGAAGACTTCGGGCGCTGGGTGCTCAGTCCAGTTGCCAACAATGATTCTCCGTCCTGCAGGGATAGCACCGGTCCAGGGGCCTTCCTGAGGGAAGGTTCGTGTACCATAATTGCGGGAACCGGTTCAGGCCCGGAAGGGAGCAAACCCACCGCGGGTAACTGTCGCTTACAGGTTTATGGGGAGGAGAAGGCAGCGGGATTAACTGGCACGCAGCACTGAGGGCAACCGCCGGCGTGCCCGCCATTTAAATTTTATAGATTGATTCTGTCTGTTTTTACATATCTTCGCTAAAAATGCAGTAAGCGTATTACCCTGCGAAGAATTGCTGGCTGAGATGCATTAGGCCAAAAGTGAACTGGATCCGTCAAATGCCGCAGACATCATCCGAGTTCAAATATAATTAAGTTGGTAAGTCTTGCGGACTGAAGGGATATGAGAGAATTTACTGATTTGCTTATAAACCAGTCCTCGATTGAATATCTTGATATCCCCGAACTACCAAAGTCAGCTAGCCCATGCCCGTACTGTCCATAGTCGCCTGCAGAATGCTGGAGGACGAGCTAGTCCACCTGCTCTCTGCCGATGGAGAGGTCCGGGAGCTTCTCCTCGTGGACGGAAGGGAATCCTTGAGCCTATCCGCAAAGCTGAGGGCGCAAAATCGCCCCCACCTCCTGCTAGGCCCGGATAAAATTGCCCCGCACCTCCAGGAGCGGCAAAGCAGGCCAGGCGGCATCTTTTCTCGCAGCGCCGGCCCCAAAGCGGCGGAGCTTGCCGTTGTGGTAAGCCCGCTTCGTCTCGGGCTGCACTCCGACCTGGATCTCCTCAAGGCCGCGGTATATGATAATATTCGCAGCCTGGCCGCATTCTCGGACGGGATACTGATCTTCTACGGCAAATGCGGCAACGCTCTGGCTGATCTGGAGCAAGACCTATCTGATCTGGCCTGCCCGCTCTACTTCCTGGCCGATGCGAGAGGTGAGGGAATCGATGACTGCATAGCCCTCGCTCTGGGCGGAAACGAAAACTATGATCGCACTCTGGCCGAGCATCAGGACGTGGCGCTGTTCATGACACCCATGTGGGCATCCAATTGGAAAGCGATGGGCCAGGAGGACGCAGCCTCGGGCAAGCGCCTGGACCTGGGGGCGATGCTCGAAGGAACCGGCATGAGCAAGGTGGCCAGGATAGACACTGGCCTGTGCTTTGAGCCAGCTTTCGAGGAGAAGGTGGACGCCTTTGCCCGAGAGTTCGGGCTGCAGAGGATCGAGCTGCCGGGAGGAACGGCCGTAGCCGAAGGCTGCTACGAACGAGCAAAGAGCTGCTTGCTGGCGGCCCGGCCCGGGAGCGCTCGCCCGGGCGCACGGATTCGCAGCCGCAATTCCAATGAGCTCTATCAAAGGCGTCCGGGACGAGGTTAAGGGTGCCAGGGAGGAGATCCGGGGCGTGCACGAGGCCGTCCAGGATGTCCGGCAAGAGGTCAATAACACCGGCGAGATGCTGGCTGAGAAGATTGACGATGCAAAAGTTGAGATCGCAAATGAGGCTAAAGAGCTTCGTTCCGATTTGAGGGATGATCTGAAAGAGCGGCTGATCCGTATAGAGGCCGACATCTCACAGATGAAAGCCAGAAACAGCCTCTAAGTTCTCTTTTAGTTTGCAGGAAAATGTTTATAAAAAAGCTTCCAGAACTCCGCTCTCCTACTCGCTCTCATCATTTCGCGGATGGGCATTGGGCAGGAAGTCTTGCTCTTTGTCATTTCCCCGGATATTCTCTACATCGTATCCGGTCTCTTTCAATACCTTTGATTCGAGCGTCCATCTGATCTCCAGTGGCTCGTAAGTCTCGCCTGTGGAATAGCACCTGACCATGGGTGCGCCTATAAATTCTACCCGTAAATCGCATAGCGGGCAGATTGCTACCTCAGACTCTCCCGTTTCGTTCATCCTTCTTGTATTGAACATCCTTTCTTCCTCTTAACGCCTTGATGATGCTATTGCTTTATATACATTAAGTGTTTGGACTAGTTGTGGAGTTTTTCATGGGATTGCAGCCATTCTGAACTCCTTATTGAGATTTGAGTGCCAATGTGCCAATTAGCATATTTTCTATTTAAATCTGTTTAAGAAAAGTTCATAAAATATCATAATAATTCATAACGCCCCAGGGATATGCCTTTTAATCCTTGAAATGCAGGGCAGATGCTGATTATTTTTTATGAAAAGCAGACAGTTTGGCAGATCCTCTGTAGCAGTCCGATGGTGTCAATCTATGGCCTTATCGAAAGCTTGCAGCCAGCCTGGCTGGGAATATAGCAAAAAAAGCTGAAAAATTGTGAATGGCAACTCAAGGCCGCCAATCCAGGCAGAGGTGCCGGCCGAAATTTTTCAGGATGAATTGCCTTCTATTCTAAAGAAAACACTCCCGCTGAGATCTTCATATCCGCCTATCAAATATTTCACGTAGAAGTGGTAGTCTCCTTTCAGCCAGGTTCCTTTGTCGCCGGATGGCAGTTCTGGAATCAAGCCCATCCCGTAGGTGATGTTGGGAATACAATCCTCTTCAATAGGCCGATCTATGCGTGCTTCTGACGGGCCTTCCCGACAATCCGCATTGACGATGCGAAAGCTCTTGGGCTCGATTTGTAAAGAGTATCCACTGGGAGCACCAGGAGGTATCACACGCGTTTGGATCTCGAAATCACCCTCTTTCAACTCGTCAAGATCCTCATCTCTTACATTATCTTTCACCCTCAACTCGATGTCCAGTGCCTCGCTGTTCCCGGCAGATGCTTTTTGCCCCCCCACGGGGACATCAACAAAGACCGTTGTAATATCTTTTGCCTTCGGAGCGTTAACCTTGGACTTATCGATATCAGGACGGGTCTGCTTCTGGCTCATGACACAACCGATCGATAGAAGCAATACCACGGCCAGTACGAAGGCTAGAAACTTTTTATTGCTCATTGAAATTCGCCTCCATTATTAGTAATGCCAATATTACTATTAGTAGCTACCTTCGGGAAAAATAGAAATTCAGTTTGAAGCTGGCCAGGGCGGCAAGGTCGGGATGAAAGGCGATATGTGGTTTTAGAAAAAAGAACAAAGTGCTGAGAGGTTCATTTTTTACAGTCTTGAATTATAATGCGTGACTCTATCTCAAGAAGACCTATTCAAGCTGGCATTGAACCTTCAAGATCCATGGTACATCAAATCTATCGAATTCAGTAGTGCTAAAAAGCAGATAGATATTCATATTGATTTTATCCCAGGAAGTCGATTTGAATGCTCAAATTGCAAATTCCCTTATATTTTCTTTCTTGATACTAAAGATCTAGTATGTCTTCTCCTTCACTTCTTCCAGTTTATATCATATATCCATGCCATAGTGCCTCTCTCTATTTTCCATTTATTCTTTTCTATCAGATTTATTTTTGTTCCCTTCTCTACTAGTATCTCTTTTTTCTCTCTTCTTATCTTTTCTTTTATTCTTCTTCTTTCCCTATATATTCCATTTATTGCCTCATCTTATTTTATAGTTTATCTTTATACTAGTTTTTTTATTTTTCTATCATTCTATATTCCTTTATCTATTTCTTAGTTGTTTTATTCTCTATTTTTTATTGTATTTTTATTTTTTACATCTTTTGCCAAATTCCTCATATATGTATCTCTATTCTTCTATCTCTTTTATTATATAGTTCTATACTTATTTGAGCTTAACTTTTCTAGCTCTATTCTCTCATTTTATTTAGACCTTTAGTTCCATAATCTTGCATCTTTATATATAGAAACGTTCTGTTCCTATATGTCTCCTGCATTCATATCAGCTATAGCTGTACAGTTTCCCCTATCTTCTCTTACTTTCGATAAATTCCTCGTTATGTAGATGGTCAACGAGGCTGTAGATCTAGTACGTCTCGTAGAGCAGCACCATATTGCTGAGTTATAGCATACTCGATATATGTGTCTTTAGAATCCAAATGACCTTTCATTACCGAAAAGGAAAAGCTTAGATCGCTCAAAGACATGAATCTAATGACATCAAAGCATACAATTTCTAGCTTAGTCTGAAAGACCTTGGACGTTTATGATAAGATCCTTGCAGAGGATTTCCTTAAGAAATGGTATATTGGGCAACGCATAGCCAAATAGACTCGATTATAGATGCAGCTAAAACCATATAGTCACAATGAATGGCATAATAAATTATGCTGAAACCAAAATATCCAACAGCGTTTTATAGATAAATAGCATAGTTCAATCTGCAAAGAGCAATCGAGAGACACAGAAAAACGAAGAAACTCAAATAAAAATAATAACAAAACTAACCACTAAATTCGTCTTTAACTCTTGAGTGACTTCAAGTCATGTCTCTTCCTGCTTATCTCCCGGTCAGGCGGGCCATCCGATCAAACTCCGCCAGCGCCTTCAGCTCCTCGGTAAACCCGCCGGGCAGCATCATTCCCGTGGCGGCTATGAGAGGGCCTGCCACCGCGGCATAGGTATCGGCGTCGTGGCCGCACATCGCCACCCAGGCCAGCCGGGCAGGCCCTCTGGCCCGGAAAACCTCCTCGGGAAAGCCGGGCGGGGCAGGGTATGCCTCATCCCGCAAGCTCCAGTACAGAGCCCAGAGGCCGATCTTCAGGGTGAGCAGGCAGTAGCCGCTGCCCCTGGTGTAGTCATGCTTGAATGGATCAAAATTTTGCATATCCCAGTCTTCCCGGCAGAACAGGTCCATTGATCTCTGCCAGTCCCCCGGCTCGCCAACGCTTTGCAGCCACATTTCAATCTCCGGGTCATCCGGGCCGGCGAGATAGTCCTGAGCCGCCGAGGCAAACGGCTCTATCCAGCCATCCTGAAACTCTTCTCCCTGCAGCAGGTCCCAAATGAGGTGGGTCTGGGCCAGGCAGCAGATCTGGGGCAGGGGAGCATAATGGGTGATCATGCCGTGCTTGAGGGTGCAGGCGAAGGCCTCACGGCGTGAGCCGGCCATACCGGCCACGATGCCGTTTCTCATGAGCGAGCCGTTGGCGGCAAAGCCGGGAACTTCCTTCCAGAAGGCCAGCCCTCCCTCCCAGAAGCGGCGGCTCTTTTCGCAGATTTGCAGCGTCCTTTGCGTGGTCCTGCCAATGTCAGAAGGCCCGCTTCTCATCCAGGAGACGAACTTTTCGGCAATGTTCTGGGCATTAAAGCCGCCCTGCTCGAAATAGGAGCGGACCATGCATAGAGCCATCTCGGTGTCATCGGTGGGCGAGCCGGCTGGCAGGCTTATGGCCTCTCTTCCCGCCTGCCGGAAGGGCCAGCCCCTGGCCTTTACCTTCTCGTAGAGAACCGGCACCTCTCTTTGCGGCACGAATTCGGATGTGCTGCCCAGGGAGTCGCCCGCGGCCAGCCCGGCAAAGAGCTGGCGAAGCGACCTGGTGTCGGCATGGTCGGGGGCATTTTGGGGCATGATGGATCCTATTTTTAATTCCATCATAAAAATAGTTGCTCATAGGCAAGCACTGCTCTTCACAGGCCCTGCCGGGGGCAGGAGAGGCGCGAAGCCACGCACGTGAGGAGCCTCTCCCCAAGGCTGCTCTCTCAGAAGCAATTGCTTTCGGCCTCTTTAGCCTGGTCTGTCAATTGTTCTGATTTACTATCATTGGTCGCTTACGTCAGTCATTTGCTTGAAGCGGAGGACCCAGGTAACATATGATTATTCATATGACCTTGAGGCGAGTCCTACATAAAAATCATCCTTTTATGCGCACAGGGGACGTCATGTAATGGTAGGAATTAAAATGAATGCGATAAAACTTGCAATGCTGATCATGGCCGTTTGCCTGATCGGTTTCATAGGCACAGCAGCCGCGATTCACCATCACGACGGGCACTCGTCGCACGGAATAGGGACGGCACACACCAGCTGGTGGCATCCGACCGCATATAGCTGGCACTCTCCGGTGACCTACCACTGGTACACCCCGTACTACAACGCCTTCGATCCCTGGTGGACTGCCAATGTTTACGGCCCGGTTCGAAGCACATATTACTGGTACGGATGGGGGTGGTGAGGCAAGCTTTCTATTTTTTCCCTTCTAAAATGCTAACGGGACCATTTTCTCCCATCTCTAAAACGCGCATAACTTTTTTGGCTCTCCTCTTTGAGGCTGTGTGCCTTTCTGTGGCGGCATGCTCGTTAGCCAGCCAAAGCTAGAAAAATGGGCTATGCAAATCTAAAAGTCCATCAGGCTCCTCTGCACCGGCCCGGCCAGGATCCGGGCCTGCTTGCGCCACTGCCCGGCCGGCGTCCTGATCCTCTTTTCCATCTCCGCCAGCGCCTCTGCCAGGCTGGCAAAGCGTGCCGGAGGCGAGCGCATGGCCTTTCTCGCCACCTCTCGCACCACCCACACCCCCAGGGGTGCCCAGTAGGCCTCGGATATCTCCCGCACCGCCAGCACGCCGGCCTGACGGCCCTGGCGGGCGAGGTGCTCCAGAACCGCCAGGCGCGCCGCGTAGTAGCCGCCCGCCAGAGAGCTGTACTCTCCCTTGGGGCGCGTGTCCTCCCCATCTCTGCCTATGAAGCCCTCCTCCGCCCAGACGGAGCGGGCCATCCAGATCTCCACCAGCTCGAAGCTGAAGGGGCGGGGCAGGAGCAGAATCTCGAAGTGGTTTCCCAGATCCTCCCCGGAGAAGAGATAATAATCATTTACCTGCGGCTGATCCAAAACCGTCTCCTTGAGCAATTTGCCTATCATATCGTCCGAGGCGGTGATCGACCAGCGAGTGGGCACCAGCTTTCTCCTCTTTCCCAAAAGGCCCAGGGAGAGGATGCGGGAGATGTGATCCGTGCCTATGCCCGAGTTGTATAGCTCGGCTATGGCGGCGCTGGCGGCAGCGTCGCGGTCCTCGACCATCTGGTCCACCTTCCTGGGAATGAGCGGATTGGTGGTGATCTGCATCTTCTCCAGCTCTCCCGTGGGGCCGGAGGGGGAGAGCACGCCGTCAAACTGCAGCCTGGCCCGGGGCGGCCTGCAAAATGAGACCTCAGTTCCCACCGGGGCCGCGGACAAGGCGATCTGCTGGCAGGCCTCCAGCAGCCTTCCCGGGGCCTGCGCCTCTTTTACTGCGATCTTGCTCTCGGAGCGCACCAGAGCGGCGCGAGAGGCTATGATCTCGCCGATGTCCATTCCCAGGCCGGGCTGTCCAAAAAGCCCTCCCTGGCTTTCGCCCGCCGGCACCATTGGGCCGGCCCTGACCAGAGGATAGCCGTGCCTGCCCACGAATACCTCGGGCGGCGACATGCCTTCCAGGCTGCGGCCGATGCGGGGCAGGGCTGCCGCCTCCTCCAGGCGGCGCAGGATGGGGCAGACGGGCCTGCCGCACAGCCCCCGGCCTTTGCAGGTGATGCACTTCATGGTCAATGTTGCTGAGCAAGGCCCTTATAGCATATATCACTATTATCCTCCCTGATGACTGACAGGTTGATCCCGGCTATTGCTCAGGATGCCAAGACCGGCGAGGTGCTCATGCTGGCCTACATGAACGATGAAGCCCTGGCCAAGACAAGAGAGACCGGCAAGGCCCACTACTGGTCTCGCTCGCGAAAGAAGCTCTGGCTGAAGGGCGAGTCCTCCGGGCACTTCCAGCGGGTATTGGAGATCAGGATCGACTGCGACGAGGATGCCGTTCTGCTGCTGATCGAGCAGGAGGGCGGAGCCTGCCACACCGGCTATCGGTCCTGCTTCTACCGCACCATTGACGGCGAAATTGTGGGCGAAAAGGTCTTCGATCCGAGGGATGTCTACTGATGGCCGGGGCCGGGCCGAAGGCCGGGGGGGCAGCAGGGAGGACCGCCCTGCAAGCCGAAACGGGCGAATGCACAGGCAGGTCCTTCCGGCTCTACGACAGCCTCTGGCTCAAGGCCGGGGCCAGGGTGGAGGGCGGACGGGTTAAGGTCGATGTCCGCGGCCCGCTGGCCCGTCTGCCTCTCGTCAGGTCCAGCCTGGAGATGTTTGACGGGCAGCTTGCCGCTTTGGAGAGCCCGGAAAAGCTTTCTCTCTCCACCTGGATTCCGCCCATCCCCAGCCGGGCCTTCTCCCGGCTGGCCGAGAGCCGGGTCCGGGGCCTGCTGGGCAGGCGCACCCCGGATCAGGTTACCATCTCCATAACCGAGGAGTGCCCCAACCGCTGCGCCCACTGCGCGCTGCCCAATTCCGGAAATAAGCTGCGCCTTGCCCCCCACACCGTCAAGGACATCATCGGCCAGATTCTGGACCTGGGAAGCACACTGGTCATATTCGATGGGGGTGAGCCGGCCCTCTACCGGGAGCTGCCCGAGCTGGTCTCCTGTGTGGACGATCGGGCCATCTCAACTCTCTTCACCTCGGGAGCGGGCTTTACTGCCGATCTGGCGCGCCGGCTGAAGCGGGCAGGCCTTTATGCCGTAAACGTGAGCCTGGACAGCCCCGTTGAGAAGGAGCATGATGCCATGCGCGGCCGGGAGGGGGTCTTTTCCGAGGCCATGCAGGCGGCGCGCTTTGCCCTTGCTGCGGGCCTGCTGGTGGACCTCTACGTGGTCTTGCGCCGGGAGAACATGGCTCATCTGAGCAGTTTTCATGAGCTGGCTTCTCGCCTCGGCGTTCACGAGCTGACCTTCTTTGAGGTGGTCTGCACCGGACGCTGGTCGGAGCGGCAAAACATCGCCCTTCGGCCGGCGGATCACGCCCGTCTGGCGGAATTTGTCCGGGATGCAGGCGCGCCCAGGATATTCTCGGTTCCCGAGGCCTACAACCGCTTCGGCTGCTTTGCCGCCACCAGCTGGATGCATATTACCCCTGCCGGCGAGGTCTATCCCTGCTCCTGCTATCCCCAGTCGTGGGGCAGCATCTTCCAGGAGCCCATAAAAAAAATCTGGGAGCGAATGGGCAGCTTTCCCCATAAAAAGAGCAAAGTGTGCCCTATGCGAAAATAAGGCGTTTTTATTCTCATCTAAAGCAAAATTGCCCGGCAATGCAGCATCAAAAATGCCATTCAAGTTAATTTAAATTTTTTTGGCCAGGTTTTCGATCAATAAATCTATATAGGGCATTAATCATGAACAATACCGATCGAATTATGGACTTGACACCTGTTCAAAGAGACATCTTAACCGCACTGATCAACATTCATCGTGTTGAAGGACGAGCTGTGAAGGGCGAGGAGATTGCCGAGCTGATAGACCGAAATCCCGGCACCATCCGAAACCAGATGCAATCCCTCAAAGCCCTCAATCTGGTAGAAGGCGTGCCCGGCCCCAAGGGAGGATACAGGGCTACGGGCGATGCCTATGAGGCGCTCAACATTGAGGCCACGGGTGATGTGGTGACTGTGCCCGTGATCCGCAATGGAGTGGTGATGGAGGGCACCACCGCCAGCGAGATCATCTTCAACAAGGTCATGCACTCGCAGCTATGCGACGGCGTGGTGCGCATCATCGGCAACATCAGGGACTTCAATGTGGGGGACAGCATTGAGGTCGGGCCCACTCCCGTGAACAAGCTCTACATACGGGGCACAGTCACGGGCCGGGACGACACCATGAGCCGGCTCATCTTCCACATCGAGGAGATGATATCCGTGCCCAAAGTGCCCGTTAAAGGCATCGCGCGGCGCGCCGTACACATACCGGCCAGCGCCTCTCTGCAGGAGGCTTCGCGCATCCTGGTGCATAACGGGGTTTCCGAGGCCCTGGTGGACGACAGCTCGCCGGGATTGATCAATCTGGCCGACATCACCCGCGCTGTGGCGGACGGCAGGACGGACCAGGAAGCCAGGGAGATCATGACCCGCGGCTTTTTGACCATCGACTCAGAGGAGCCCATCTACGAGGCCATCAAGATGCTGGGCCGGACGGGCGCCAGCCAGCTGATTGTATCCGAGCAGGGAGCCCTGTGGGGCATCGTCTCACCCAGCGACCTGGTCAAGACGCTTACTCCCGCCTGATTTCCGTTCCCGTGTGCCCACCCAGGGCGCCTTTTTTCAAATTTTCTATTTTGCTGCCCAGCACTATGGCCGTGGGAATGGAGCTTCTCTCGATGATCTTGGCGGCCAGCGGATCCACGGGCGAGCGCGAGCCGGCCTTCATCTCCGTCTCCATGGCCAGGCGGGCCAGCGCGCCTGGAAGCGTCATGCGCTCCGAGCTTTTTTGCGTCGGGGTCCTTCTCAGGATCGGCGGTGTAGACGCCGTCCACGGAGGTGGCGACGATGAGCCTGTCGGCGCGCACGTACTCCGCCAGAAGAGCGGCGACGGCGTCTGTGGTCTGGCCGACGGCCACGCCGCCCATGACCACGATCCTGCCGGGCTTCGCCAGGCGAGCCGCGCCGGCATAGCTGTCCGGGATCTCCTGGGGCGCGCTGGCCCCCAGGGCGGCCACGAGCAGCGCCGAGTTGAGCTTGGTGGCGCCAATGCCGATCTGGTCGCAGAACATCTCCGATGCGCCCAAGGCGCGCGCCTTCTCGATGTACTCGCGGGCGATCCTGCCGCCGCCGACGACTACGTAGATCTGGTGCTCCTGGGCTAGCTCTTTGAGGGCCTGGGCGTATTCCTTGAGGCTCTTGTGCATCGCGGCCCGCCAGGATGGAGCCGCCGAGAGAATAGACGAATATCATGGGACTGCCCTAACTCTGGATTTGAATAAAAAGATTCGGTTCCTCGGACTTCGCTATGTGGTATGGGTGAAGCGTTGCTGGCGACAACCACCCCGTGGTTGCTGAATACAACCACAGAGGCACAGAGCGCACAGAGGGCGAACGAAGTGATGGAATTTCATCTGGAACGTCAAATGGTAGCCTGAGGTTAGCCACTGGAAATGGAGAGAGCCAAAAAAGAGTTGTGAAGAGGTTCTCTAAACCTTATCCAGAGCCTTGACCACTTCGCCGAAGATGGTCTTGATATCGCCCACGCCGAGAACGGTGGCTACGATGCCCCTCTTGTTGTAGTAGTCGATGAGCGGCTGGGTCTGGGCGTGGTAGGCATTCAGCCTCTGCTTGACAGTGGCCTCAGTATCGTCTGCCCTCTGGTAGAGGTCGGCTCCGCAGGCATCGCACTTTCCTTCCACCTTGGGCTTATTGAACTGAACGTGATAGGTGGTGCCGCACTTGCACATCCTTCTGCCGGTGACGCGCTTGACCAGCTCGGCATCGGGAACATCGATGTTCAGGACGACATCGATCTTCTGGCCCAGAGCGGGAAGGATCTTGTCCAGCGCCTCGGCCTGGGGCATGGTTCTGGGAAAGCCGTCCAGCATCCAGCCGCCCTTGACGTCATCCTTGGCCAGGCGATCCTTGATGATATCGATGAGAAGGCTGTCGGGAACCAGCTTGCCGGCCTCCATGAACTTCTTGGCCTCGACTCCCAGGGGCGTTCCATTGCGAACGTGCTCTCGCAGAATGTCTCCCGTGGAGACGTGCTTTACATGGTATTTATCGACGATCATCTTGGCCTGTGTGCCCTTACCGGATCCCGGTGGACCGATCAGAATAATATCCATTCCATATCCTCCTTTACCTAAAGACTAGGCAGCAATTGCCGCTTGTGAGCGGGAAAGGATACTATCCCATACTTTAAAAAACCTTTTCTAGGCCCCATCCATGCCTCTCCGCTTAAGGCAAAAATCAATAAGTCTGGGGCAAGTAGCATCCAACTTCACCGGGACCATGCGCCTTCGCGGGCTATTGCGCGAGATTTTCCGGGCTTAATGGAAAAGGCGCGAAGCCCGCGAAGCGCGAGCCATGATCGCCTGCCGCAAAGATACGATTGGGCCGTTAGCCGTGCCGTGACCGGCCCCGCCGGAAAAAAGATGGCGAAGGATTCACTCCTTCTTAGCAGAGGCTACCATGGTCCCGGCATCTGCAAACTTCAGGCTGCCGAGAGCAACGCGGCCAGCTTGTCTGCAACCTGCCAGCGGGGAACCTTGACCTGGCTCATAGAGTCGCGGTCCCGGATGGTGACCGTGCCCTGCTCCAGGGTTTCATAGTCCACGGTGATCTCGTAGGGCGTGCCTATCTCATCGTTGCGCCGGTATCTCCTGCCGATCGATCCGGAGGTATCGTAATCCACCCGCAGGCCGCGCCCGCGTAGCTCCTTCAGGATGGCCTGGGCCGGATCTGCCAGCTCCTTTCGATCCATGAGCGGCAGAACCGCGACCTCAATGGGGGCCACATCCGGCCTGAATCTGAGCACGGCGCGCGTCTCGCCGTCCACGGCATCCTCGTAGAAGGAGTGATCCAGGACGGTGTAAAGTATTCTGTCAATGCCAAAGGAGGGCTCGATGACATGGGGCACGACCTCTTCGCCCCGCACCTCCTCCTCCACGCTCTCAAAGGATACCAGATTGGGCTCAATCTCCACCGTCTCGCCATCCACCATCACCCGGATCATCTCGCCCTTGCTCGCCGCCAGCTCCTCGGCGGAGAGGGACTTGAGCGCCTCGCCCACTGCTTTGGCCCTGGCCTTAAACCTGGGGCCCAGAGCCTTGAAATCCGGCTTGACCACCAGCTTGCTCCGCTTCACAGGCTGATCGTAGTGCACAAAGACGCTCAGGTTGACCTTGCTTACTGCGGTATGCGCCTTCAGGTCATAGTCCGTCCTGTCGGCCACGCCCACGATCTCAATCCAGCCCAGCCGGTCCAAAAGGACCTCTGCATCCCAGCAGTCTGCAGCATAGTGTGCCATCTCGTCCGCTTTATGTTGCCGGAAGCGCAATTTATCCGGGGCCACGCCCACTTCCAGGAGGAACTGATAGGTGCGGGCCACATAGTAGGCCAGGGCCTGATGGGCCACGACGCCTCTTTGCACCGCCTCGGCAAAGGTCATCTCCTCCTCCACGCCCCTCTCCTGGGCCGCCTGGGAGTAGAACTTCATCCTGATGTCCGCCACCTCTGCGAAGCGGGGGTGGCTCTTGTCTCGCGGATCGATGAAGATCTCAGCCTCGGCCTGGGTGAACTCCCGCAGCCGGATCACTCCCTGGCGGGGCGAGATCTCGTTTCGGAAGGACTTGCCTATCTGCACGGCGGCAAAGGGCAGTGAGTCGCGGAAGTAGCGCAAAAGCCTGGGGAAGTTGATGAACATGCCCTGCGCCGTCTCCGGCCGCAGATAGCCGGTCATCTTGTTTCCCGGTCCGATCATGGTCTTGAACATGAGATTGAACTCGTAAACCTCACAGAGAGCACCACCGCACTCCGGGCAGCCGATCTCATTGTCCTGAATGCACCGGTAGATCTCCTCATTGCTCAGGGCATCGGGCACCTCGATGATGTGCTTGATGAGGTGATCGGCCCGGTAGATCTCCTTGCACTCCTTGCAGCTGGTGAGCGGATCGGAAAAGCCGCTCAGGTGGCCGGAGGCCTGGTAGATCCCCTCCACGCCGATGGTGGGGGCCTCGATCTCAGCAAAGCCCTCCGCTATGACGAAGTACTGCCGCCAGATATCTTCAATGCGCCTCTTCAGGGGTGCGCCCAGAGGGCCGTAATCGTAAAATCCCGCTGCTCCGCCGTACAGCTCAAAGGCGGGCCAGAGAAAGCCCCGCCTTCTGGCGAGTTCATTTATCTTCTCGTTCTTGTCCATGCCAATCCTCGCTGCCTTTTAAAGGCACAGAGGGTGATTTAACCTTTGTTATTCCTTGTCGCATTTTGCGAAAATGCTTCCTGATCAAAAAAGAGATGACTGCATTTGGCTGATCCTGTGCTTTCAGCCGGTTGCGGAGAGCGCCAACAGCATCCCGAAGGCCAGGGCGACGGCGCAAAGAAGAATTATATCGCCATACTTGTGGTGCATCAGTCCCTTCAGGCTGGATAACATGCAGTCTGTATATTCATCACCCTTCTCCTGCTCCCAAACTTCACCCATCCTTGGCATGTACCGTAGCTTGGCCTTCTCTATTTAAGTAGCTATTTTTCACATTGGCCTTTTATTAAAAGCATAGGCCCATGATTTACCTCATATGAGTGCCATATAGCCTTTATGTAGCAATAATTCGGCAACAATTAAGTTTCAAAAAGCGTTTTCTGATGCAATGGCAATGCACAAGAATGATCCTCGGCTCACCTATATCGAAAAATGAAAAATGAAAAATGCTCCGGCCGCATAAGCAGCTCTCAAAAATTCGGGAAACGAAAGGATGCAAGAAATGAACTCAGGCCGGCTCTATCCCGTCTGGCCCATCACTTCTCACTCAATCTTGACCTCTTTTCCCTTTCTCTTCTCCTTCTTGTCCAGCTCCAGCGTCAATACGCCGTTCTTGTAGGAGGCTTTGGCGCTTTCCGCGTCCACGGCGGAGTCCAGGTAGATCATCTTGTAGAACTTCTTCTCGTCATCGGTCTTGATCTCCACGCTGTCCTCGGCCACGTCCAGTTTCACCTTATCCTTGTCCACGCCGGGCAGCTCCACGAAGACCCTGTACCTCTCCTTCTCGTCCATTACATCGACCAGGGGCTCTCTGCCCTGGCTGGGCTCGATGCCCCGGTAGGAGGGCTTGATGTTGCCAAACTCACTGAAGACAGGTTCCTTTCCCGGCTCCGCCGTGTAGCTGAAGCCGTAGACGAAGGGGCCGTACCTTCGAGAGACTCCTCCCGGCGTCTCTTCCTCGCGCACGAAGGTCTTGAACTCGGCCGGCATGGATTCTTCAAACCTCTTGATCATCTCCTCGAAGGGCTCCTTGAACCAGTCCTCTTCAAATTTTTCCTTTTTCTCAAAGGGAAAGCCCTTGGCAAAGCTCTCGAATATATCGAATATTGACGGATATCTCTTATCCCACATTTTATCTCACCGTATAGTTACTTTCCTATACTAACTTCAAGGTAGTGCTAGGATATAAATTTTTTGTTCAGACCCGTCTGAGAAAGATGCCTGAAAACAAATCATGAGACTCTCATCGATCCGCATTCTAGCGGTATTCTTCCTCCGCGATCCTACCAGTTAAATACCTAAGGCAGCTAACATACTATCTATGAAGGACGGCCTGGTTCAGTTTGAGGCGCAGATCCAGAGCTTGAAGAATATCAGGTCGCGGGTGATATGGCCTGACTCGGAGGGCCCCTGGATTGAAGGCGGAATGGAAGACCTCATGGTTCATTTCACCTATGCTAGCTGGACCGCCTATAACCTGGGGTGCGCTCTCTCCCTGGCTCTATCCAGCAAAGATGAGGATCTTGGACGCTCCATCTCGGATATGATGACCAGGATGATCTCTTCCATGGGCGCCATTCAGATAGCTGAGATCCGTCTCACGCCTGAGGCGATGGACGAGCTGAAGAGAGATCGCCTCGAACCTTGAAGGAAATGAGAAAATTATTGGCTGCTCGATGCAAAAAGAGACTGATAGAAAGTAGCCCGGCCAGGATTCGAACCTAGGTAGGGAGGTCCAGAGCCTCCTGTGATTGACCGCTACACTACCGGGCTTCGCCTCTACCCTTGCAGCAGGTGGTTATTAATCTATCGATCCGCCGGGCTTTTCAGCAGCGGGGCAGGAGAGTACAACCACCTTTCCCTGGCCGGACAGATCCTTTCCGGTCAGATCCTCTCCGGTCAGATGCAGGCTTTCTTGCGGTCCCGAATGCTCTCTTCCTCTGAGAAAATCATCAACCGGTTCGAGCAAAAAGCTCAAAGCCGCCGTCTGGTAGTGCATGGGAACCGCTATCCTCGGATGCAGTTGTTCCATCACCTTGCCGGCAGTGGCGGCATCGATGGTGTATATTCCGCCCACCGGGATAAAGAGCAGATCCACCCGGCCTATCTCCTCGATCTGCTTTTTGCTCAAGGCATGCCCCAGGTCGCCCAGGTGGCAGACTCTGATGCCGTCCAGCTCGAAGCAGAAGATGGTGTTCGGGCCGCGCAGCCGCCCTCTCTTGTCGTCATGATAGGACTTTACTCCTAAAAGCTCCCTTTCCATGCTGATATATTCGCCGGGACCGAAGATCACATCGGCTTTTTCTCCCGCAGCCTCGACATTGTTGTGGTCATCATGGTCGTGGCTGATGATGACGATATCCGCCTCCAGATGAGGCAATGCATAGCCTACCTCGCTCTCCTGAAACGGATCGATGAGAACCGTCAGACCGTCTTCGCTCTTCAAAAGGAAGCAGGAATGCCCTAGCCAGGTGACAATCATAATTGCAGATCAGGTCTCGATCTAAAAAGCCTTATCGATTCGGGCATCAATCACGGCATGAACCACCCCGGGAGAGTATTTCTTGACCCGGATGCAGCTCTGGATCTTCGCAGATCGGCCTAAAGACGCCGCCGCTTCCATCACATCTCTTACGGCCGCGTCAGGGTACCTCCAGGAGGCAACCGTCTGGTGGTAATGCAGTATCCCTCCCGGCTTTAAAGCGGAAATGCCCTTCTGCAGATATTGGTCGGTCACCTGGACCATGCCCATTATCACCCGGTCGGCGACTGCCTGCGGCGTCACCTTCGCGCAGTCGCCCAGGACCGGCTCTACTATCTCTTCCACATGGTTTTGCCGGATATTTTCGCAGAGATAATGGTAGGCATTGGGATTCAGTTCGATGGCAGTGATCTTTCGCGGCCGGGAATGAACGGCCATGGGAAGCGTGAAATAGCCAATCCCGGCAAACATGTCCACCACATACTCGCCCTTGCCGACGCGGCTCATTCTCATGCGCTCTTTGAGGTTTCCCGGCGAGAACATGACAAGGCTCGCATCCAGATGGAAGATCACCTTATTCTCTTTATGCACAGTCCGGGTCTTGCAGCCGGCGATGGCCCGGCGGACCGGCTCCCGGAAGGGGCCAGAGATGCCCTCATCGGCCAGGACGGTGCAGCAGCGGGGATAAAAGTCCAGAAGGGCCTGGCCGATATGGTGCTCGAAAGCGGCCAGTTCGGGATGAATCTTCACCACGATCACCTCTCCCAGTATGAACCAGCCGCGAGGAATGAGATCTATGAATTGATCGGGAATCTTTCCCTGCAATGCCTTTGCCAGATCAGGCACTTTCCTGTAGAAGGCCGGATCCTCTTGCATGACGATCTCGCAGCCGGAGACGGACTTGACCACAGGGATCTCTACATGGCTCTGTCTCCTTATTACCTTGCGGCTGCTGTCAAGAACTCCGAGAGATATCAGCCTTTTCAGCGCTCTGCCTGCATCATCTCTTCCGGCCTTTACCGCCAGACTAATTTCTCCGGGTGTAGCTCTGCTCAAAGCTTACCCCTTCTTCGGTCAGGTTGAACATCAAGATCAGGGTCTCATTCTTGCGGGTGACGTAGTAGTCCTTGCCGTGAACCTGCAAGCTGGTCTCGAATCCCTGCGGCGCATCAAAGCTCAGGCTGACGGGAACTGTCGTCCAGTTGCCCTGCAGATATATCTTTACGCTGGCATCACCGCTGGAGTTCATCCGAACCAGGGTATTTTCCCCATGCGAGATGGTCACAATTCCTCCTCTGGCACTGATGCTCTGGTCAATATCGGGGGGAAGTGCCATCTCCATCTCATTGGTCATCGCCTGGGGATTGGTGATGTCCAGGCCAAGGTAGCTTTCGTTGCTGGTGTTGGAGAGGACTGCGTAATACTCCACAAAGGCCAGGGGCACCTGAGCGGGCAGATGCTCCGGTGCGGGCAGATTTATGTAGAGCAGAATAGCGATCGCGAGCAGTGCTGCGGCTCCGAGCAGGGCCAGGATCTTGGGCTGCATCCCCATTATCTTCGCCGGGCTTGCCTTCTCCGGCTCTGCTCCTCTCTGTGGTGGTGCTATCGCCTCTGTCTTTGTCGCCTGCTTTTCCGGCAGGGGCACGGTCTCTGCTTGTTCTCCGAAAGGTTCAGAAATCTCTTCGAAGGCCTCCGGAGCATGTTGAGGATATGTCTGCGATTCTTTATCTTCCTCAACCTGTTCCGGCCTCTCCTGCGCAGGGGTGGGCGCTTTTTTTGCCGCCTCATCCGCAGCAGGGATCATTGTCTCCTCTGCCTCTTCCAATCCTGGCATCTGGCTTTCCGGAAGGGTGGGCGTCTTTCTTCGCGTGGGCAGCACTGTCGTGCCCTCCTCGAAGTTCAGGATCAGATCGGTATAAGTGCCGGTAACATCCACGAATTTGAGTGCGCGCGGAACCAGGTAGGAGACGCCGGAGATCTTGACCTCTTCGAAGAACTCGGTGTTCTTCATCAAGCGATCCTTGAAAGCGTAAACGGCTCCGCTTTCCATCTTGGCGTCTATCTCGCTAAGGCTGGGGAAGCGGTCCTCCTGCGCGGCCAGCTCTTTGGTGGCCACGACATAGGCCTCGAAGAAAACACGGCTCATTCGGTTGAGCCGATTGGTGTAGCGCCTATCGAAGAGAAAGGAGAAGCTATCTCCTTTGAGCTGTAAGCTCTCTTCCCGCGAATGCCGCCAGGCAGAGAAAGAGACGTCCATCAGAGGATCATATCTCCAAACCAAATAAGTATTTTATGTATGGAAGATGCATGTGTCCCTGGCAATTGGGGGAAATAAGCATCAATGTCTCGAATAGGTCTCATATCAATCTCGTATGACAGGTATCTTTAAATCTCGCAGGCAGGACAATAGAGATCTGATGAAGCATTTGGGATTGGTGCACATTCTTCTGCTCCTTGGGGTGGGGCTATTATTTGGGCAGGCAGCGGCAGAGCTGACCGCCTACCAGGATCTGATTCCCTCGGCAAATGTTGGACAGACGGTAATGGTAACTGTGTCGCTGACCTACAACGGATATAATTCCACACAAGCTGTAGTCACGCCCTACCTTCCTGTCGGGATAGTCGCGAGCGCAGGAAGCCAGAGCGCAGACCTGTATCCAGGTATCACTCAGCAGATCAGCTACCCCCTCGCGGCGCAGCAGAGCGGAACTTATTGGATCGTATCCGATATCTCCTACGCGGAAGATGGAACCTGGCGCAATCTTCGATTGGAAGCGCCTTTTACCGCCATAGGCCAGAGCGAGACGCAGCCGACCCTGCCAGACATAGGGCCGAACGCAAGCTCAATTCCGGCAGAACCTGATCCCTTCGCGATGCCGCCGGGCGTCGTCCTTCCCGCAGAAGCCCCGCAGCCTGAAGGTGAAACGCCGGAAGGCGGATCTCCCGAAGGCATGTCGGACGATGGAGAGAACCCTCCGCCGGACCATGAAGAACAGCCCCCTCTGGAGCAGTAATTTTTTATTCTATTTTATTTATGCCTAAATCCTGGCGTGTAAACAGCGCTTGCAGCACAAATCCCCGCTCTTCTATGGCCTCTCTTCCGCCTTCCTGGCGGTCCAGTATGGTCAGAGCCTGCACCGGCCGATAGCCCGCCGCAGAAATGCGATCGACGGCTCGGAGAAGCGATGCGCCCGAGGTGACCACGTCTTCCACCACGGCAACCATGGCGCCCTTTGCCAGAGCCGGCCCCTCCACGTAGCTCATGGTGCCGTGCTTTTTGGGCTCTTTTCTCACAATCAGGCCCGCCAGCCCTCTTTTCTGCAGATGGCTTAGAACCGAAACGGCGGATACAATTGGATCTGCTCCCAGGGTGAGACCGGCCACGGCAGAGACCTGTGGCCGGATCATCTCCAGCATCAGCTTGCCCGTGAGATAGGCACCTTCCGCGCTTAAGGTAACTCGCTTGCAGTCCATATAATAGTCGCTGGTCTTACCTGAGGACAGGGTGACCGGCCTCACCTCAAGGGATTTTTCCTTGAGCAGCTCCAAAAGCCTCTCTTTGTCATTCACTTCTTTATCGCCCTCGCTATAGGGATTGCATCCGGTTGGATGGTTATAACGCTTATTGCTCAGTCTGCTTTCGTTGCGCCGCCTTTATCTCTGCCAGGAGGCCCAGGTCGGTTCCATCCAGCAGATAGAGGCGTGCCTGCTCAATGTCGGCCATGGCCAGAAGCGGCCCGCGCAGATCCTCCACCGGCTCATTGAGGGGCAGGCCGCCGCAAAGCATGTTGAAGGCAGGGGCGATGATGATCTCCCCCTCGGCGGCAAAGCCGTAATGCTCCTCTACCGCCGCGCTCATAAGCCGTGTTCTGGCCCAGACGGGGCGGGAAGGAGAGCGGCCCACCGGGTCCGGCAGCCTTATGGCCGGGTGCAGGTGCCCTGCCACCAGGCTCTTTGCGCGCACGACCTTTTCATCCGGCCAGGTGTGGCCGTGGAAATAGCCCACCCCGTCCAGAACAAAGCCTGAGGAGGGGCGCAATCGCGCCCCCTGGGGGGCCATATCGGCAAGGTTGCTGTCATGATTTCCCGGCACGATCTCCACCGGAAGCCGGGCGCAAAGCCGGCGCAGGAATTCCGGAATCTCCCTCTTCTCCTGCCAGCTTGTCCTGGGCACGTTGTGCTTTATATCTCCCAAAAGCAGGAGACGATCCGGTTTTATCTCTGCCAGAAAGGCCAGCAGCCGGGCCAATATTTTCTCGGTCTGGCTGGGGATAGAGACGCCTCCCAGCCACAGCTCGTGCTCCAGTCCCAGGTGAAGGTCGGCGGCCACCAGGACGCGCTCTTCTCCCTCCGCCAGGAGAAGGGGAGCGTCGAAGACGGGCGAGATCAATCTACAAGCCTCTTGAGAGAAGCGGCAAGCTCTTCCAGGCTGCCGGCTATCTCCTGGCAGGAGCACTCTATCATGAGGTTGACGCGAGAATTGTCCGACTCGCCGGCGCGCCGGAGATCCGTCCTTATCCCCAGGATTTTTTTGCCCTGCATGAAGAAGTAGCCCACCTCCCAGGCGGAGCCGTCATCCACCTGGGGGCCGTCCAGCATGGCCACCATGATGTCGCATTCATGCAGGGCCTGCACATTGGCCTGAAAGATCTGCTCCGGCCCGGCATGGCAGGGAACAATTTCATGGGGCCAGATGATCTCTGCATTTTCCAGCCGGTCTTTGAGGAAGGACCTGACACGCTCTCCCCAGGCGATCTCGCCCCTCGAGAAGAGCGGGCCGGACAGGTAGATCTTATGCATTAAGCCGCAGCCGCTTCCTTCAGCCTGGCTCTCACGAAGTCCCTCTCCAGGCTCGCCAAAAACCAGCCCACCTTGGGTCCCTGCCGGTCGCCCAGGAAGGCGAGGTAGATGGCCTGGAAGAACTTCTTGGAGTCGAGGCCCTGCTCCTTGGCCACGGCATAGACCAGGTCGTGAATCTCGGCTGCCGTCTTCTCATCCACCTGCCCGGCCAGGATGCCCAGCGCCCCGCGCTCCTCTGCGCTCAGGTTCTTGACCGCGGCAGGAAGCGTCTCTTGCACCTGGAATTTGACATAGGCGGGAGCATATTTATCCAGCCATGTCTGCACATTGCGGGCCCGGCCTAAAATCTCCTCGCGCCTCGTAATGACGTCGTAGCCCGATCTCTTCAGGGCCATGAAGAGGCCGTCCTCGTCGCCCCGCGCGATCTGCACGGCGGTGACCATGTGGCGGAAGGGGATCTCAAAGGGACCGCTCTTGCTGATATTGGAGAGCTGTATGGCCCTCTCATCTCCCTTTCTCTGGTCGTACTCGTCCACCAGGCTGAGCAGCGGCAGAGCCGGGTCAAACTCGATGTGCTTTTCCGGCTTGTTGCGGATGATCAGGTAGCGCAGGACCTCAGGAGGCACCACATCCAGCATCTCCTGGATGGTGACCACGATTCCCGTGGAGCTATGCATGGCTCCCACGCCCTTGAGGTGAATCCACTCGTAGACCATGGGGAACGGCGCGGGGTAGCCGTAGATCTCCTCGCTGATGCGCTTGCCGGTATCATAGGATCCGCCTGCTGTGGCGTGGTCCTTGCCGAAGGGCTCCACAGTAACCTTAAAAATGGGCCAGCGGGCCGGCCAGTCCACCCGCCAGACCAGCTTTCCCCCGCCGCGCATGGAGACGGTGCCCTGAGAGCCGCAGGAGCAGGCGTAGTCCACGCTCTCAGCATCCAGGTCAAAGCCCGTGACGCGCGTGGTGTTCGTGCGGCCGCAGGCTGGGCAGATGGCGTCAAAGGGGCTCCAGCCCTCCGGCACATCGCGCCCGGAGACCTCCTTGAGGAT
>CAWJQJ010000003.1:0-44488 GCA_963844955.1 Methanotrichaceae archaeon | reverse complement strand
CCCTCTCCGCCTTCAGTATGTCCCTGTAAAACTCCAGCTCGTCCCTCTGGCGCTTGCCAACCACGCGCGCCGCCGTCTCCGGCCCCAGACCCCGGCTGGCCAGCGCGATAGCTGCCGTCTTGCCGTAGCTCAAGACCAGATTGGCATTCCGGAAAACCCGTTTCGTCCTCTTCCTCTCCTCAGCGGTCTTCTTCTTCTCCTGCTTTTTGACCACCTTGATCTCCTCCTCCTCCCAGGGCTTGAGAGCTGCGATCATGCGTGAGCCGCAAATGGGGCACTCCGGCTGCTCGGGCACCCTCTCCACGGCCCGCATGGATTTCCACTTCTTGCAGTTCACGCAAAATAGCAGCACCCGGTCGCTCATGATCCTGTTCTTTAAGAGATCGATGACCGCGGCATCGGCATGCTCTGGGGAGGTCACGTCCCGTCCCCCGCCCCGGCCTGAGGTCCCGATGGGACTGAGCGAGCTGGTAATAATTTCTATCGAGCCGTCCCTGATCCGTTCCAGCACCCATTTCGCCCGCTCGATGTCCAGCCGGTCGTGGTAGATCTCCCGCAGCGCCTCGCGGTACATGGGCGTGCCCTCGAAGACGGCGAGCAGTTTTGTCATGCTCACCCTTTGATAGTCCACGTCCCTGGAGAAGGCTCCGAACTTCCTGGCCACATGCACCATCTTCCAGCGCAGAAGCGTGGTGTTCTTGAGGGTCATCTCCAAAATGGGCTCGATGTAGCTGGGATCCAGCTCTACAATCAGCTTTCTGATCTCCTCGGCCAAGAGGGCCCGCGGCAGCGTCAGCTCAATTCGATAGGGATCGATCTGCAGGGCCACGCTGCTGCCGAAGCGGGCGGAGAGTATGGAGGTGATGACCCGGCCCAGGGTATCGTTGGTCTTGTGGCCGAAGCAGGCATTGATGATGGCTCCCTCTCCCCCGCTCTCCACCACGATGTGAGATTCATCGGGAACGGGCAGGTTTTTCTCGATCTGTTTTTCAATGAGATCGACCAGCTCCTCTGCCGCCTCGCCATCCACCGGGTACTTGCCCTGCAGCATGGCCAGGGCCAGGGCGCGGCTGCTCTGCCCATCATTTGCCTGCCCTCCCCGGCCTTTGCCTTCGCTTTCGCTACCGGCGCGCCCGGTGCTTTCCAGGATCTCTGCGATCTGCCGGCGCATGCTTCCCACCTCCTGGGCCACGGCAAAGGGCACGGGAATCTCCTCCCCGGTCCAGCTGGGAATCTCGCCGCTGCGGTGAATGGGCACCACCTTGATCTCGTTGTCACCAATCTCGGTGATCTCCCAGATCTCCCCCTTGGTGACGAAGGTGGCTCCCGGCTGGGCGAAGCTGATGACGAAGGCCTCGTCCAGGGTTCCCACAGATCTGCGGCCCACGATGTCGTAGACGTTGTACCTCTTCTCATCCGGGATCATGGAGAGGTTCTCAATGTAGTACTGGCGCGCCTTGCGAGTCCTCTGCAAGACATCGCCCTCCCCGAGCCGCACCAGCCAGTTCTCCTCCATCTGACAGAGGACGCCCTTCACCTCCTCCATGGAGAGGTTCCGGAAAGGATAGGCGCGGCGGACAATTTCATGCGCCAGTTCCAGGGGGATGTCCCCATAGTCCATCTCCAGCCCTACTATCTGGTTTGCCAGCACATCTGCCGGCTTCTCGTGAATCCGGATGGCCTCCAGCTCGCCGGCAGCCGCCCGGCGGGAGATGGCGCAGCCTTCGGCCACATCATCGGCACAGGTGGCGATAATGGTCCCGGATGAGATGAGGCCTATCTTGTGCCCGGATCTGCCCACCCGCTGCAGCAGCCGGGAGACGGCCCGCGGCGAGCTGTACTGGATGACGTGGTCCACATCGCCGATGTCTATTCCCAGTTCCATGGAGGAGGTACAGATCAGGCCGCGCAGCTCTCCTGCCTTAAAAGCCTCCTCTGCCTCTACCCTCGCCTCCACGGACAGGCTGCCATGGTGCACTCCGATGGGCTCCTGTAGCTGGCGGAACCGGGAGCCCAGGACCTCTGCCGCCTGCCTGGTGTTGACGAAGATGAGGCACTTCCTGTTATGAACCATCTCCCGGATGAAGCGGATCTGGGCAGCCAGGTGGGGATCGCACTCCAGGGTGCTCGCCATTGCATAATCTCCCCTGCCCGGGGCGGGGCTGACCACGCGAAAGTCGCTGGCCCTTTCCACATCCGTCTGGATGATTTTGAAGCTTCGCCGGGATCCCACGAGCAGCCTGGCCACGGCCTCCGGCGAGCCGACGGTGGCGGACAGCCCGATCCTCTGAAAGTCGCCTGAAAGCTGGGCCAGCCTCTCCAGGAGCACGGCCAGCTGGCAGCCCCTTTTAGAGGTGGCCATCTCGTGCACCTCGTCAACCACTACCGTCCTTACTGTGGAGAGATTCTGGCGCAGGCGCTTTCCGGTCAGCATAATCTGCAGCGTCTCAGGGGTGGTAATGAGCAGATCCGGCGGCTTTAAGGCCTGCCTCCTCCGGTCGGCCTGGCTGGTGTCTCCGTGCCGCACGGCGACGGTAATCTGCAGCTTCTCGCCCCACTCAAGAAAGCGGCGCAGCATATCCCGGTTCAGAGCCCGCAGAGGTGTCACGTATACTGCCTGCGTGCCCTTGCGCTCGCCGGAGAGAATCTTATGAAATATGGGAAGGCTTGCCGCCTCTGTCTTTCCCGTGCCGGTGGGGGCGATGAGCAGCACGTTCTCCCCGGAGAGGATGGCGGGGATGGCCTGCTCCTGGGGTAGGGTGGGCTGGCTGATGCCCTGCTCTGACAGTCTGTCCCGGATGCGCTGGTGAAGTTGGCCGAAGGCGTTCACAGATGGAGATGAAATGGTCTATTATATGAAACCTCGCGATAGAGACGATGGTGATATCGACGATGGACGATTGAACACATGCAATGAGTCCCTCAGTCCTCCTTCCGGGTACCTTAATAGTCGCTCCTCTTTTGCCTCCATGCTCCAAAAGAGTAATAAGCCAAAAGCAAGCCATTTGCTCTGCTAACCGGAGAATTAGATGATACGCATCATATCCCTGGACATGGACGGCACCCTGGTCAAATCCAGGTTCGTGGACAAGGTCTGGATGGAGGGCATGCCCATGCTCTACGCAGAAAAGACCGGTCTAGGCTTCCCTGAGGCCAAGAGTTACGTTGTCGGCGAGTACATGAAGATCGGCAGCGACCATCTGGAATGGTACGACCTGCTCTACTGGATCGAGAGGTTCGGGCTGAAGGTCGGCAAGGACGAGCTCTTGCAGATGTACGAGGACGAGATTGAGACCTATCCTGAGGTACAGGAGGTGCTCGACCTTCTCGCCGAAAGCTACGAGCTGGTGGTCACATCCAACGCTGCTCGCGAGTTCATAGACATCGAGCTGGACGGCCTTTCCGACTACTTCCGGGAGACTTTCTCAGCCACCTCCGACTTCCGGGAGGTAAAAAAATCGCCTCTGCTTTACGGCGCAATCTGCGCCCACATGGGTGCCAAGCCCTTCGAGGTGCTGCACATCGGCGACCACTACCATTACGACTACGAGTCGCCTCTGCAGGCTGGCCTGGATGCGCTCTTCCTGGACCGCAAGGGCGAGCGCACCGGACAAGAAGTGGTCGGCGACTTGCGGGAAGCCATGGAGCTGATCGACAACTGCATTTAGTCAAGAGAATGAATATCTCATAACTCTGCAGGCTTCCTAGCATGAAGAGAGAGACAAGACTGATACTGGCACTGGATGTCACCTCCCGGGAGCGCGCCCTTTCCCTGGCCGGGCAGCTTTGCGACTACTTCGACGCCATCAAGATCGGCTATCCGCTCATCCTCTCCGCAGGCCTGGGAATCGTCAGGGAGATCTCTGCCACTCTGCCCGTCATCGCTGACTTGAAGGTCGCCGACATCCCCAACACCAACCGGCTCATCTGCGATGCCGTGCTCGGTGCCGGGGCGAGCGGCGTCATCGCCCAGGCCTTTCCGGGAAAGGACTCCCTTTTGGCCTGCGCAAAGAGCGCAACGGCACACAGAGCCGACCTTTTTGTGGTCACGGAGATGAGCCACCCCGGAGCTGAGCTGTTCATGGCCCCGCTGGCGGAGAGCATGGCCCGGCTGGCGGTGGAAGCAGGAGCGGCAGGAGTGGTGGCCCCGGCCACACGCCCGGAGAAAATTATGCTGATTCGCTCCGTCATCGGAGAGCGGATCATCATCTCCCCGGGCGTAGGAGCCCAGGGGGGTTTGGCTCGCGCCGCCTTGCAGGCAGGCGCAGACTACCTGATTGTGGGCCGGTCGATCTACGAGGCGGAGGACCCCGCGGCTTCGGCAAAAGAGCTGCTCTTTTCCTTGCGCTAATATTATCCAAGCCTCTTTCAAAACTTTTCTATACTTTGCAGATTAACATACTATTATGATTGTAGCAGACTTCGCCACCATTCCCATGGGCACGGGAACCAGCGCCTCCGATTATGTGCGGGCCGTTCATGAGATTTTGAAGCAAGCGGGAGTCAAATTTGTTCCAGGAACCATGTCCACGGCCATTGAGGCTGGCAGCTTTGCCGAGCTCTTCCAGGTTGTCGAGAGGGCAAATAAAAAGCTGGCCGAGATGGGTGTGCAGAGAATAATAACCACTATTCGCATCGATTACCGCCTGGATAAGGAGATATCTATCGATTCCAAACTGGGCATCAGCAAAGAGAAACAGTCGAGGAGCATATAATTAATTTTTGGAAAGTTACAATAGAGACGAACAGCAAATCTTTTTCCGGTATCTGCTCGCAATTGATGCGCTGGGAAAAAGCTGGGGATTAGAGCAGATGTGGCAGCCAACGGCATGGAGGTGCTGCAAGCATTGGAGCGCCAGAACTATGACGTGGTCCTGATGGATGTGCAAATTCCGGAGATGGACGGCTTGAAGCGGCAAGGGCCATTCGCGAACGCTGGAAGAATGGAGCGCCGCACATCATGGCCATCACTGCCCATGCCCTGGAAGGAGACCGGAAAAGATGCATCGAGGCAGGGATGGATGACCGCATCAGCAAGCCTGTGCGCCTGGAAGAGCTCGCCAGCGCTCTGGGAAAGTGCATTTTCATTTGATAGTATATTGAAAGAAAGTTAAGAATAAATAGTACGAAAGAAGTTAAAGCCAGTCTATAGCTTCGTATCAGGGAGGATTGGTAGAGATGAAAGAAGGAGGAGAGGACTTCTGCGAGGCGATTGACAGATCCGTGCTGGCAAGCCTGCGAGAGCTGCAAGAGGAAGGTGACCCCGACATCATTGCCGAGGTAGGCGGTCTTTTTATGAAGCACTCGCCGGACAAGGTAAATGCCATTATGCAGTCTGTGCAAAGCAAGGATGCCAAAGGGCTGCAGATGGCTGCCCACAGCCTGAAGTCCAGCAGCGCATACGTGGGGGCTATGCGCCTTTCGGCCCTGGCCAGGGAGATGGAGATGATGGGGCGCAGCAACTCCCTGGATAGGGCAGGAGAGCTGGCGCAAAGGCTGAACGCAGAATTTATGCAGGTCATGACAGCTCTTGATGCAGAGATTAAGCTGGCAAGCAAGTAGGGCGGACTGCGATATATAATTCTACATATTTAAATAGAACTGGTGCGCCTCAGAGGAGATGCTGCTAGACAGTCAGCTCTTCCAGCTCACTCTGGAGCTGTTTTAAGCGATTCATCATGTCTATGCCCTTTGCAGTCGATTTATATACTCTCGGTGAGATGCCCAGGCATTCGATGAGATCATTTTTCATGAGAAGATTCATGTAGGATTTAATGGTGGTAAAGTTGGTATTGGTTTGATAGACAATTTTGGTTACATTCTCTCCGTTGGCGCATATCCTCAGAATCTCAAGGACTATCTGGTCTTTGCTCCTGCGCGCTCTAATCTCTCAATCCCCCCGGACGGTTTATAGGCTCATTAAATAAGTAATAGTAATGAGATTGTTTTTTCCATATAAATGTATCTTATTTTAAGTTCATATATTACTTTTCATGTTCCCTGCCAGAGCGCCCGGCAGGATGAAGCCCGCTATGAGTGAATCCATGATCGCAATACTGCAGCAAGAGGGATTCAAAAAGGACAGCAAGGGCGATCCCGGGCAGATTCACGTAGAGAAATATTGGAGGTGAGCTTTCTTCTTTTTTGCCTATTTCTTGATAAATCCCGCAATGATCAGCAGCACAATGGCCCCCAGGATGGAAGTAATCCAGCCGCCTATGCCGGATGTGCCAAAAAATCCGCCAAAGATAGCTCCCCCAACTATGGAGCCCACAATGCCCACCAGAATATTTCCGAGCAAGCCGAAGCCGTGGCCAACCCATACCTTTCCTGCGATCCAGCCGATGATGGCTCCTATGATCAGCCAGCCGATGAATGAAAAGATGCCGAACATGATTTAACCCCACATTGGGCAGCCAGTCCGCTGCCCATATTGACTCTGCATCCTTTGACATTGATTCTATAAATTTTTTGGGATAAAGCAGACCTTTTCGCTCAGGCCGTTATCTCCACATGGAAGGCTCTCGTGCCTGCCACAATATTCTCCCAGGACCTTTTATAGACAAAGTAGATGGTGGTCTTGCCGGGCATCAGGGGTGTGAAGACAAAGACGGAAGAGCCCCCTGCGCCCACCCGCACCGGCTCTGCGATCGCACTCTCATACTGGGCGCTCTCCTTTTTGAGCAGGACATAATCATAATCCACCGTCCATTCATAACCAGTAGTGGGATTGGCCGGCAGGGATATGGTGAAGGGCTCGTTTACCTTTGCACGGATAAGCTCTGTCTTTGTCTCCTTTTCATCAGGTATTATGTAGCTGTCCACAGGGTGCATCAGGGGATAATAATCTATATTTTTGTCGCTGAGGACCATGGGCTGATCGCCAATTCCGTCGCCATTCTCGTCGCTTCCCCTGTAATCGGCCCAGTAGTTGCCCAGGCGGCTACGCAGCACCCGGCTGCTATACTGATAGTTTATGCCCTGGCTGGAATTCCAGGAAGCGGCATCCTCGGGGCAGACGCTCTTCTGGCCGGCAAAGTCGTTCAGGTAAATGCTGGCGGGAAGGACGACCTCCAGGGTGCAGTTGCCGCTGTCAAAGGCAGACTGATCCGAATCAGCAGGCCTGCCGATCTCAAAGCCCCGCAATACGGCTCCGTGGCCGGCCAGGATCACGCGCCCGCTGTCCGGCGCGAGCACGGGCTTTCCCTGGCCTGTGTCCAGGCCGTGCAGGATTACGCTCTTGCCGATGATCAGGGATTCGCGATAAAGGCCGCTCTCCACAACGATCCTGTCCTGAGAGGAGGCGGCATCAAGC
Source organism: Methanotrichaceae archaeon (assembly GCA_963844955.1). Classification (GTDB taxonomy): domain Archaea; phylum Halobacteriota; class Methanosarcinia; order Methanotrichales; family Methanotrichaceae; genus Methanothrix. The sequence goes on along the minus strand of CAWJQJ010000003.1, from coordinate 37,173 downwards.
GCTTCCTGGATGCTGGAGTGATCGCAACCGCCGGGGCAGACCCTTGTCTCGGCAAGAGATGCCGGCAGGAGCATAAGGAGCGCCAGGGCGCCCAGCAGGGCGGCAGGAGCCTGAAGAATGTCTTTTGTAATCGGGCATGGTATTGATAGTAATAGCCTTAAAAATTAATAGCCTTTGCTACTATGCTATTAAGAAAAGAAGAAAAGCTTTGCGCGATAGAGCGGGGCAAAGAAAGCGAGGAAGCATCCATGTCGGGAAATGTTTTGGGAGAGAGGGAGCTGATCCGGCGCATATCCGAAATACTGGGGGGCGTGGAGAACGACGACTGCGCGGTGATCGATGCGGGCGAGCGCTATCTGGTAGCCACCACAGACATGCTGCACCGGAAAGCTGACTTTCCCGATATCATGAATCCCTGGCAGATGGGCTGGATGGCGGTGGCCGTCAACCTGAGCGATATCGCCGCCATGGGCGCACAGCCGGCAGGAGTGCTCATCGCCGCGGGCCTGCCCCCAGAAGCGGACCTCTATTTCATCGACGAACTCTTCTCGGGCTTGGGGGATTGTGCCGCATACTACGGCACGCGCATCATAGGCGGCGACACCGATTCGCATGAGGAGCTGACCATCACCGGCACGGCCCTGGGCTTTGTGGAGAAGGAGCTGGTCCTGAGGCGCAGGGGCGCGCGCCCAGGCGACCTGCTCTGCACCACGGGCAGCCTGGGGGGAGCGGGCGGAGGCCTGTGGGCCTGGCAGCAGGGCAGGCTTGATAGCCCATTCATCGAGAAGCTGCTGGAGCCGGAGCCGCGCCTCGCCGAAGGCCGGGCTCTGGCCCAGAGTCGAGCGGTCACTGCCATGATGGACAACAGCGATGGCCTGGCGCTCTCCCTATCCGACCTGGCCGACGTGAGCCGGGTTGGCTTTGTGGTGAAGGAAGAGGCACTGCCGCTGGCAGAAGGCCTCACGGAGATGGTCGGGCGAGAGAAGGCAGTGGAGATGGCCATGAGCGCGGGCGGCGACTTCGAACTGGTCTTCACAGTCAGGCCCGAGGCTTTGCAGGCGGCGTTGCAGGCGGACCGGTGGGGGTGCGCCTTGACGGTGATCGGTGAGGTAGTGGAGGAGGGGATCTGGATGGAGAAGGGGGGCGAGAGGAGACGGGTGGAGGCGAAGGGGTACGAGCACAGGATTGGAAAAAAAGAATCTGAAGACTAAAGCTTTGCAGAAATATTGCTATATCGTGTCCGGTCGCAAGGGCTCGCAGGAGAGCATTTATCTCAGTTGGAATAAGAAACATATCAAATGCGCCTGATAGAGATCTTTTCCTCCATGCAGGGCGAGGGCCCGGCCATGGGAAGGCCGGCCACCTTTGTAAGGCTGGCCGGCTGCAACCTCAGCTGCCAGGGATGCGACACAGACCAAAAGCCATGCCGGGATTTTTCTCTGGCTGATGTGCTGGAATAGCATCAAAGGCCCAAGAGCGGTCATAACCGGGGGAGAGCCCACCTTGCAGATGGAGCAGCTGTCTGAGCTGATCTCTTTGCTGCATAGCAGGGGCATAGAGATTGACATCGAGACCAATGGCACCAATCTCATCCCCGAAGAGACCTTAAAACAGATTCACTACGCTGTAGTCAGCCCCAAGCTGGGATCGAATTATCATCTTGATTTCTGGGCCGGCAAAGAAAACGTCCACATCAAATTTGTATTGGGCAAAGCACCCTGGTGCTGGACCCCTGCGCGTCTGGAGCAGGTAGTCCCCGACCTGGCCAGGGAGAGGATCTGGATAATGGCCTACGGCACCGACCAGGATATGCAGGGGGCCAGGGAGGCCTGGGATCTGGCTTTGCGCCTGGGCGTCAACTACTCAGACCGGCTGCATATCCGGCTAAAGAGAAGATAGCGCATCTTGAAGGCAGCAAATCTTGAGGGGATGGATCCGCCCGCCGGGAGTAGTCCAAAAGAGCTATGGCCGGGCGGTCTAAATCATAGTTAGTGCCGGAAGCTATGTAGGTTAGCCGTGCAGGGCGAAAGTAATCATAAATTGATGTCCGCCCTGCAGGATCTGCAAAAGAGGAGGCTGTATTCATGAGGATGATTGAGATAGAGGTAACGGGAAAGGGAAAGGCCCTGGCCAGGCTGGACGGGAGAAATCCCGGAATAAGGGAGGCGTTCTTTGCCGGCCTGCCTATGGAGGGCATTGCCAGCCTCTGGGGCGATGAGGTTTACTTCGATGTGCCTTTGCAGATGGACAACGAAAACCCATCGTCCACCACAACTGCAGGCGACATCTGCTACTGGTCGCCGGGACCGGCTTTTTGCATCTTCTTCGGCAAGACCCAGCCCTATTCAGCCGTAAACCACCTGGGAAGGGTGACGCAAGGGCTGGAGATCTTCAAGAAGGTGGCCGCGGGTGACCGGATAGTTTTGAGCAGAAGGTGATAGCCGGCCATTTTTTTTGTGAGTCTTCTGTAAGGCAGCAGCCAATTCAGATGATTCCAAAAACCTCTAAATTGATATTTCGGACGGTTTGGCCTTATCGCGAATTTCTGCAATATATTTAATTTGTTAAAAATTATATATTGATGAAAAATTTTTAATAACAAAAATTCGCTTAGCAAGAAATTTTTGAGAATTTTGATCATGGATTAACAAATTTTTCGGCTTGGTAAATTGTGAACTGCAAGATTTTTTCGTTATTAAATTCTAAAAATAGATTAAGTTTTTTTATAAAAAAGCTTAAATAATTTTTATAATCTTTTAGGATAATAACATAATTACTGATAATTAGTTAGGTGGGTATTTAATCGTTGCTCAAACCAAACAATATTGCTGAAATAAACGGACCTATGTAGGCTGACAATGATATCTAATTTTAGGATGGAGGGAAAACTGAAATGAAAAGAAGCAAACATGTGATCATCTCAGAGATATTGGATATATGCAAAGACGGTGCCAGCAAGACGCGAATTGTCTATCAGGCTAACCTTAACTTCAGAACCGTAAATCCTTACATCAATCTGCTAATAAAAAACAACCTCATCGAGGTTAAGCAGGAAAGGAACACGATTTACGAGACAACTGATAGAGGAATAAATCTGCTGGGTGAATTCAAGCATATCAATACACAGCTTTCCGAATTGTAAGGATGTGGCTCCAGAATACGTGAGATTTCTAATCGACGCCATGCAACAATATAAATCGCATCAGATGCTACATATTATCCGGTGAGGCTAATGGACGATACTGATATGAAGATCCTTGATGCAATCAATACGATTTCGCCTAAGTCTTTTGTGAGCCCGGTCAAAGTCAATAAGGTCTTAAATCTCGATGAAACGGAATTCGGAAATCGTCTGGTGCTCCTGAAAAAATCCGGACACTTAGATATTATGACAAGCGAATATCCGTCAAGTTTAACGCTTCCAAATGCCATCTCAAAAGTATATCTCACGGATTTGGGGCGGAAAGCTTTGACGGACAAGAAATAGATCTTCTTAAGGGATAAATTGATGCCATAAACAGAGGCGCTATTTATACTGGAGGCGGGAATAAATCAGCAAAACAGGATATAAAAAAGCCAGCTGAAAACCGCCAGCTATAACCTTTAAATACTGGAAGTTGAAATGGCTAAAGGCACATCGCATATAAAGCATGGAGCGGCTGTGGTCCAGCGGTTATGACATGGGCTTCCCAAGCCCGTAACCCGGGTTCGAATCCCGGCAGCCGCACGTTTTGCCTTAAGCGAAAACCAAATTGCCAGATGTCGCTTCTCATATGCAAAGATCCTTTAAGGATTAAAGCTCAATCATATTTGGTGATTTGCGTGGCGAGATTATCAGGCACTCCTGGAAAAATGTCCATGAAAATTTCCTCAGGCACAGGGATTGAAGAGTTCAAACAGGCCCTTCTTTTGACCAATTCTGAGGCAGCAGCCTTTCTGAGGGACCTGGCTTCGGAGATTGAAGCAGGAGGCATGGTCGAAGCCGCCTATGGTAGCTGGTCGCTCTCCGTCCATCCCGCGCCCCCCATCAAGATTGAAGTCGAATATGAGAAAAATGAGCTTGAGATAGAGATTAAGCTCAGAGAGATGCCCTGAAACTCCATACTGCCAATTCAGATAAAATTCTCCCTATTTTTTATGCCCATCCGCGACAGGCATGCCGTCAGCAAGACAATTGGTTCTATCTGCTCAAAGTCTGCTCAAAGCCGCCATATTTATTGGAAAGGATTAAGTCTATCTTCAATCATCAGCAAGGGTCAAATTAAAGAGACCAATGAAATAGCAGTCAATCCAAGGTTTCCGCCATGATTTCATTTCGCAGCGCTCTGGTTCTGGCAGCTTGCATTACCCTTGCCTCCATAGCACTGAGCATTCTTCTCAGCGGTGAGAGTGAGCTTCGCACTGCCGCAAATGATTTGACTGCTGTTCTGGTCGATTTGCTGGCGGCATTTGGTTTGTTCTATGCAGCCCAGAGGTCTGCCATTTGCGGAAGGCATGTCGCTTTGGCCTGGACGGTTCTCGCCCTGGGCCAGCTCACTCACACCGTGGGAGACATTCTCTGGGGCATTACCGAGATTGTATATCACCAGGCGCCCTTCCCTTCTTCGGCCGATATCTGGTTTCTGGCCCAGTATCCTATCTTCGCCATAGGCATTCTTCTCTTGCCCAGAATATCCCTGACCTCCAGCGAGAAGCTCAAGGTACTGCTGGATCTGGGCGTTGTGACGATCGCCTCGGTCGTGCTGTCCTGGTTTTTATTGATCGCCCCCCTCATCGAATCTGCCGCAGGATCGGACGCCTATACCCTGATCCTCACGGTGGCTTATCCGGTCATGGATCTTCTGCTTCTTTTCGCTCTAACGGAACTGCTATTCCGAAGGATCAAACAGATGCGGCCAGGTCCGATATTGCTCCTGGCTGCCGGAACAGCCGTGATGATTGCCACAGATTTAATTTTCTTTAGACAGTCATTGCTGAATATCTTATGATTCCGGAGGCTTGCTGGATACTGGTTGGATTGTTGCCTACTCATTAGTGGGGCTGGCTGGCGTCCTGCATGCCAATTCGCCGAGACTTGATCTGTCTTCCCAGCCGCTTGGGTCGGACAATATGCAGTTTACCTGGCCATATTATCTGCCCTACATCTGCGCAGCAGCCACCTACGCCCTTCTCCTGTGGAGCTATAATCACTATCCTGCACAGAGCATCTCATATCTGTCATGGGCTGTGGGAGGCATAATTGGTTTGATAGTCGTCCGTCAAATCGCGGCTTTGAAAGAGAACGAGAGCCTGTATAAGGGAGCAAAGAAAGCCGAAGAAGAAGTCAGAAGGCTCAATAGGGAACTGGAAAACCGGGTCCTGGAACGCACTGCAGAGCTTGAGCAACGCCAACAAAGAGCTGCATAGCGAGATCCAGGATCGCAAGAGAGTGGAAGAGGACCTGCTGAAGGCTAAACAAGCAGCAGAGGAAGCAACCAAAGCTAAAGCCGAGTTTTTGGCCAATATGAGCCATGAGATAAGGACACCCATGAACGCGGTTGTAGGCTTGACAGGCCTTCTTCTCCGGACGGACTTAAATTTTGAGCAGCAAGACTATGTGAAAACCATCCGGAGCAGCGGCGATGCCCTGTTATCGATTATCAATGATATACTGGACTATTCCAAGATTGATGACGGCAAGATGGAGTTGGAGACACAGCCTTTTGACTTGAGAGGCTCCATTGAAAACGCCCTTGATCTGGTGGCCTCGGATGCTTCAGAAAAAGGATTGAGCATTGCTTATGCCATAGAGAGAAACACTCCGGAAGCGATCATTGGCGACCCTACAAAGCTAGGTCAAATCCTGGCGAACCTGCTGTGCAATGCAGTCAAATTCACGAGCGTGGGCCATATAGAGATCTCAGTTTCAAGCCAGGAACTCAAAGAGGCATGCCATAAGATCCGCTTCTCAATAAAAGATTCCGGAATCGGAATTCCTGAAGACAAGATGAAACGGCTATTCCAGTCATTTAGCCAGGTCGACTCTTCAACCACGCGCAAGTATGGCGGCACCGGTCTGGGCCTGGCCATAAGTAAAAGGCTCGTAGAACTGATGGGCGGGAGGATTTGGGCTGAATCCCAGATGGGAAAGGGTTCCACTTTTAGCTTTGAAATATTGGCAGAAGCGGCGCAGATCAAGCCGGTTGGAGAAACCGCCTCAAGATCAGAAAATGAATTTCAGGCTGAACAAAATGAACGAAAGCACGCACTGAGCATATTGATAGCCGAGGATAATATTGTCAATCAGAAGGTATTGCTAAGAATGCTCAATAAGCTGGGCTACTCTGCAGACGTGGCCTGCAACGGTCTAGAGGCCTTGCAAGCATTGCAGCGCCAGCCTTACCATGTAATTCTCATGGATGTCCAGATGCCCGAGATGGACGGCTTGCAGGCAACCAGAGCTATTCGGAAACTCTATGCTTTTGCCGGCAAGCCGAAAATAGTCGCCATTACGGCTCATGCACTGGAAGGTGACAGAGAAAAGTGCCTGGCGGCAGGCATGGATGATTATATAAGCAAACCTGTGAATTGGGAAGAGCTGCAAGCGGTCTTAAGATCTTATGAGTAGCTTTATGGGGGGCGCAGTCCATCGCTGTTTTCTTATTTCGCAAAAAAGAGAGTTTTTCATTTAGGTCCCCAAGAGCCATGTCACAGCCGTTAAGCCTGCTAGAAACCGAAAGAACAGCCGTGAGAAAGATCAGGCGGATCTTCTTGAAGATGATGGGTGGTTACAGGAGCGATACAGACATAGATAGTTGTGTCGCCTATAGTCTCACCTCATAAATATATTGGGAGTTATTACTATTTCAAGTATTCGCCCATGCGCCCGGGCGGATGGCAGAGATCACCACTCAAAAGACCAGCCACTGCACGCCCACCACCGTAGCCGTGACTATGAGCCCGGCTATGATAACTCCGGCGGCAATGGCGGCAAAGGCCGGCCAGAAACGAAAGCCCAGCAGGAAGGCTAAAGCGCAGCCCGTCCAGGCTCCGGTCATGGGCAGAGGGATGGCCACGAAGATGGCGAGGGCCGTCAGCCCGAAGTTCTCATGCTCCTGAATGTACTTTCTGCGAGTGCGGGCAAAAAGCCAGGAAAAGAACACCTCACCCCAGGAGAAGCGCCTGAGGTAATCGGATACCGGGCCCAGAAAGAGGAGCAGCGGAATTATAGGCAGCAGATTGCCGAAGACGGATAAGAGATAGGCATCCAGGGGAGTGTAGCCGTAAACACCTATGGCCAGAGGTATGGCCCCCCGCACCTCGGAGACGGGAAGCGCTGCTGCCGCCAGCGTCATCAACCAGGACGGGAAAATCAGGACCACCCCATGACGGCCTGGATTATGCCATCATAATCGAAAATAATCCTTACTCACCTACAGTTCCCTTGATCTCCACCTTGAAAACGGCCTCCTGAGCAGGAGAAGAGACGGAGATGGTCAGATCCACGGGGATCTTTCCCAGAGCAATGGACAGGGGCGCGCCGGAATTGGAGACCTGAACAGAGACTCCCTGGGACAATTTTGTGAAAGCGCCGATCAGAGCGGAAAAATCAATGGTCCTGGCCACCGATTCTAAATTAGGAATTACGGTGATGGGTGAAACCTCAATGGGCGCGACGGCGATGGGACTATTGGAGTCGCCCATAATCCGTGCCGATATGGGGCCTGACTCACCCCCTGAGACCTGGACGCTCAAAGCCCCATCCTTTCCCGTTCCCTTTACCTTGGCAACTATGGGGTGCTTCTCCTGGTCCTCCGATCCCTGGACTGTTGCCCTTGCGTCTGCATCTACTTTGAAGGTCACCATTATATCACCGCATGCCCTTTGATTTTCTGGGATATAAAGATGGCAGGGCAGATGTTCAAGGAGAAGCTATGTAGCGAAAGGCTGATATCTTCAGGGAGCGCAGGGCAGGGCAATGCTTGAAGTAGGATATCTGCATATCGATAATCCCATTGCCGTTATTTCTTCACATAACCAGCCGGATTTTAATAATGCAGCCGGCTTGATCTTGCTGGATGGCTTCGATCTGGATGAGGCTCCAATTGAACAGATGAAGGCCAGTCTGGAAAAAATGGGCGAAAATGCCGGGAAAGCAAAAGGGGCCTTCGGACTTTCCGCTACCTGCTCCATAGATGAGCCTCTAATGGAAGCGGCCAGGCTCGCCAGCAAAAACCTCTGCCTGCTCGAGCTTCGGCTTTCCAAGATTCGCGATCCGATTCGCCTTCTGGAGCTCATCCCGCGCCTGAAGCGCTGCGGCGTCACCCTATCCCTGAGGATCCGGCCGGAAGACCTGTCCAATGCCCTTTTAGAAAAGCTCAATGAGAGCGATCTGGACATAATTCACCTGGACCTGCGCGGCCTGAATGGAGCCGGACCGAAAATGGTCAAGAAGGCCAAAGACAGCCGAGGCCCGGTCATCATGGCCCTGGCAGACATCGGCGAGTTTGAAGATGCCAGAAATCTGCTGGCCATGGGCGCAGATGTCGTATCTCTGCGCGGGGCCGATCCGGAATTTGCCCGGTGGCTCTCCGGGGCCATGCTGGAGTACGACTCTTTGAGCGGCTGGTGCAATGCACCCAAGCACATCTGCGCGGGCGGCGACCTGCGCGGCCTGGCCTTCTGCTGCCCTCCCGTCAAGAACTGCCCGGTCCTCGGCGCTCTCAAGAAGGCAGGCATGACTCCGGAGGAGTTTGTGCATAAGAAGCTGTCATTTGCCAGAGGCACACCCCTGGAGAAGGGCGAAGGAACTTGCTTTGGCAGCCTGGTCTGGTGCTGCAAGATATCCAAGCAATGCTTTTTGCGAGATGCGGCCCTGGACAGAATCGGGCTATCGGGAAAGGAGTACATGGAGCTGAAAAAGAAGCTGGCAGAAGAGCTTCTTTCCTGAAATCCACCGATGATGCCATGAGTCCCGACCGCGTGGCCCAGTGTGCAGTACTGGCTATGCTCTTTGAGCTCTCCTCCAGCCCCAAGCCCGGCAATGTGGATCGCTGCCACGATTTTCCCGATATCGGCTTTCATCATTTTCTGACCAGCGCCGTTTCTGCTTATCCCGTCTTTTGCAAAGCTGCCCAGGGCAGGGGGAGAGTGGGCTCGCTTATTCGGGAAGCTGTCCTGGCCTGGCAGACCTGGAATCTGAGCAGCAATACTCACTTCGGCTCTCTGGTTCTCATGATGCCCATAGCTATGGCTGCGGGAAGGCAGGGAGAGCTGGGAAATGAGTTGAGGGATGTACTGGAGAAGACCACCGTCCAGGACTCCGTTGACTTTTACAGCGCCTTCGAAAAGGCCGGAGCCAGAGTAGTCGATGTGGATAAACTACAGCCTGAGGGACGAAAACTGGCAAAAAGCAGTCAGCGAAAGCGGCAAGACCTTGCAGGGGCTGATGAAGCTCTCCGCCGGGCATGATATTGTAGCTCGCGAATGGTCCACCAATTATGAGCGCTCATTAAAGCTTGCGGATAGAATGACAGGACAAATAGAGCGACGTGGCCTGAACGACGGCGTGGTCAGAACCTTTCTGGAGGCGCTGGCCGAGGAGCCCGACAGCCTGATCTGCGCCAAATTCGGGGATGAGACAGGCCGCATTGTCTCGCGGCAGGCAGGAGAAGCGCTCCTCGATGCCACATTGGGCAAGGCTCACGAGCTGGACCGCGATCTTCTCGCCCGGGACATCAATCCCGGTTCCACGGCCGACCTGATTGCGGCATCTTTATTTATCTCCCTTCTGAGGGGTTTGAGGTTTTAGATCATGCTTTATGGAAATGAATCGTTGGATGAGCTGGGAATACAGGACGGCATAAACGAGGTAATCGCCACTACGGAGATGTCCGGCAGGATAAATGCCGCGCCTCTGGGCATCATCAGAGATGCAGACAGCCTTTATGTGCGGCTCTTCCTGGGAACTCACACCTATGAGAACGTCCTGAGGAAAGGATGGTTTGTGGCCAATATCACCCATGACGCCTGGCTCTTTGCTGAGACGGCAATAGAAGACCTCGACCAGGAATATTTCATGCGCCGGGAAGAATTGCCGGTGCTGAAAAGTGCAGAGGCCTGGGGGCTCTTCAAATGCGAGGCCTATGCCACGGATATCATCATCGCCAAGGTGGAGCTGGTCAAGGGCGAGGTCTTGCGAAGAGACTTTCGCGCCTGCAACCGGGGTGCAAACCTGGTAATCGAAGCGGCAGTGGCAGCCACCCGCTATCTTGCTCTGCGCACCGATTCCTATTTTGAGGAGCTGATGAAGATGCAGAGGATAATAAACCGCTGTGGAGGCCCCCGGGAGCGAGAGGCCATGGACCGGCTCATGGAAAGGATAGATAGCTTTACGCATCACCGGTAAGTAAATTCATGATAAATGATGTGACGGCTCATGCTTGACCGCCTGCCTTCCGGCTGCCAGAGCCTGGACCTTCTCCTGGGCGGCGGATTTGAATCGGGCATAATAACCCAGCTTTACGGTGAGTCGGGCACGGGAAAGAGCAACATCGTCATGCAGCTGGCGGTGCAGGCAGTTGCCCGGGGCCTGCGCGTCATATTCATAGACACGGAGGGCTTCTCCGCAGAGAGGTTCAAGCAGATCGCCGGCCCGGGCGCGGAAGAGATGGCCAAAAAGATCATGATCTTCGAGCCCATGAGCCTGGAGCAGCAGGCGATAGCCATTCGCGAGTCCTCCAAGATCGCCGGCCACGACCTCGGTCTGGTAATTCTCGATTCGGCAACATCCCTTTACCGGGTGCTCCTGGAGGCGGAGGACAATCGCACCATCCGCCGCACTTTAACTGCCCAGCTCTCCGAGCTGCAGGAGATTGCCCGCAAGCATAGAATTCCCATAGTAATAACCAATCAGGTTTATACGGACATTGAGAACAATTCGCTGCGGCCTATTGGAGGCAGGGGACTTGAGCATATCTGCAAAGCCATTATCTTTTTGGAGAGGAAAGGAGAAGGCTTGCGGCGTGCCCGGCTCATGAAGCACCGCTCTCTGCCGGAAGGAGCAATGGCAGATTTCCGCCTGACCGCTCGCGGAGTGGAGTAAGAAGTCTCCTGCAGCTTACAGCCGCAGCTTCATGATGATGGCTGCCTCGCCGTCGGTATAGTAGGCGGGACTGACGCCGATCATGCGAAAGCCCAGCATGTAATAGAGCGACTGGGCCTTTTTATTGCTTACCCGAACTTCCAGTGTGGCGCTTTGCGCCCCCATCTGCCTGAAGATCCGCAAAACCTCCAGCATAAGCCTCATGCCGATGCCCCGGCTCTGGAAGCCCGGTTTTACGGCCAGCCAGAAGACCCTGCCCTCGAAGGGAGTATGCTTGAATCCGAGGACGAAGCCGGCTATAGCTCCGCCTACCTCCGCGACCAGAGTGCTTGCCGCATAGTATTCATAAAATGCGGTAAAGATGGACGGATCGTATCCGCCGAAAACCTCCCGGTCGATCTGCTAAAGCCGCCTCCAGATCGCCCCCCTGAAATCTCCTTACTACCACGGGATCTTTGAAGAGCGCGGTATCCATTCCATCCATCCGCCGACCGCGAGTCTGTTCCTCAGGCCACATTTCAGTCCTTGCCAGAACTCTTGAGCGGAAATAGCTTTTCTTCAAAAAAATACCCGCCTTCCGGACAGTTCTGCTCGCTATTGCTTTATTGGGCGATTCTGCTTATATCCTGCAGGGAGACAGGAGCAATGCCCTGCTGCCGGCATGGATGAATGCATCTGCAATTGTTGTGGGCTATGCCCCCCATATTTCACTTCGCTACCGCTAGCGTCAGATTCCCGTGGGGCATGACCAGCAAGCGCGCATCTTTTCCCTGTCGCGCTCTGGCCAGCTGCAGCGCCTCAGGCAGGGTCCTGGCCGGAGCAAAGAAGCACATCTCAGCCCTTTTACTGGGAAGGGCTGAAACCAGGATCAAGTGATGCTCCATCGACTCTCTGGCCAGGAAGGCGGCCTTGTGCCCGCCAAATTCATACTCCCGGCCAAAGCGCTCCCAGCAGTCCTGAGCAGATGTCGCTTCCTTTGCCCAGCGCTCGAATACCGGGTGGCCGAGCCCCTCGCAGCACTCCGCCACCAGGATTATGCTGCCGCCGGGAACAGCCGCATTCTTGGCATTGTCCAGCGCTTTTTGCGCCTGGAATAAGTTGAGGTCTTTGGGCCTGCCTCCGGCACAGGTCACCACTATCTCCGCCTGCCGGACAGGCCGCCGGTACATGCGATCGACGATGGCAGCCCCCTGGCGGTGAGCGGCTATAAAGTCGCCTGCTACCGACTGCACAATCTCCTTTTTATCGTTGAGAACCACATTCAAGATGAAGTCAAGCCCGGCAATCCCGGCCGCGTCCTCCATATCCTGGCGTACGGGGCTGTCCAGCCTTCCCGTAGTTGAGAGCGGCTCTCTCATCAGCTCATGGTTCTTGATCACAGATCGCTCTGAGCTGACCCCGGGCAGGACGGCTTTGGCTCCACCCGAGTAGCCGGCGTAATAATGATATTCGATATTGCCGGTGGCCACAATAAGATCTGAAGAGGCGACCGCATCCAGCACCTCCACAGGCGTGCCCCGGTGGGTCTTGCCCAGGGATACGCAGGCTTGAGGATCATGCTGCATATATGGCAAGCTCGTGCAGTCCTGTAAGAGCAAGCGCTCCTCATCGGCCGTCATCCTTCTGTGCGTGCCCAGGCCAAAGACGATCTTCAGATCCTTGATGCCAAGCTTCTTCAGCCTCCTTTCCAGAGGCGGGAGTATGAGGTGGCTTGGAGTGGGCCGGGTGATGTCGCTGGCCAGGATAACTGCCGAGCGGCAGCCGGAAAAATCATCGATGCTTTTTCCCTCGGCGTTGTCAATCGATCTATCGATCTCACCAGGGGGCGAGGCAGGAAGCTCCTCTGCCAGCACCACCTCTGCCCCCTCACCGATCATCAGATCGAGGCATCCCTGGCCGTAACCAAGTTTGATTTTGCTGTTATTTGATTTCATGAACATTCTGCCCGCCGCTGCTCTGCCCTCACGCCTTCCAGATCAAAACCCGGCTGAGCATCTCGGAAAAGGCCTCGAAGATGGGCTGGTCAGTCTTGCAGAGGAAGTAGTGTGCACCAACCTGGCTGCACGCCGCACTGATGCGATCGTTATGCTCCCCCAGCCGCTTCAGATATTCCTGGCGCTCTCCTTCTGTTACGCGGGTGACGATGGGCACGCCGGTCTCCAGATCCACGAACTTCACATCTCCTCCAAAGCCCAGCTGCGCCTCCTGGGGGGCCAGAACCTGAATTACCACCAGCTCATGTCCGGACAGCCGGTAGATGCTGGATATGATATCTTCCGTCCCTCCCAGCAGGTCGGATATCAAGACCACCAGGCTTGTCGTCTTGAGAAGAGATGCCAGCTGGTCGGCAATAGCAAGCAGGCTTGTTCCGCCCCGGGGAGCTATCTCATCCAGCTGCCCGATTGACTGAAAGAGATTTCTCCTTCCCCGCTTGGGCTCGCCCGGATAGAGCTTGTTGCAGAAGAGCGATATGGCGTACTTCTCATTTTCCATGGTAGCAAGATAGGCAAAGCCGGCTGCCAGGCGCGATGCGTATGCGAACTTTCCTTCAAAGCTCATGCTGGCGCTGCCGTCCAGCAGGATATGCACCACCAGGCTTCTCTCCTCCTCGTGCTCCCGGATGTAGAGCTTCTCAGATCTTCCGTAGACCTTCCAGTCCACCAGCTTGAAGTCGTCTCCTTTGCGGTACTCCCGGTAGCCGACAGGGCTGATGCCGTGCCCGAAGCGCAGGGACTTTCTGCCTCCGCTGTAGGCGGTCGATACTCGCTTCCTGACGAGCAGGGAGAACTTCTCCAGCTCTTTGAAGAACTCTGTGTCCATAATTTATCCTAGAGGCACATTGGTAGGCATTCTAGAGAGATCGGCTCTTTAAAATATCTGTTATAACCTGGTCGCGGGTTAGCCCCTTCCTCTCCGCCTCGAATCCCAGTATGATGCGGTGCCTCAAGACAGGATAGGCCATGGCATGCAGGTCCTCTTTGGAGACGTAGTTTCTGCCCTGCAGGAAGGCTCGGGCTTTGGCGGAGAGGATGAGACCGATGCTGGCTCTGGGGCTGGCTCCATACTGTACGCCCTCCCACTTGCGGGTGGCCAGCACGAGATCGACAACAGCCGTCTTCATCTCATCGGAGACGGGGATGTCGCGGCAAAGCTGCTGCAAGGCTATCACCTCTTCCTTGCTGACCACCCTTTCCACAACAGGCTCGCTGCGAATGGTATATCGCTCCAGGACTTCCAGCTCCTCCTCGCGGGAGGGATATTCCATAAAGATTTTAAGCAAGAACCTGTCCAGCTGTGCCTCGGGAAGCGGGAAGGTGCCTTCCATCTCGATGGGGTTTTGTGTGGCCAGGATGAAGAAGGGCTTGTCCAGGAGATAGGTCTTGTTTCCCACCGTGACCTGCTTTTCCTGCATGGCCTCCAAAAGGGCGCTCTGGGTCTTGGGGGAGGCTCTGTTGATCTCATCGGCCAGGACTATATTGGAAAAGACGGGCCCGGCCTCAAAGCGGAACTTCTTCCCTTTATCGACCTCTTCGATGATGGTGGTGCCGGTTATGTCCGCAGGCATAAGGTCCGGAGTGCATTGAATCCTGCTGTAGTCAAGGCCCAGGCAGGATGACGTCGTCTTCACCAGCAGGGTCTTGGCGAGGCCCGGATTGCTCTCCAGCAAAGCATGGCCTCCGGCAAAAATGGCGACCAGGAGCTGCTCAATGGCCACATTCTGGCCTACTACGACTTTATCGATTTCGAGCCGGAGCTTTTTGAAGATCTCCGGTGCCCGGCTATAGACTGCTTTCAGATCCTCCGACATTATTCTTACGGTATGGGGTTTTCGTCTAATTATACCTTTCCAGGCTTATCAGTATACTTCCATCTCCAATTCAGTTGCCCTGGCAATAGAATGTAATTTCTATCTCGTGTGATCAGGATCTATATCTCGCTTGACCTTTCCGCCGCCATCAGGTCAAAAATCAATATTCTGATATCGGAAAATAACTTCCGGAGAATCGATCTTCTGCCTTTGCTTTAAATGGTGCTTGATGAATATATGGAAAAAATAAGAATGACGTGAGGAATCGGATAGGGGGTCTTATCGACTTGACCCCCCTTTAGCCATGGTTACCAATACCAGTAGTAGTTGTAGTAGCTGTATGGATAGTAGTAGCTGTATGGATAATAATAGGAGCTATATGGATAGTAATAGTAATTATATGGATAGTAATAGCTGTAGGACGGGTACCGGTTATAGTAATAGCTAGGATACCAACGGCTGTAATAGCTGGGATAGTAGAGATAATTCGGTGTTAACCAGTCATGGCCATTTGGAAAGGTCATTTGAGATTTTTGGTCTGCACTTTCGTATCCTGGCTGTGCAATGGCAGTGGCACAAAGCAATCCGAGCGCTAATAAAGGAAGCATCACCAACCTAATACCAACACCTCCATTTACTATTATAGCGCTCAACGTATTAATACATAATTTTATTTGCAAAATTTTGATAATTATAAGTGCTATTATTACACCTGTGCGGACTGGCAGATGTGATGCAGGTAGACTATTAATTGCAGTCTGAGCAGGATGACCTATTCGCGAAGATGCGCTGAGGCATCGGCAGTACAGGCATGCAAGAAGATTTTTTGCCATGCTTGAGGGAGGGGACCTGCATAGCCACCTGACCGGAGCGGTCTATGCCGAGAGCCTCATAGATAGGGCAGCCTCGGAGGGCAGTTTCCGTCTTCTTGAACAATTGCACCGTCCCCACAGCCAGTGGACATGTTCTTCAGCGCCAAGGTCTTCCTCCCAGCCACCAGGCTCTTCATCGGGAGAAAATCTGAAATACGAGGATAACGTTTAAGGTTTGTTCACTCAACATATCTCACTGAAGGTTTGATAAAATGAGATTAGCCGTCATGCTGCTATCAACAATATTGCTTTCATTTTTATCTAATCAAGCTTATGCTGTTGAGGCGGGCATAATCGCGGTTCCCAGCATAAGCGTTCCGAATATGGACATGCCAAAGCCTATTATCACTCCGAGCATGAATATCCCGCCATCTGCCAGGCCGCCCGTCCAGCCTGCCGGCAATTCCAATCAACCTCTTAACCAAACCGGCAATATAAGCACCGATCAGACTCAAGCGGCAGGAGTTTTGCCGGACGATGTGAGCGGAA
Source organism: Methanotrichaceae archaeon (assembly GCA_963844955.1). Taxonomy (GTDB): domain Archaea; phylum Halobacteriota; class Methanosarcinia; order Methanotrichales; family Methanotrichaceae; genus Methanothrix. The sequence continues at coordinate 20,921 of CAWJQJ010000003.1, read as the reverse complement.
AATGGTCTGTAAAATTCGATAATCGAACCGACAGCTCACTTGATCTGAGCCTATGGTCCTCCGCAGGAAATAAAATCATGGGCTACGGCATCCTGACAAAGGAGGGCGAAGAAAATTCAGTAACGGCCAGCGGGTCTTTTGTCGAGATGCAGCTTGCATTGGCCGTTAAGTCGGCCCAGCCCGAATACGCTGGCCAGAAATATGACGAGTACGATCTCAACCTGTATATGGAAAATGACACCCTGTCGGGGACTTACGTCCAGAGGTCCGGAGGCGAGTTCTCAGGTGACGGAAATGCCAGGGCAGTGAAACGCTAAGCGGCGTCTGCATAACAATAATTATAAATCTTTGCAGCGTTATTGATATACATCGAAGGTTTGTTGGCGGTGCGGGAGCTGCGACTGATGGATGATATGGATGAAATAGATAAAAAAATTCTTAAAGCGATTTACGATAGATCTCCAACCGGATGGGTTTTTTCAGTGAATGTCAAGAGCGCTTTGAAGCTTGAGAAAAAAGTATTGATAGATCATTTGACCCATTTAAAAGAATTGGGCTACATAAATACCCAATCCGGCTCCTATGATGAAGGGCATTTGATTCTTAAAGATGGATTCAATCAACTCCAACTTACCGATCCCGGGCGAAGCTTTCTATGGATAAAATGAAAAATTGCCTCTCCGTCTGTCATCGGCGGTTTAAAAAATGTTCAATAGCGGCAGGCGACATCAACTGCTGATTTCCTCACTTTCGTCTGCTATACTGATCACGTAGTCGATATCGAACAGATATTGTGTTCCATCTGTCTGTTCCAGTACAATAGCAAATTCATCATAATCTGCGAGCTTGCCTGAGACTGGCTGGAATCTTCCGCCTTCCACCAACACCTTTATCTGTTTTCCCTTTCTGCCCTCGAGGAAATTTCTCACTATATCGCAGCATTCCATATTTTCTCACCTCCGTTTGCCTGATCCGTAAGCAAAGCATTACGCAGTCAGGACATCTCTCTACCTCATTTTCTAATGATTGAATCGGCATCTCGAAGCTTAATCGATCTTTACTTACACGCCCCCCAGGCAGGCGTTCTTGTACGGAATGTTGATCGTCAGCAGGCCGTTAGAATGATTGGCGATAGCCTTCTCGGGTATTACCGGAAAGATCAGCGAGTGAGATCCCATATACTTTGTGTTCTCGCTTCTGGCTACAACATAAATCCGTCTTCATAGAAAGGCAGGTCAATACTCCTCTTTGCTGCCCCTCATTTGCTCAATCAATCTTCACTTCTTTGCCTTTTCTCCTTGCCTTTTTATCGAGTTCCAGCGTAAGTATTCCATTCTTGTAAGATGCCTTTGTGCTGTCAGCATCGACTGCTTCATCAAGGTTGATCAGCTTATAGAATTTTTTGTCGTCTTTTGTTTTGATTTCTACGCTATCCTCAGCGACGTTCAATTCGACGTTCTCTTTATCCACGCCCGGCAGTTCCGCAAAGATCTTGAATTTATCCTTCTCGGCCATGATATCAACCAGTGGCTCGCGTCCCGGGCTTGGCTCGATGCCGTGTCTGGTCGGCCGGATATTGCCGAACTCCTGAAAGATCGGCTCTTTGCCAGGCTCAGCCGTGTAGCTGAATCCGTAGACGAAGGGACCGTATCTGCGGACGGTACCTGTTGGGGTTTGCTCTTCCTTCACCAGGTCTTCGAATTCGGAAGGCGCAGATTCCGTAAATCTCTTTATCATGACCTCGAACGGCTCCTGGAACCAATCATCCATGCTCCTTCCGAAGGGAAAACCTTTTGCAAAATTCTCAAAGATATCAAATATCGACGGACGCTTTGCCGGCATATCCATCTCACCTCAAATACTATCAATTCTTTTTCGCCATCTATCGGACTGGAGGGACGGAGGAGGGAGAATTTCGGCCCTCCAGCCAAGAAATTAGCCCCCGATTCCAATGGCTAACAATAGATAAAAGGCGCTAAATCTATTTAAATTGTAATGACACAAAATAAGAATAATAGCACAAAGCGTGAACAACTAAATCGGCATGAACAACTAACCCTCGCCGGAAGGCTCGGCGAATTTCTTCAAAATAGCGGCCAGCTCTTCCATCTTCACAGGTTTGCTGATATAGTCGTTCATGCCGGCTGCCAGACACTTTTCTCTATCGCCTTCCAGAGCATAGGCTGTGATGGCTATCACCTTCGGCCCGTCTTCCGGCCAGCGCCGGCGGATTAATCGGGTGGCCTCCAGACCGTCCATCTCAGGCATTCTCACATCCATCAGCACCAGATCATATGGCTGGCGCTGCAAGGCCTGCAAGGCTTCTATTCCGTTGGCGACTACATCCACGGTGCAGTCCAGGCGCTTAAGCATCTGCCGCACTACCTTCTGGCTGGATACGTTGTCCTCGGCCAGAAGTATATGCATCGAACTGATCTGACCCTTCTCTATCCCGCGGGCTTGAGCTGATCTTCGAGTGAGCAAGCTGACCAAAACCTCATGCATTTGAGAAGGCTTTATGGGCTTGGCCAGGTAGGCATCCGGAATATCCGAATCTATATGATGGCCTATGGAAGTTTGCAGGATCAAAGGCATGTTTTTATCGATCTTTCGGATCTCTTCCGCCAGGGCGAGGCCATCCGTCTCCGGCAAGTCTGCATCCAGAATAGCCACATCGAAGATATTCCCCCTTCTTAACCAGTTAAGGGCATCCTGGCTGCTTGCTGCAATGAGGGGCGCCATGCCCCAGCAATAAGCATATTCTCCAAGGATGCGGCGGTTGGCTTTATTGTTATCAACTATGAGCACATTTTTGCCTGCAAGCTGAGGCAGAACTTCCTGCAGAGTCTTCTCAGGTTCAACAACGATCCCGGCAACTATGGTGAAGTGAAAGATAGAGCCGCGGCCCAGCTCGGATTCCACCCAAATTCTGCCTCCCATGAGTTCGATCAGCTTTTTGGCAATGGCCAGGCCCAGGCCGGTTCCTCCATAATCGCGCGTTATGGATGCATCCACCTGGCTGAACGGCTGGAAAAGGCGGTCCATCTTATCGCTCGATATGCCTATACCTGTATCCTGAATTGCGAAATGCATCTCATAACCGCTATCGAGCCGGCGGCCCGATATGGTGAGTTTGATCTCGCCTCGTCTTGTAAATTTTACGGCATTGCTTAGCAGATTGATCAGAATCTGACGAAGCCTGTTTGGATCGCCGATGATATTTTCCGGAACGTCTCTATCGATGACATAGGCCAGGTTCAGGTTCTTCTCGCTGGCCCGAGATGATATCTGGTCGATGGATTCTTCAACACAGCTTCTCAATCCGAATGGCTGCTCTTCCAGTTCCGCCCTTTCTTTTTGCATCCTGGAGAAGTCGAGGATGTCGTTTATGATGACCATAAGCGCATCTCCGCTCATCCTGATAGTCTCAATGAAGTCCTTCTGCTCGGGTGTCAGATTTTCATCAACCAGCAGCAGACTGGTCATTCCGATGACCGCATTCATGGGTGTGCGAATTTCATGGCTCATGTTGGCCATGAAATCCGATTTTGCCTGGGCGGCAGCTTCGGCAGCCTCTTTAGCTCTGAGAAGCTGTATTGTTCTCTCCTGCACCTTCAGCTCCAGATCATCTTTCGACCTGCTCAGCTCTTCCTTAGACTCTCGCAATTCAGCTTCCGCTTGCTTGCGATCCGTTATGTCCTGGCCCTGAGCTATGGTGGCAATGATAGTGCTTCCATCCTTAGAATAGATGTTTGCCGAATTCCATAAAACTGTGCGAGTCTGTCCGGTTTTGCTCAGGATCGGGATCTCCACCACTTCCCAGCGTTCGCCGGATAGGGTTCTTTTGATATGTGCCAGTGATTCCCCCTTGCTTCCCTCGGGAAACAGGACATCAAGAGGCCTGGAGATGGCTTCGGATGCCCGAAGGCCTGTCAGCCGCTCGAAAGCATGGTTGAATCTCGTGATCCTGTAAGATGGATCCCAGACGATGATTGGCGCATTGGCATAGTCTATCAGATTCTCCAGATAATCCCGCATCTCTCGCAGGTTCTCTTCGGATTGCTTGCGCTCTGTAATGTCGCTGCTGAATGCCGCCACCTGATAAATTCGCCCATCTTCGTCTTTGACAGGATAGAAGCTGTGGAGGAATTGGATGCCGCCCCGTTCATCTTCAAATTGAATAGGCTGCCCGGACTCAACCACTCTCTTTAGCCGCTCCATTCGCGGCCCGGCCAGTTCGGGGTCCATCAGCATGCCAAAGTGCTTGCCGATGACCTCCTGGGGAGGCTTCCCGATTCTCCGCATGGCAGTCAAATTCCCCATCAGGATTTTGCCTTCGGCATCAGACAGCCAGATGGATTCCTTAACCGCGTCCAGGATGCCTCGCAAGGCATCGCTGTGTTCTCGCGCCAGCTCAGCCCTCTTGCGCATGATCATCTTAAGGATGGTGGGAGTGAGCTCTTCCAGGGTCTCGCGGTCTTCACTGCGGTATCCGCCTTCGCCATTGGCCACCCCGATCATGCCGGTGACGGTGCCCTCATATATAAAAGGCACACCCAGAAAAGCAGTCAGCGGAGGATGCCCATCCGGCATTCCGACGCTGTCTGTATATGATTTCGGATCATTTGCCAGCAGAGTTTTTCCATCCTGAATGACTTTCCCGAAAAGGCCGCGTATTCCGAAGCTGTGATCGCTTGATGCAAGTACATGGAGAAGCCCGTCCTGGTCTATCTCCCCAATAAAGCCAAATTTACTGTCTATAACCGATTCAATAATATCAAGGCATGCTTTTCCGAGGTCTTCCAGGGTCTTGCACTGGGCTCCTATCTCATAAATTCGGTTGATGGAATTGAGTACGATATTTTGGCGGCTGTGAGAGTCCACCTTGATGATCTCCCACCGCCCTGAGCGCTTGACCAGAGCGAATTGATGGCCGGCGAAAACATCCAGGATATTCAAAGCATTGAATTTCTCAAGAGGATAGGTGCAGATAGCCAGCATGCGATGCCGGCCGATGATGCTGTTCATCTCTCGCTCATAAACGCTAAAATCGTCCCAATCGACCTTCTCCAGCAGGAAGGTGTTCACCGTCAGCCGCAAACCTTCGTATCCCTGTTTTAGGGCGGCATCTAATTTAATAGCCCAGCTTTGCGGCGCTTCATCCGGAGAAAACCTCCCTGAGCGAATGCACCACTGGCTAAAATCAAGGATCTCCATCTGCCCCCGGTTGATGTATTTATCCAGGTCTGGGATCGCTGCCCTCAATACCGCGGTTGCTTGATCGACCTGCAATGGAGCTGAAGCGATCCAAACACATAGCTCGCCGGCCGCCAGACCTTCTTGAAAATAGGGTACTATCGTTTCCATCAGATCCTGGCTGGTCTCATAAAATTGGCATAAATGTGTTCCCCAGGGTATCTTTCCGACGGCCTCAATGCCCGATCGCCTCAGATCATTATCCATTGCTTTCTCTCTCTGGTGCAGGTTTCTTTTCTCAAGCAAACATTCCGCCTTGCCGCATGTTATCTTTGGCTTCGCTGCGATTTGTCGGATTATAGTTGTTCTCCCTTTATGATAAATTTTTCTGCGCATGGTATCTCAAATACTTTCATATCCTCGGGATGCAAATAAGAGAGATGACATGCAAGGAGACATTGACCATGAAAACCGGGAGGATATACTTGCTTATATCACGAATAATCCCGGCACTCATCTGAGAAAAATTTCAAGGGATCTTGGCATTTGTCTGAGCACGTTAAGGTATCATTTGGTTAAGCTAGAAAAAAGTGGAATTATCGTCAGCCAAAAACAGAGTAATTTGAAGATATATTTTGTATCCGGTAAACTCAAGCCTGAAGAGAGGGAATTGACTCAATTGCTCCAGCAGAAGCGTTTTCGTGATATAATCCTGGTATTGATCGACTCTCCCGGTTCCACCTTCTCTCAAATAGCGGAAAAATTGTCAATGAGCCATTCAACTGCATCAAAATATATCAATATCCTGGAAGATCGCAAAGTATTGTCTCATGAGCGGGAGGGGAGACGGAAAAGATATCGCATAAATGATGAAAAAAGCGTTATTGAACTCCTCAAGACATACAAAAAATTAATGACAGACATGAGTTTTGAGATTCGCAATCCCATGAATGCCATAGTTGGCATGGCAAGTCTTCTCCTTGAAGAGGATATGACTGAGGAGCAGAGAGATTTTGTTGAGACTATAAAAATATCTGCAGATGCTCTGATGGCGATTGTAAATGACATACTCGATTTTTCCAAGATTGAACTGGAGAAAGGGCAGCTCGAAATCAAGACCTTCAATCTACGAGAATGCGTTGAGGATGCTCTGCAGTCAGTTGCAGAAAAAGCAGCAGCCAAGAGACTGGATATGGCATATATCATCGATAAAATTTCTCCTGACATAATAATCGGCGATCCAAGGAAGCTTCGCCAAATCCTCGTCAATTTGCTCTGTAACGCAGTCGAGTTCACAGATACGGGTGAGGTCATTGTGTCCGTCTCTTCTGTAAAGCTCGATGCACTATATGAAATTCATTTTGCGGTCAGAGATACCGGCATTGGCATCCCTGCCGATAAGCTTGGGCGGCTCTTCAAATCGTGCAGCAAGCCGTGCAGCAAGTCAAAAGAACCTGATACGAGAAAAAGCAGACTTGCAGACACGAGCCTGTTTATCAGCAGAGATCTGGTGGGGCTGATGAGCGGAAGGATCTGGGCTGAAAGCAATTTGGGAGAGGGGTCGACATTTCATTTTACCATTAAAACAAAACATGTCCCTCACATATCCCCCTTGAGCGGAATCCAGTTGCCCCTCGATGGAAAGCGATTGCTCATCGCACACGGAAATAAAACCATAGGCAATATACTCGCGGATCAGGTCGCGGAGTGGGGCTTAATACCGACAACCAGAGCAGAGGGCAAAGAGGCTATTGAATTGTTGAGCGGCATGAAACCGTTCCACGCCGCTCTCCTGGATGCCGGCATGCCTGGGAATGGCAGCCACTCCCTGGGGGAAGAGATCCGCAAGATCAATAAGACTCTGCCGCTGATAGCTTTGACCTTCTCAGGCCAGCAAATCAAGCCGGACCTTTATGAAAGCTCTCTGGCCAAGCCTATCCGGCAATCGGATCTATTCAATGCCCTCAAGGATGCTCTTGCCGGGCAATTCATTGCCGGTGACGAAGAGGCTCTTGAAAAAGGAAGAATCCGGGCTGATATCCGCGTTCTCATTGCTGAAGATAATGTCTCGAACCAAAAGGTCATCCTCTCCATGCTCAAGCGGCTGGGATACAGTGCGCACGCTGTGTCCAGCGGAAAAGAGGCTTTGCAGGCCTTGCAGCGCCAGCCATATGATCTGGTGCTGATGGATGTAAGGATGCCGGAGATGGATGGACTGGAGGCTACCCGAATAATCCGCCAAAACTACCACAGCAGAATAAAGATAATCGCCATAACCGCATATGCCCTTAAAGGAGATAAGGAGAGATGCCTTGAGGCAGGCATGGATGACTATATCAGCAAGCCGGTCAGGATGGAGGAACTGGAAAAAATGCTGAGGAAACATCAGCTCTTATGACGCATATCGCATCAGCCCGCCATCTTTTTTGGCCAGCATCTAAGCTCATCCCTGTTCTCCTGACAATAGAAGCAGAAGGATCCATTTGGAGCCGATTTTCCACAGGCTATGCATCTTCCAGAATTATTTGATTTTGTAGCTTCAGGCATTATCATCTTTTGTATACATCCTAAATGGTTTATGTGTCAGCAGGAGGCATGGGGCGGAGTTTCGGAAAAAGCCCCAGGCTCAAATCTAGATCGATTTGATAAAGAGACCTCCGGCCGCCGGAGAAATGCACACTCTGTCCGATTGCAGCAAAGTGGAGAGGCTGGGTGGCAAGAGGATTTTGCCGATTCCCTTTTCATTTATGTCGTATCTCAATGTGTATAACTCGCCGTTTGATGCGCCATTCGCCCTGGCCTGCATTTCCGGGTCCTTTGCTTTCGTGGCCGTGCTCTTCGCTGCCTTCTCTTTATTGTTGGATTTGGCGTTCTTCATACCCAATCACCTTCTATAAACTTCTATCCGCAAACGAATTCTAAGATCCTTTAAGCATATCGCGCATAGCCCTCATTATATCCAGCTTCTCCTCCATCAGCATGATCCTGTCTCTCATCATGGAGATGTTCATCGTTTTCTTCTTAATCTTGAGATCGAGGAAGCGGAGCAATAGGGTCTTTTGCTGCTCCTCTGTCAAATGCTCCCGGAACATCATTTCTATCATGCCGCTCATCTCTTTTTTTCCAGATTCATGTTGATGCATTGCCGATCACCTATGGGGGAGACTTCCTGAAATTGATTCCATTCCGTTGTATTGGATAGTTGTGGAGACATTTATATAAGGATTTTATGACACAAATTGGGAATTATAGCACAACTCATGAACAAAGATCGTCCCATGTATTTGGGATCGGATCATGAATGTTGTTTGAAGGATTTTTTGAATATCATAACTGGATTTGTTGATCTTATTCATATTAAGGTAGCATCTTGAACTATTTTTTAAAATTTTGCAGATATTTCTATTCACATTAACTTACAAAATTTGATTATTCATTAATAATCTCAAAGGATCTCAACGGAGCAGCGAACTTTGCTCCATTCAAACCTTTCCGGGGCCTTATCTGAATGAAAACGCAAATCATAAACTCCTAAATTAGCTCAAAATCTCTCGCGACCAGGCTGCATGGGACTATGGTGTGTTAGCCACTTTTCTGGCTCATCCCCCGGATAATTCCCCCGATAGTCTTTTTAATTTGAAGAGAATACCCGAGGCCGAGGTTTGCATGTACAGGATAGTCAAGCGCAGGGAGCTAGCAGGCGGAGAGATCATTCTCAATGAGATCGAGGCGCCCAAGATCGCCCGTGTTGCCCAGCCCGGGCAGTTCGTAATTCTCAGGGCCAATGAGAAGGGAGAGCGCGTCCCCATGACCATGGCCGACATCAATCCCGAGAAAGGGACCATAACCATAATCTTCCATGTGGTGGGGCGGTCAACAGCTCTCTTCAAGACGCTCCAGGAAGGAGACGGCTACCTGAATGTGGCAGGCCCCCTGGGCCGGCCCACCGAAGTGGGACTTGTAGGCACGGCCATCTGTGTGGGCGGGGGAACGGGCCTGGCCGTTCTCTACCCTATCGCCAAGAAACTGAAGAGCCTGGGAAACCGGGTGGTGAGCATCATCGGGGCACGCTCCAGAGAGCTTGTCATCCTGCGAGAGGAGATGGCCGCCGTATCCGATGAGCTGCTCATCTGCACGGATGACGGCTCGCTGGGGCGCAAAGCACTGGTCACAGAGCTTCTAGAGGAGGCGCTGCAAAAGGAGACGCCGGGACTGGTGGTGGCCATTGGGCCCGTGCTCATGATGAAGCTGGTAAGCGAGATCACCCGGACCCGCCGGATCAAGACCATCGTCAGCCTCAATTCCATCATGATCGACGGAACAGGCATGTGCGGGAGCTGCCGGGTGGAGGTGGGAGGCGAGACGAGGCTGGCCTGCGTGGAAGGGCCGGAGTTTGACGGGCACCTTGTCAACTACGAGCTGCTCATGGCGCGGCTTTCGGCTTTCCGGGAGGAGGAGCGGGAAGCCCTGCAGGCGCACGGGGTAAAAGAGCTGCACAGATGCCCAATAGAGGAAGTGCTGCTCGAGAAAGAGGTGGAGTGAGCAAGCGGCCCGGCTGGTTGAAAGGTGATCGGGGATTCGCCTGATATCTGCATCAGCCTTATATCGACAAGCATGGATATCTTAGGCAGGTATGATGAAGCTATGCAGGCTGGAACAACAAGGGCAGTGCTCTGGGAGAGCTGGGCAGGCTGGATGAGGCGCTCGTGTGTTTTGAGTAGGCCGCAGAGCCTGATCTGCTCTATGTTAAAGCCCTGGATCAACAAATGAATTTTGCTGCAGGCCCAGGGAAAGACCGGGCAAACTGACTTTGCCTTTGCCAGGGCAAATGAGCAACCGTAACGCTCTTTTTTCGTGAAAAAGGCAAGGGGTGAGCCAGCAAATCGCACCTTTGATGCGCTTGTGCACATTCTGGATGGCAGGACTGGATCACGATTTAAGGGATTGCCTATCATTCGCGCGACGATGTAATTATCCTTTTATCGAATGAATCCATTAACGTATGCTAGTGTTTTTGATGACGCCAGTGCTTCAATAGAGCACGGAATCTTAGGAAGCATCTTATAATTTTCTTTTTTTTGGATTTTATTTGACGGATAAATTATTTTACAAATATTTTTGTTAAACATGTGGCAAAAATTGCCTAGCGCAACATTTAAGAGCAAAAAAAACAACCAGACGGTATGCCATCCAGTGTGGGAAGCATCGATTATGAAAAGAAATATCAAGATATTATAAAGTTAATAGATTATGAGGAATATGATGAAGAAAAGAAATCATTAGAGGAATTAGATAATGATAATTCCGCAAATGCATCCAGAACACTGGGAAGGATCTACTATAAAAAAGGATTAGACAAAGAAGCAGCATCAAAATTTGCTCCAACCATGAGCATGAGAGAGTCACTAATTAATGAAGCATCTTCTCAGTACATGATTTCACTGAATAAATATGATGAAGCGATAAAAAAAATAGAAAATGAAAAACCTGCGCCCACTTTATCTATTGTTGAAATAGCTTGGATATATCATGATAAGGCATTTATATTTCAAAAAGAAAAATACTATTTGGCTTCTGAAGAAAAATATAAAAAATCAATCGAGGTTTTGGAGCGGATTAAAGATGAAACCCTGCAAAAACTGCAAAATGAAAATGGATATCCTATTGCTTGGTTCTTAAACGACCTTGGCTCTCTCTATCTTGAGTGGGGAAAATATGATGAGGCGATCGAGCAATATACTAAAGCAATAAAAAAATGTGAGGAAAATGGATATGCTCACCTTTTTAGAGGTACTGCGTTCTTCCAAAAAGGCAATCTTACTAAGGCAATGGAAGATTACAGAGTTGCGCAAGATGAATTTGCGGAGATGATCAAAACAAAACAAATGTATGACGAATTAAATGAGACTATAGATAAATTTATAAAGGAGTCTGATATCAAAACGAAAAAAGAATTGTTAGCCAATATTCGTAAAAAATTCGATAAGCTAAAAAATTTTTGTGTCATAAAAAATGAAATGGAAAAATTTGGTAATGATCTTAAAAATTTTGAAGAGAAATATAAATATGCTGATAAAGATATGCTAAAATATTTAATTAAGTATGAGTCATTCAATGCAAAAACCATATTCTCGGATTCATTGGAGCATCTGAAGCTCGGGAAAGCATGTATTTTAACCAATATGGGGCGGATAGAACTCGATATCGGGGAATATGTGGTTGCAGGGAAACGATTCAATGAGGCCAAGGAAATCTATGACGGACTTAAGGTCTATCTCGATGCCCTTCCAAAAACGTCGATTGAGAAGGCAAGAGAATTTGAGAATATTTCGTCGCTTTATAATAATCTAGGGATATTGAGCTATAAGCAGGATAAGTTGGACGATTCGATAAAAAATTTCAATGAAGCAATAGAATATTCGGAATCTGCACGAGCGTATAATAATCTAGGAAATGCGTATTACAAGAAAAATGATAAGATAAGCGCCATTGAGAATTATATAGCAGCCCTGGAAATAAATCCGGAACAGAAAGAAGCCAGAAAGAACTTGAATGATCTGAAAGATGCAAAAGAAGAAAAAACTCAGAGCTGGTGGGATTGGTGGTTCAATGGTCAGTCTTGGAGCAAGGGAATTGCAGGAACGTTTCTAATCGTTTTATTTCTGGCAACAATAGTTAGCGCATTCATTCCATATGAGAATGCTTTGGTTGACTTACAGACAACTGATTCAAGTGAAAGGACAGAAACTGCTACAATTCCTTTGGCTTCGCACAGCCCAAGAGTTGTATCAGATCTTAGCGAGCCGGTAATTGTCATGGTAACTAAAGACACAAATGTTACTGAAAATGAATCATCTTTAACTCACACCGAAGAGACCACTCAGACGTATCCTACCAGGACTAAGACTACTAAAGTGGTCCAGAATGGAAATGAATTAAGTGCGGAGACGAAGCTTCTATTTGCCGCTTTGATTCTTTTTGCGTTAATCCATCCACAGATCAAGGGATTCTCTGCGGGCGCCGTCAAGTTCGATTTGGAGCCTATGGTGGCAAGCAAAGGTGCAACCCTCCTACAATGTGCCGGATGAGGCGCTCATGTGCTTGGAGCAGGCCACAGAGCTTGATCCGGGCTATGTTAAAGCCCGGATCAACAAGGAATTTGCTGCAGCCCCGGGAAGGACCGGGCAAGCCCGACTATGGCCTTTGCCAGAGCAAATGAGCTTGGCAAGTAGCGAAGAGCGTTATCATAGCAAAAACTTTTTCATGAGCCAGTGGACATAATGCATTTGGAAAAACCAGGAAGTGATGATATTGTCCAGCATCCCCCCAGCAGATCAAAAGGAAGAGACAGAGCCCAGGGTTTTGCATTTGGCCGATCTGGCAGACTATCAGGAGGGCGCGATTGTGAGCCGGGAGATAATTCGCAAGAACACGGGGACGGTAACGCTCTTTGCGTTTGACAAAGGCCAGGGGCTAAGCGAGCACATTGCGCCTTTTGATGCGCTTGTGCACATTCTGGACGGCGAAGCAGAGATCACAATATCAGGGAAAAAGTATCATCTGGTGCAGGGACAGATGGTGATCCTCCCGGCCAATAAGCCTCATGCCCTGCAGGCTCTGAGCCGCTTTAAAATGCTGCTGGTTATGATCAGATCTTAGGTGATAGCCATAATATAAATTGACCACATTTCTGCGAATTGAGATGACCGTCCGCCCTGAGCCTGGCTTCATAACGAAAGTGCATTCGCTGCATGAATGGGAACAAATTGTTTCAATTATCTCTCCTCATAAATCGGCTTTTCCGGCACCAGATAGATGGTCCAGAAGACGAGCAGTGTGATGATGGCTTTGACGATGATGTTGGTCCAGATCATCTGTTGCAGGCCCTCCATGCCCACAATCCCGGCAAAGGCGATGAGGGGAAAGAGCACGCTGTCCAGGGGAATGGAAACGGCATTGGAGGCGAAGACCCTCGTCCATTGCGGCCAGAGTCGCCGCTCTCCCTTCGTCCAGAGGTGATAGACCCTGGTATCGATCAACTCGGCGAGCAGTGCGGTAAGGATGGAGCCCAAAACGATCCTCATCTGCAATGAGAACAATGACTGCCATCCGGTTCCTGAGGTGTCTATGATGCCGAAGAGAAAGGCCCAGGCCGTCTGGCCTCCGCTATTGGCCCAGTCCGTTTGCGCGGGCAGCAGGACCACAAACTGAAAATAAAGCGCAGCAAGCAGGTTGATGCCGGCTGCCAGCCAGATGGTGGTGATGGCCGCCCTCTGGCCGAGCTGCTTATGAATCAGGTCCCGCCAGGTGAACGTCAGGGAGTAGATGAATCCGGCATCCATGACCAGGCTGCCGAAATAAGTGACCTTGGTGGCGGCTATATTTCCGGCCAGTGAGAAGAACAGGTAAAGGCCGCAGAGAATTATGGTGGCCTGAGTGCGATCGATCTTAAATCTGCCGCCAGCAGGCTTGCAGGCCTCCTCTTTGCCTGCCCTGGGTCCATCATTTTCGCTTTGCATAGCCAAAATCACACTAAACCGCAGAGAGCCATTTTTTCTTGAGGTCCATAAATGTTCCTTTCATAATGCTCTCCCTGATCTCCTCCATGAGCCGGAGCATGAAGTGCAGATTATGAATTGTGGCCAGCCGGAAATACGACAGCTCTGCCGAGGCGTAGAGATGGCGCAGATAGGCCCGCGAGTAGCTCTGGCAGGTGGGGCAGCTGCAATTGGGATCGATGGGCAGGCCGTCTTCTTTGTATCCAGCATTTCTGATGTTTATGCGAAACTTGTTCTCCAGAGACCCTCCTGCCTGCGGCGAGAGAAAGAGGCCCCCCCGCCTGGCATTTCGAGTGGGCGAGACGCAGTCGAAGGTGTCAATGCCCCTTTGCACGCATTCGAAGATGTCGTCTATCTCTCCGATCCCCAAAAGGTGGCGCGGCCGATCGTCGAGCCTGGGAATCACCCAGTCCAAAACCTGATGCATATCCTGCTTGCTGTTTCCCAGCGACCCGCCTATGGCGATTCCCTCAAAGCTCTGCGAGGCGATGGCCTCAGTGCTCATGCGCCTCAGATCCTCGAACCATCCGCCCTGGATGATGCCGTAGAGAGCCTGATTCCTGTCGTGATAGCGAATAGACTCATCCGCCCAGCTGTGGCTTCGCAGCATGGCTTTCCTGGTATAATCGTAATCCGAGAGGGGCGAAGTGCATTCGTCAAAGGCCATGATGATGTCCGAATCGAGATTCGACTGAATCTGCATCGACTTTTCTGCATTCAGGAAATGCCAGGCCCCGTCGGCCATGGACTTGAAGGATATGCCCTCATCGGTGATGCGGGTCAGGTTCTCCTTCTTTGCCGTTTTTGCCGGCTTTGGCTTCTTGCAGGTATTTTCTCTGCCTTCATTGGATTTTTCACTGTCATGCCGGTCAAAATTCCTTCGCCAGTTGCCCGTGCCAATCCCGTCGGGCCCATCGCTCTCCTCACTTGCAGCCGCGTCCTGGATTGCACCTGCCTCTTCGTTCCCGTCGCTGAAGGAGGCCAGCTCCTGCGGGAAGATGTTGCCGATCTTGCCGATATTGTGCTCCCTGGCAAAGCCCAGAGAGAAGGCCTGAAAGCCTCCGGAATCCGTGAAAAGGGGCCGGTCAAATGCCATGAAGCGGTGCAGTCCGCCCAGGCGCTTTATCAGCTCGTCGCCCGGCTTGAGATGAAGATGATAGGTATTGGCAAGGGAGCACGCCACCCCTAAGCCGGCCAGGTCGTCGGAGCCCAGAGCTCTCACGCTGCCCAGGGTCGCCACCGGCACCAGGTAGGGCGTCTGAATGTCTCCCCGCCGGGTTCTGATCAGCCCCAGCCTGGCATGCGTCCCTTTATCCTGCTTTTGGATCTCAAAAGAAAATTTGCTCATCTTCATTTGCCCTCATCTCTTATGTTGCATAAGGACTTTATGGCCGGGGAGCGGCAATCCTTAATTATCAGGCCGATAAAAGAATAGCCGGTGAGATATTATGTCAAAAAGCCACAGCCTTATGCTCGTCTTGATTGCACTATCGATTCTTTCCATCTCGGCCCTTGCCGAGAGCAATTACACTGTGAACCTCACGGCGGATAAGTTCCTGGGGAGCTATCTGGTAAACCAGAGCGGTTTTGCGCTTTACTACTTCTCCCAGGACAGAGACGCCGCTGGAGGCAGTGCTTGCTACGATGACTGCGCTGCATTGTGGCCTGCCTTTTATGCCGGGGATGATTTATCACTGCCGGAGAGCCTGAGATCCTCTGACTTTGCCAGCATTGTGAGAACCGACGGCTCAAAGCAGACCTCCTACCGGGGCTGGCCGCTCTATCTCTATTCCGAAGACCATGCAGAAGGAGACACCAACGGCCAGGGAGAGCAGGATGGCCTCTGGAATATCATCAGTCCAGATGACGTTCCGCAAATGATTTGAAGAGCGGGTAATGAAAAACCAAAACCTTTATCAGATAAAAGAGATGCAACCACAGTTGGTGTAGGTATGGATGCGATTACTATCGTTGAGTGGCTTCAGGCCCTGCTGATACTGGCAATCTTCCTGGGGATAATGGCGGCAAGCTTCAAAGTCTGGCGCTGGAACTACGTAACTCCGCCCAGATAGACCCTGAAAATTAAGGCTGCGTAAATCATTTTTGTCTTAATTTTTAATTTTTAAGAAAATTCCAGTTCAAAGAAGCAAAGAGCCAAAAAAAATTGCCGGCCGCTTCAGGCCGGTGCCGTCTCCTCTTGCTTCGGCTCTTCGGGCTTGCACTCTTCCGCCACAGGCTCTTTTGCCGGTGGAGAGATCAGCTCGGCCTTGACCTTCTCTCCGGTATGCTTTTCGACGTATTCGACCTCTTTCAGCTCCAGGTGCTGGATGATCATATCCGCCAGGCCGCGCCTGATCATGAGCCACTCCTTGTAATAGGACAGCTCCCAGGGAACGGTAATTACGGCCACATCGTCCCTGATCTCCGACTCCAGCTCCATGCGGGCAAAGGTCTTGATCAGGGCCTTGAGCTTCTCTTGCCGGTCCACTATCTCCTCGGCTATCCTGTACTCATAGACGATGGTCTTGTCGGCCAGGGGATGATTGAAGTCAACGCTCACCTTTCTGCCGATTATTCTGGTGACGGTTCCAGCCTTATTCTCTGAGCTGACACGCATGCCGGGAACGGGCTTCTGCTCCTTGAAGCGGTTTATTGGAACGATCTCAACTTTCTTGGGATCACGAACGCCAAAAGCGCCCTCGGGCGGTATCTCCACCTTTCCGGAATAGCCTATCTCTTTTCCGATGAGATCTTCTTCGAAGCCCTTGACAAGCTGGCCTGCTCCCACTACTATGAGGTGTGGCCCGTACAGTGTCTCTTCATTGAATATCCCCTTTTCAGTTGCCACGTCCTTATCAGTGGCGGCAATTACCTGCCCGTCTACGCTCTCGGTGTAATCAATTCTGATGAAATCGCCATTTTTCACTGTCATCTCAAACTCCATCCTAACCTAAGTGAAATACATCTAATCCGGGGCAAGATAAATCCCGAACCTGATTTATACTTTCGCATTTCCCGCTGAATATCTCCTAGATTAAGTATTCTGCTATCCGGTCGGCCAGGGGCTGCTCGCAATAGAGGCAGCGCAGCAAGACGGGATTCTTGCCCTTGACCAGCATCCTGGATTTGATCGGCTCCTTTGTATTGGAGATGCAATTTGGATTCTGGCAGCGCACCACCCCCACGATCTCATCAGGCAGATCAACGGGACGCTTCTCGATGACCTCATAGTCGCGAATGATATTGATGGATGCAGCCGGCGCTATCAAGGCGATTCTGTTCACCTCTTCCTCCAGAAGCTCGCGATCCTCTACCTTGACAATGTCCTTTTTGCCCAGCTTTCTGCTATCAACATTCATAACCACGGAGAGCGTGGCATCGGTTGTGCCGGAGATGCCCAGGATCTTGAGGACATTGAGGGCCTGGCCGCCTGAGATATGATCGATCACCGTTCCATTGTTGATGGGCTTGACGCGAAGCTCCCTCGGCTTGTTTGCGCGCACTTTTTCCTGCAAATTTCCGGCCATAGCTAAACACCGCCTCCGATGAGCATCTTGAGAAGAGCCATTCGAACCGGGACGCCGTAGAAGGACTGCTGGAAGTAGCGGGCGTGGGCCGTCTCATCCACAGATGGAGCTATCTCGTCCACCCGCGGCAAGGGATGCATGATGATGAGGCCCTTCCTGGCCCCGGCCAGGAACTGCGGCGTGATCCTGTAGCTGCTGGCCACTTTTTTATACTCTACCGGGTCCGGGAACCTTTCCCGCTGAATGCGGGTCATGTATAGCACATCCACGTTGTTTACCACCTCACCCAGATCAGCCGTCTCGCGAACGCAGGTGCCTTTGCTGGAGAGGTCGGCCTTTATGGGATCGGGCATTCTCAGGCTGGGCGGGGAGACCAGGGTGATATCGGCACCGAAAAGGGAGAGGGCATAGGCCAGGGAATGAACCGTGCGCCCATACTTCAAATCGCCTACCAGGGCAATGCTCAGCCCATCCAGGCGGCTCTCCTTTTTGATGGTGTAAAGGTCCAAGAGAGTCTGGGTGGGGTGATGTCCGGCTCCGTCCCCGGCATTGAGCACGGGCACGGGCGAGAACTGGGAGGCAAGCCGGGCTGAGCCTTCTTTGGGATGGCGGATGACCAGGGCATCGGCATAGCCGCCGATGACCCGCACCGTGTCCGCCAGCGACTCGCCCTTGGAGATGGAAGACCCCTCTGCCGGCCCCAGGTTGATGACGCTGCCGCCCAGGCGGTTCATGGCCGTCTCAAATGACATGCGCGTTCTCGTGGAGGGCTCAAAGAAGAGCAGAGCCAGGATCTTGCCCGCCATCATATCGCTCTTTTTGCCCCGCGCATAAGGCTCCAGGGAGGCGGCCAGATCGAGGACCGAGTCGATCTCCTCCCGGGAAAACTCTCGCATGGAGAGCACGTGTCTCTTCATGAACATGCTTGACCATCTAAATTTCTGAGATAATAAGGCTTCCACCTGTTTCCTGCAGCCCCGGCATCCATCTTCCTGGTGCTCCCTGCGGCGCCCTTGTCCCGTTGCCTTTGCGCCAGGGTCCGTCCTGCAGGCATAAGCCCTGTAGCCCTTGCGAATTCTGCATGACCTTTTTCATCTCCCGCGGCCATGTCTTCCAGCCGGGACTGGAGCTTGAGGGGCCTTTGCCTCTGCTGCGGTCTCATCTGCATCTCCCTGCCTCATGTGGCGGGCCGCGGGTGCGCGGGGCCTCCCGTATGGCTCGCGCATGCCCGGGCAGGCGCCCTGGCGGTCATATGCAGGTCATTCCTCTTTTCTTCGGCGCTTTTTTTTGTGGATGGGACTTTGCTATAGCTAAATCCAATCCGGCGCGCACCATTCAGAGGTCACGAGGTCAGGAAGATATTTATAAAATACGACTCTGGCTTAATGGATAACAAAAATAGAGGGATGGCCTTACAGGTTACACGCACTCAAAGATGTTATGATCAGCCTGTTATATATCCCAACCTATTGAGTTGCGACAGGGTCGCACAGCTGTTGTTCGATTACCCTTCGTTGCATGCGATGCACGTGGGTTCACAACCCTGCTGGCACTCTGGGGTTTCATTGATGAACTCGAGAGACGGTGTTGCGTTTACCACGCGCTTTAACTTATCAGCAAATCCGCACTCTATGGCAATGGCCTCCAAGGGCCCCTTGGCCAGTTGGTTGAAAACGAGACAGGATGCATTAGGCGCGCAATTGCTTCGAACATCCCCTTGAGCATTGAGAGCCAGTCCGTAACTCGAAAGGGGAATTACTGCGTTTCCTTTCGAGTTGGTGAGGTCGTTTGTACAGACGAAGATTATTTCTCGGGCTGAATCTCTAGGAGGTACCCCAATCATACATTTATATTCTTCATCGGTCAAGATCATGTCTTGATTAATGCCTAAGTCCCGCGCGAGTTGATCCGCCTTCTCCCTTCCTAGTGGCTGGTTAATCTGGTCAGGTTTGTTGGTATTCAGGTGGCGCCAAAGCTTGCCATCTCGGGTCCGTCTGGCAATAGATTGGCCAAGAAGTGTTTTCACTCTCGAGAGGCTGCTCATCATCAAAATATTGCGCCATATCAGCGTAAGGGCAGCCTTCGGGATTCTCAACAAGGCACTTGTAGACCTCTTGAGGAATCCTTGCCCTGTAGGCGGGCATGTTGGCCGCAATTTCGGGATTCGTAAAGTATATGAGTATGAAGTTTAGGAGATAGATAGAAGGCGATAAAGGTACTCCAAAAGCCGCACAGGCACTAGTTGCATTGGTTACAGAGACACCGTTAGTTGAGTTTATCGGTTCACTAGCGACTGGATATGTGATCGGAAACAATAATATAGCACAAATCAACGCCACTTGTAGTGCCTTCGAACGCATTTTCATTTTACTCCTCCTTAGTACATCCCCTCATTGGCCTGTTGCCCTGTGACCTTTAGCTCCAAGAGTATCATTTTGGAGGCACTAGCTCGCTGAAGGAAGTTTTAGCGGGGAATTTTTTAAATAAATCGTGTTTTAAATGATAAATAGTTATCGATAACAATGGTTAACAGCATCAAGATGGTTGCCTCATCATTTTGCATCAGCCTTAGCATCAGGTCCATCCAAAGCCACCCTGCCGCCTCAGAAAGACTTTTATACCAAGAACATAACTTTTAATTGTGATGAATATGAGGTCTTCAGTAATATTTTCTGCTCTGGTAGTCCTAGCAGTGGTACTCCTAGCAGGAGCAAAAGAGCCCCAAGCTGGTGACTATATCAGCGTAGGTGTTGGAGATGGCGTAAGTTATGAAGGCAACATAACATACATAGGCAACGGCCTGATATGTTTTGACAATGCCAGCATGACTGATGTACAACCAGTAAGAAATGAAGGCAATATAACGTACGTTGTCAATCAGGAGTACCTTACTAATTTCTGCATTTCTACTGCGAAAATAATATTATTGATCTTTAAATAAAATAGTTCGAAGTGACTATGAGCACTCTTTATTCTTCATTTTTTTGATTTTAGAATTCTTGGAAAGCAGAAAATGCTAAGTAGACTTGTTATACAAACATCAACAGCCGCAATTGCCTTTGTCGTTCGGCGGCTCTTGTAACGTTCCGACTGTTGTGGCTATTTCTTATGTTCCTCCGATGGTCCACCGACCTCAGATTGCATCTTCTGTTGTTCAGGCCGTTGCCGTTTATATGGTCGCATTCTTCTGCCTTTGCAGCGAGCGGCATAAAACGTGTAGTTGCCTGCAGACTGTGACCAGGAACAGCATGCCAGGATCTTCCGGCTAGATCCACATCGGCCGTATCGATTATGTCATGTTTACCTCTGGTCAATTCAATTAACATTGAATCGTCTCTGCCTTGATCTTCCTGGCTATCTGCAAGGCTTCTTCTGCATCCATCTGTCTTGCCGTCCTCGCGCCAGGATGCCATCAAGTATGTGTAGGTCCTGGAGCCCTTTCGGCTCTGCTTTGACCATCTCCATCCCACACACGAGGTCAGATCATCCAGCCGGGCCTGGGGCTTGAGCACCTCGGCATCTGCCAGAGCGGCATTCGCCTCTTCTTGCAGCCTCTGGGTCTCCTGGAGGGCTGCGGGTAGGCGGGAGGCCATCTGCAGGACTCTTGCATTCCTGGCCAGTTCGCCGGCCTCGGACTTAG
>CAWJQJ010000002.1:0-64284 GCA_963844955.1 Methanotrichaceae archaeon | reverse complement strand
AACATATTTTTACAGATAATTTGGTTTCAAATCAGTAACATTTAAACGATAAAAATTATAATTTTAGCTATAAAATAATAAAAAAATTAATATCGTATTTGATATTAAAAGAGAAATGGTTTGTTAACGTCTGAAATGATTTTTATCTTGAGTATGAATATATATAACTAATAGTTAGTTAATTTTTTGCTAACAAAATTATTATTTCAGTTATTTTTCAATTTATTTTCTTATAGGTTTAATACTTGTATAAGAAAATTGGCTTCTGGAAAAGTTTAATAACTAATAAAGAGAATATATAATTTGCTGATCCGGATTTTGATTTTAACGAACAGATGCATATGATGGAAGATGAAGGCAACGATATCGTAAGTATCCGGATTGGCGGAGATAACGGAAGTGAGTTGAATGGCCTACACGGAAATTGAAGAAGATATAGAAGGTGTCTCGCCTGAAGAGATAAAGGAGATGGAGTTCACAGCAGCCGAGATGGAGAAGTTCGAGGAGGAATCTCTAGAGGCAGAAATGGAGGATGACGAATCCGATTTAGTATCCGAAATGGAATCAGGGGTAGAAGAGCCTGAGGGTGCGGAGGAGGCAGAAAGGGTAAGGATGCCTTTAATCGGCCGTCTCCTTATACGGGTGATGGCCAGACGCATTATCAGAATGAAAAGAAGGCTTACATTGAAGCTGATCAGCACTCCGAAGGGTAAGGAGTTATTGAAGAAGCTGTGTAAGAGAGGACCTCGCGCCCTGGCCTTATTCTACTGCAGGATAATATGCAGGACATTCCCTGTATATCTCCGACCCATATGTAGACGCTTATGCTTGATCATATGCCTACGCAACTACAGGTGGATCTGCAGAAGGGTCGCTTTGGCTAAGTAAAGTCCGGTATCAGCTAAGGCAAGAGTAGATTTTCGAAGAATACAAACCTCTTTGAAGATAATCTGATCTTTCCGCAGCAAGAAAAGAAGGGCTCATACGAAGCTATATCTCGCAAGCTCTCTCTTTTCTTCTATGGATAGGTCACATATTTTTCCTTATGTGTCCTCCCAGTATCTTCGGATCGTCTTTTTGCCCGACTGTTCGCCGGTGCTTTCGGTACCTCATGCAAGCAGAATACCTGTCGGCCAGTTTCAGTAAATGTCTCCAGATGGTGTCTGGAGCAGGTGCATGGGTGAGGTATTCTGGCCACTTCTGAGTGGAATTGCATGAGTATATAAATGCCATGCTTTCAGGAATTCACAGGGAGATTGATGAAGCAAAAATAATAATACCAGTATGTCCGCATTATGCCTGGTGATATTTCCTTGAGCATGTGCGAATCGAAAACCATCTGGTGGGATGGGGGCCTGTGGCTGATCGATCAAACCCGTCTGCCAGGCGAACTCTTGCCCATCCGCATGAATAGCGTGCGCCAGCTCATCGAGGCCATTATGTCCCTGCGCGTGCGCGGCGCTCCAGCTCTTGGGGCCGCCGGGGCCTACGGGGTGGCGCTGGCGGCAGAGCTTTCCCGGGCCGACAGCGCCCCGGAGATGATGGCTGAGCTGGAGACGGCTGCCGATATGATCAGGGCCTCGCGGCCCACCGCCATCAATCTCTCCTGGGGCGTGGAAGGGGCCATGCGGGCGGCGGCTTTGCAGGAGACTGCAGAAGAGATTAGAGAGGCAGCTCTGGCAGAGGCAGAGAGTATTGCCGAGGAGGACATTCGCATCAACAAGGCCATCGGAAAGAACGGGGCCCGGCTGCTCGATGACGGGGATAATGTTCTCACCCACTGCAATGCTGGAAGGCTGGCCTGCGTGGGCTGGGGAACGGCTCTGGGGGTTGTCCGGTCAGCTGTTGCCGCAGGCAAGCACATTCACGTCTACGCCTGCGAGACCAGACCTCTGCATCAGGGCTCACGGCTCACTGCCTGGGAACTGTCTCAGGACGGGATTCCCGTCACGCTGATCTGCGATGACATGTCCGGCAGCCTGATGAGAAAGGGCAAGATCGATAAGGTCATAGTGGGGGCAGACCGCATCACCAGGGATGCCGTTTTCAACAAGATCGGCACCTACAGCCACGCGGTTTTGGCCCGGCACCATAAGATTCCATTCTATGTGGCAGCGCCTCTCTCCACCTTCGACCGGCTGCACGAAGAAACGGATATCGTGGTGGAGGAGAGGGATCCTGAGGAGATCACCACCCTGGCGGGCGTGCGGCTGGCTCCCCAGGGCATTGAC
The DNA here is from genome assembly GCA_963844955.1 of Methanotrichaceae archaeon. GTDB lineage: Archaea > Halobacteriota > Methanosarcinia > Methanotrichales > Methanotrichaceae > Methanothrix. Next base: position 62,053 of record CAWJQJ010000002.1, on the reverse strand, counting down.
GTCTGCAACCCGGCCTTCGATGCCACGCCTCTGGAGCTGATATCCGGACTGATCACAGAGAAGGGCGTCTTCCGGCCGCCGCTCATGCCGCCGATTTGAAATTGCTTTCCCATTTTATTCCATTTTTTCCCTTTGAGCTTGAGGCGATAAGTGTTTTAACGATCCAAGCCCAGATTTTTCTCATGAATTCCGATCTGGCCGTCATCGGTGGTGTTGGCTTTTCCATGGAAGGGCAGGCGGATGAGTTGGAGACAACCTATGGCAGAGTTCCCATCATCCGCTGCAGGATGAAAGGCATCACGATTGCCTTCATCTCCCGCCATGGAGACGGCCATCTGCCTCCTCACAAAGTCAACTACCGGGCCATCATCTCCGCCGCAAAAATGTCAGGCGCCTGCGCGGTCATCTCCACCAACACGGTGGGCGGTATGGCCGGGCAGCCCCTGGGCAGCGTATTTTTGCCAAACGATTTTGTGGAGTTCACCAAATGCCGGCCTAATTCTTTCTTTGAAGAAAAGGCGGTTCACGTGGATATGAGCCGGCCTTACTGCCCGCAGCTAATCGCCCCTCTGGCTGAGGCGGCCCGCTCTCTGGGACAGCAGGTCTCGGAGGGAGTATACGTCTGTGCCGAGGGCCCGCATCTGGAGTCGCCCGCCCAGATTCGCATGATGCGCCAGTTTGGGGATGTGGTGGGCATGACCGGCTATCCCGAGGTGGCGCTGGCCAGGGAGGCGGCTCTCTGCTATGCATCGCTTTGCATCATCACCAATCCCGCTGCCGGCATGGGGGAAAGCAAGGGCCTGAATATCTCCGAGATCACCGATCTGATGAAAGATTGCCGGCAGAATGTCCACGATATCATCTGTCAGGCGGCGCAAAAAATTCCAGAGAAGAGGTCGTGCGGCTGCAAAGATGCCTGAGCTTCCTGAAGTAGAGATGGCGCGAAGGTGCCTGGAGGGCGCGGCGCTGCACCAGACCATTGAAACGGCTGAGGTGAGGGACGAGCGCATCCTGTTCAAAGTACCGGCAACGACCCTGGAGGAAGCCCTGGCCGGCAAGCAGTTCTTCTCGGCCCGAAGGCATGGCAAAAGGCTCTTTCTGGGGGTGCATGATGCTCTCTGGCTGGCGCTTCATCTCGGCCTCACCGGGAGCCTGATTTATCTGGAAAGCGAGGCGGCGCTGCCCCGCCACACCCGCCTGTTGATCGCTTTCGAAAACGGCCGCGCTCTGGCTTTCGATGATCCCAGGATCTTCGGCGAGGTGAGCCTGACGAAAAGCCCGCAAGCCTTCCTGGAAGAGCGAAAGATCGGGCCGGATGCTCAGCAGATTGACCGGGAGGGCTTTTTAAAGATCATGAGCGGCAGAAAGGGCCTGATCAAGCCTGCTCTGCTCAATCAGAGCTTGGTGGCGGGCCTGGGCAACCTCTACGCCGATGAGGCTCTTTTTCAGGCGGGCATCTGTCCTGAGGCGCGCGGCCTGGACGAGATTCAGCTTGATGCTCTCTATTCATCCATTCAGGAGGTGCTCAGGACGGCTCTGTCCACCAACGCCGATCTGGAAAAGCTGCCCGATTCCTATCTCCTGGCGCACCGCCACCCAGGAGGCAGGTGTCCCCGGGACGGCTCTCTGCTCTTGCGGGAGAAGATCGGGGGGCGGACCAGCTATTATTGCCCGGTGCATCAGAAAAAGTCATGTTAAGGAGAATAAATCAGGTAAGATCCGTCTAATTTTATGTTCAGATCTAAACTCAATCGTCTATATGATTCTTGGATGCCCAGTCTTATTTATGAGATGGGCGACGAAATATCTGATGGCGATGATGGCCGCTTGCATGATTATGGTCGGCCTGAATACCGCCTCAGCCTCGGGCAAGGATATTTCGGATTTGAAGAGACTCATCTCTGTCAACGAAGATACTCGCATGAATTCCCAGGACCTGGCCTTCTTCCTTGCTACCCATAACTACAGCGCCCTTCCGAAAGATGGCTATGTAAATGTTGACCTGGATGGTGAGATCTGCAAACTCGTTCCCAATGGCGATAAGCCGGGATTATGCGATATAGCACTCCAAACTCCGGTCTAAGGAGGAGAAAATAATGAAGAGAAGCCGACAGGAAATAATCTCGCAAATACTGGAAATATGCATGAATGGGGCCAGCAAGACCAAAATTGTATACCAAGCTAACCTCAACTTCAGAACGGTAAATCCTTACTTAGAGCTCCTAATCAAAAATGATCTGATAAGAGTCAACGAGGAGAGTATTATCCTTTATGAAACCACTCCTAAGGGCCTGAGGCTCCTGGAAGACATTAAGCAAATCCACGACAAGCTATTTGGCACAATCTAAGCAGTATCTGCTTCTGTAATTTTTCGTGCGAGCGAAGGTTTAATTTAACTGCGCATATATGTATTAATCATGACATTGGAGGAGACTGAGAAAAAGTTGAAAGAGCTGCTATCTCATGGTGCATCTCAAGAGGAGTTGCTGAAGCAGCTTAGCTTGGCGGAAGGGTGCGGATTGAAACTTTGGTGTCAGGACCAGATCGTTCCTGGTACCAGTAAGAAGGTCCATCGCTGGTGCGGGTATGTCTATCGTTGCGAAGATCCCGCAGAGAATGTGCCGGAACCTATCTGTGGAAAGTGGATTGAAGGAGGATGTCCAGAGTCCTGAATGTTATCTAAATTTTTCCCATCAATGCCTGCATTTAACTTTATCCTCTTTATATGATCTAATTCATCAAACCGTTCGCTATCGTTCTTCCCAGATGGAAGCACTTCTCGATGTCTTCCTTTGTCGGAACTTGGACCGCTGTGATTCCTGGCTCAATCACCGACATTCCGAAGGATTTCATGCGGGCGATTAGGGTCGGCACGCCTTCCCCACTCCATCCGTGAGAGCCGAAGGCCACTCCCACTTTTCCCTTCAGATCGAGCTTCGCTAACTCTTTAAGGAACGGGTCCATAGACTTAATCAGTTTATAATTGTAGGTCGAGCCGCCGAGAATGACAGCATCAGCGTCGGACACATCATTTGGCAAGGCATCGTAAGCCTCCTTCAACAACACCTCTACGCCTTCGATTGTCATGGCTCCATTCGCAATGGCTTCTGCCATATTCTTAGTTCTTCCCATACCACTTCCATAGACTATGGCTATCTTCGGCATTTAATATTCCTCGGATCATGTTTACGATTTTCGAAGTTAAATTCTTTTCGTATGCTCTAGATTTCGAAGGACGATATTGGGACTGAATAATTTTTGAATCCAGCTTCTTCATACACATTCTTTAAATCATGAGCGCGAAAGAATGGCAGTGGTGTTCTAATGCATGATAGCCCGCAAAAATCAGATCCTCTGAAGACCTACCGGAAGAAGAGAGACTTCTCCTTCACCTCCGAGCCTTCCGGAGAGGGCGCGTTCTCAGCCGTCGGCATATTCGTGGTGCAAAAGCACGATTCCCGCCGGCTGCATTACGATCTGCGCCTGGAGGTGGACGGCGTTCTCAAGTCCTGGGCAGTTCCCAAAGGCCCATCCCTTGATCCTAAGACCAAGCGTCTGGCCATAGAGACTGAGGATCATCCCCTGCAGTATGCACTCTTCCAGGGCACCATTCCGGAGGGGCAGTACGGAGCCGGCACGGTGATCGTATGGGATACAGGTCCCTACAGGAACATTACCCAGAAGGACGGCCTGGAGATCTCCATGGCAAAGGCTCTGAGAGATGGTCATATTGCTGTCTGGCTGGAAGGGAAAAAGCTGAAAGGAGGCTATGCCCTCACCCGCACCAAACGAGGATGGATTCTGGTCAAGATGATAGATGAAATGGCAAGCTCTTCTCGCGACATTCTTGGCGAGGAGCCTTCATCTGTGCTTTAGCGACAGCTTTGCAGATGATGCAACGAGATCGCAAGCTGATGCGGGGGTAATGCCCCGACAAGGGACCGCAAGCTACATCAAATCTGGACCGCTTCGGCTCGGACCCTAAAATCAGGGCAGCTCTATCTCTCTGCTGTCAGACCTTTAGCCCTCTTTCCTTCTTCTATCAACTCTTTGACCCGTTGACCGCCTTTATGGCCGATCTCTTCATAGAAATCCCTGCCGTGCGTCTGAGCAGTTTTCATTCCACCTCTTCTGCCGGCTTCTTGCACAGTCATAGTCCCCTTTTCTTTTTTTCCGGATCTCCTCTTATCTTCTGCCATATTTTACATCTCCTATATCTTAAAATTTATAGATTATCAGGCTGTCCAGTTAATTTCTGCAATTTTCAAGGGCGTAACATCGTCAAATAATAAACCTAATTACATCAATCTGCAGCTACTGCATATCTATCTTCTTTCAATATTTATGTTTTGCGCTTTGATTGATAAAGTGAAATCAAAAATGATTTAAGAAAAATCCTGTTTTACGATGTATATTTGGCTTGATCATCCGCATTTACCAGCATAGAAAAGAAATGATTTAGCGATTCGCTGGAATAGCCATAAATAATTTAAAGCCGAATCACCTCAGGCTAACCTATCAGGCCTTAAAGCTCAATTTCGATTACAGAGGGACGTAAAGAGCCATTTCGTCCCGGATGATCGTTCGCAATTCGAATGTTAGTTCATTACTTACAGTTAAGAATGAATAGATCATTAATATTGGTATGCTTACATACTACGAATATCCAAGAATAGTTTTGTAATATTATTATAATATATTTCGGCATTCTGGCCGAATAGTCCCTCTTCAGGGGAAGACTGTTTGGCAAGAGGCCAGTCCTTGTCTCTCCCGCCTCTCATAAATATAATGAGATTATCTCGATCCAAAGGCAACCTCCCCCCATGCTTTTCCCTTTTCCCAACAGCTTCCCATAATAAATCCGCATGGGAAAATCTCTTGCTCTGCCATGCATCATCCTTCACCTGAGTTTTTCGCTTGCTTCGGACGGTTGGACAATAATTTGTACTGGTTCAATTTGTATATTAGATGTTGCAATAGCAGTGCCACCTGGCACAGTATTGATCGCTCTCACCGAAATGCCACTGACATCTATATTCAAATTATTTACTTGTCTATGGATCGATCCTGTTTTGTCTATGGATTCATGATTCATACTGGATGCGATGGCAGAATCTACTTTTTCTTCGATGGAGCTTCCGAAATCATCATCCAGATCCATCATGCTTTGCTGTTCCTGTCCATTTCCTGCTATCTCAATGTGCAAAGAGTTGCCCTTATTCACACCATCGCTTCTCTGGACGTCATCATAAACAATAGTCCTTTGTTTGATGCTATTTATCGCTTCTACGTCCTGTACTTGCTCTTTGGAATTCGTGATATTCAGGGCAATTTCTTCATTAACTGGGCGAGATGTGGCAAAAGGAGATAATTGCATATGCTCCGGGGAAGGGACAGAGGTCGGCTCAGGATGGACCTCAGAAAATTTGTTCTTATCACTATTGAATCTCGATTGAAGTTCTTTATAATTATCGATGGCATCTGCTGTAGTCGAGGCTTGACAGAAAGATGCCCCTAACACAAAACAAAGCGAAATGGAAAGCACTCTGACGATCAAAGCCTTATTCGGTATCATTATGCTACTATCCCAAGACATCTCCTCACCCAGTAAATTTTTTTGGATATCATATTATGCATTACATCTATTTAATTTTTTCTAATTTAAATTTAGAAAACGATATAGGAATTTAAAAATAGGGCAAAATTTTAACATCCTCGCATTCCCGTGCGCCGCCTCCGTGCACGCGGACGCTCGCATGCGTGGGTATGCGCGCCCGCCCGTGCGCCCGCATGTGGGCCAGGCCGTCCAGGTGGGCCCGTGCCATCGGGCTGGGGCTCGTTAGCTAGTCGAATCGACGTGGTATTTCGAGTTGGATCGCCTTTAGTTTTCGGTCTTCAGCTCATCCTCGATGCCCCGCAAGCGCTCCGCGCAGTTTCCAGGCTATCCACGCTCTCACGTCAGGATTCGGCGGATATGGCAAGTCACCGGAGTCCTGCCGGGTTTCGTTTTGAGCTTCTTTGAGCTAGAAGATATCCTGGCAAGCCTTTTTCCAGCGAATTAACTTTTCAGGTTATGTTTTTATCCAAATAATTCATCTAGTGTACGGTTTTGAGATTTTTTAGAGAGGGCAAGTTGTTTGGGTGGATAATATAAACCTACAATCAGCCAAGTGGGAAATTGAGAGAATGTTCCAACATAAAAGTAAAAGTCGCTGCCCAGCATGAATTTATAATATTTATCTTGCAGTTTCTCCCAAAGTAAATCCAAGTCACCATACCGCATCCCCCAGCTTCTGTAGGATTCAAGTAGCTCCCAATCCTCGCATTGAATATTATGCTCTTTTCCGGTCTGACATCCATTGCATCTAAATCTATAACCGAATAGGTGAGGGATTTCTTCTATCTCGGGAATCTTTGTCCCGAAAAGGGATTGCTGAAATGCTTTTGGATCTTGATATATCCGAAGATCTCCTTTTTTATAAAACTCAAGGACTTCAGCAGGCTTAATCAGACCTATCGATGTCCTATCTTCAACAAATTTGGCCTGGAGATCTTCGAGAGATGGCGCGACATGACTGAGCAAGAGCCTATTGCGTTCATTCCAGTCCACCTTGCCATTGGTCTTTCCCAAACTGAGGCTTCTGTCGATGATCTTCAAAGAAGCATCTCTGACGCGATAGCTCTCTTTGCGGCTGAGCTTTTCTTCTGCTCTTTTGCATTCAACTTCGATCCAATCATATTTTCTGAGTTTTTGCGGTCCGGAAAAAACATTGAATGGCACCGGATAAAGGCGAATCCAGTCCCCTTCCTCTGTGAGGCCAATGGTGCATACGACCTGGCCGTATTTTCTGCTCTTCTCAGGGTAGGCAGTTACCGTCACAAGCACTTTTTTCTTTTCCCAGGTCATAGGTCGATTACCTCGACTCCGCTTTCCCTGAGTCGCTGCCCAATAACCCCTCTATGGCAGTACTTTACATCTTTCTCAAAACACATCAAAGATACTTTTTTATTTTTGCTTATTGATTTAATTCTTTCCAGACAATCCAATTTCGTTTCAATTTCCTGTCTATAGCCGGCAAAGAGGGTTTGATAATCCTCATAAGAATTGAGATTCTTCCTTGAGTCGCTGGGAATTCCAAGCTCAGGCATGTGGATGTAATCGATGCCGATTTTCTCCAGGTAGCTCTTCAACTTATTTCGCTGAAATCCAAATTTCATGCTGTAGGCATTTTTTCTTACATCGGCAACTATGCCTATTTTATTTTTAATCAGCTCATAAAGGAATTTATCGATCGTCTTTCCCTCATAGCCTATGGTCACAATGCCGGAAGAATTCCGGTCATAATCCATTTTTTTCCGGTACTGGCTGAATATTGTGTATTCGGGATTGGCCTCATAAATATAATCCAGCAGCATCTTATCATCAAAGGGGGAGAATCGCTCCGAGTTCATGCGCACTACATTTTTAATCTTGGGGTCGATGGAGGGAAAATCGGTTTTCAATAAATGCACTGAATCGTCATCAATAGATACATAACCGTCTTTTTCTAAACGTGATAGGTCATGATAAAGCTGAAAGGAGAACGGCCCGTACTTGTATGGCACAAAGTAATAAAGCGGGATTCTCTTTGAGACCAGGAACATGAGCTTGACGAGGCGAAGCTTTGACATATTGCTTTTATTATTCATCAAAAGAAAGAGAATGCCCTTTTCTCCGCTTGTCAACATCTCATCCCACCTCGTAGTGATGAAATCGAACCTTAAATTATAAGTTCTTTTGCCGTGGCCGGGGTGAAAGTGATGACATGCCTCTTCTGCTCTTTGCAGTCTATTCTGGCTGCTTTGAGTTGGGGGGCCAGTGGCGCGCCCTCATCGGCTCGCCTCGCATTCTCGTGCGCCTCCGTGCATGCGGACGCTCGTCCGCCTGCCCGCGCCCGCCCGTGCGTGTGGACGACGGGCTTCCGGGGCTGGGGCTCCACGGGGGCAATTCGGGCGGGCTGGAGAGCAATTCGTTGTTTGCTAAGCTGGTCGGGCTACGATCTCATCTTTTACCTTCAAGATCTTAGCCTTTAGCTCAGGAAGCTCATTTGTCGCCACCAGCCAAACGGTTTCAAGGTCTACTCCAAAATACTGGTGGGCAACGATGTCCCTCATTCCCGCCAAATCTCTCCAGGGAACCTCTGGATGATCTCTTCTCAAATCGTCAGGCAGGTTTTTCACGGCTTCACCGATTATCTCGATCCTTCGGATGATTTTATCCTGCAAGCCGGTTGAAGTCATTAAGTCAAGCTCAGTCTTTCCTCTTGAATAGCATTCGATAAGCTCTATGCTGTCCAAGATATGGCTTAGAAAGACCAAGGGATCCTTTTTCATATAATCTTAACCTGCTCAGCCAGAATTCTATCTCTAAGAAGGGGATGTAACGATTTGTAGGTTAGGAGATCAACGCGCCTGTCAATAGCATCCTCAAGCTCATTCTTCAAATGGGCTAGATCAAGGAGACTCTTCCTGCCTTCAAACTCCACCAGCAGATCCACGTCGCTATCCACTGTCATCTCATTCCTGACAATAGATCCGAAAAAAGATGCTCTCTTAACACCATTCTTATGCAGGATATCGATTATCTTTTCACTCACAGGCTGCATCTGGTTGCTCATGGTTTTCCTCCCTAAAAATAAGGATGTTATGACATTTTACCTTTTTGCACGCCCTAATGCACGCGGGGCCGCTCGCCCGCCTGCCCGCGCGTGTGGGCCTCCGTCTGCGGGGCCGGGGACTGGCGAGGCGCGGCATCCGGCGGGAGGGAAGGCTGGCGGGACTGAAGTGCGACTTAAGGATTTGTGATATCTGGCTTGGGGCAATAGCTCGTGATGAGATGATAGCTCGCCATCATACGCCTGCGCATGGTAGAGCTTTAGATATGGCATATATTATTGATTATTTTCTGACATTTGATTTTTTTTATGGAAATCTGCATATTCTTCGCGTATATTCTCTAATTTATTATCGAATCCCAATTTCATATGACCATTTAGCAATTTAGCTGATTGAAATAGTGATTGAAAGCCACTCGCTAATGCTGTAGCACCCATATCTTCTGACGTATTTATATATCTAAATGTTGAATCATTTCGACGAATTGCGGAAGACATACCTCTAATCGTCCAATGAATCCATTGAGATGTTTCACGATAGATTGCTTCATAAAGCAAATCACCTTCTACTTCTTTGCATACTTCATAGACACTTTGATCAATCCATTTATTTCGATAGAGGTCGCTGGATAAGTGCAAGCTATTAATTTGATTTTTTTTGTTCTTCAAAAAATATGCTCCATAAATGGGAAGTTGTTCTTTTATTCTTGCTTTAGTTGCAGGGTCTATTTTTTCTCCAGCCTTTTCTTTCTTTAGCATTAATTTATAGTCCTCGACCCAAGCATAAGATTTCCATTGTAAAGGCCGTTCTTGTGGTTTTCTTGCTGCCCAAAGCAGAATGCATAGTCCTTCGATCATGCTTCTGGCTATCAATCCTGCATCTCGATATTGCCTGGATTCTGATAAAATAATAATGGATTTTAGATGCTCAATCTGCTTGCACACAAAACATAAAGACATAAGTGCCAAGTGATCATTTTCCCCAAAATTTGCTTGTCGAGTCGTGGCATCAGCTAGCTTTATCAATTTATCGGCAAACTGAATTAGTCTTGGAATATCTTGAAGGGCCTTTGCAGAATCGGGATTCATAAATTTTTTAATATAGATCATCGCAGTTGATTGTTAGCTTTCCTGAAACTTCATAATCTCCAGGAGATATGAAATAAGAATAAATGATGGATGGTTATCCCATCTTCTCCCTCACCGGCGCCAGTATCTCGTTCATGCACTCTGCTGCGGCCTTCTTGAGGTCCATGGGATGCATCGCCCCGGATACGAAGTCCGCCTCCAGCGCCTCGTAGTTCTGATAGGAGACATCCCCTCCGAACTTCTCCGGCCTCTTGATAGTCATCCCCGCCTCGATCCTGGGGAAGACGTGGTACTTGCAGATGGCCAGCACCGGATTGTTCTCCACCACCTTGGCCGGGCAAAAGGCGCTCTTGATCTTCTTCTCCACATCCGCTGCCGGCTCGTCCACAGCGATGTTGTTTCCCTTGGAGGAGGACATCTTCTCTCCATTCAGGCCGGGGATGAGGGGCGTGTGCATGCATACCGGCGCGGGCAGGCCCAGGCGGGGCAGCTCCTCGCGCGCCAGCATGTGAATCTTCCTCTGGTCTATGCCGCCCACCGCCAGGTCGATTTTCAGGTCGGCGATGTCGATGGCCTGCATCAGCGGATAGATCATCTGGGAGACCATGGGGTTTTCCGCATTCCTGGAGACCTCGTCCATGCTCCTCCGGGCGCGGTTGAGCGTGGTATTGCGGGCCATCTGCAGGATCTTGAGCATGTAGTCCGGCTTGAGCTGATAGTCGGTTCCGTAAACAAACTCCGTCCTCTCCGGGTCCAGGCCCAGGGCCATGAAGCAGTCCCGGTTGTAGTCGGCGATCTTACGCACCTCTTCCAGGCTTCCCTTCTCATTGAGGAAGGCGTGCAGATCGGCTAATAGGACGACCACGTCAAAGCCCGCCTTCTGCAGGTCGAGAAGCTTGTTGGCGGTGAGCATGTGGCCCAGATGCACCTTGCCGCTCGTCTCGTAGCCCACATAGGCGCGCGGCCTGCGGCTCTGCTCCAAAAGGCCCTTGAGTTCGTCAACCGTCACTATCTCTTCCGTGTTCCTCATCACCAGCTCAAGCTTATCCAAAGCAAATTCACCAACCCCCACAGAGGAATGGGGATGTATAATGCTTTTGGTTCATGGTTCAAGGAAAACGATTAATACTACCGGTGTTGATGCTCTGGCATGCATAGGCGCAATTTCGGCCTGCCCGGCCCCGGCATGAGCCGGGAGAAGAATCTGGTCCTGATACTGCTGGCCGTTTTGGCAGCCGTACTTCTCTGGAGCACCTTCTGGTGGCTGGCGAGAATAGCCCTCTTCGTATTGATTGTCTACTTCATTTATCAGATCCTGAAGCACTACGTCTGAGCGCCAGAACCTCTGAAAAACCGTACCGGACGGCGGGGTGAAAAATACAGGCAAAAAGGCATGCAGTCCAAAGAGACGCGCAGAGACTAACTGACAAACAGACCCGGAAGACTGCAAGGGCAAATGCTCCAACCACATCAATCCGTTCAGCGCCAGGTATCCAAGCCTGCCCGGCGTTGAGGGCGCCAGGCCCTTCCCGCGCGTAACACCCGCGCGCGTAGCCCACTGGCGAAGCAAATCGAGTGGATTAAAGCAAACCATTCTTCTGCCACAGCGCTCTGGCCCTTTCCAGATCCTCAGCGGTATTCAGATTAAAGAAGGATAGCAGCTGCGGATCCAGAGGCCGCAGCAGGTCCACCGGGATGCGGTTGACCTTCAGCTCCTGCAGGGGAGCATGAATCCTGCGCTCGCCCTTTGCCATCGCCCGCTGGCAGGCCCGGCCCATCTTTTCCCGGTGATAAACGGAATGAAGCGGCTCAAAAAATCCGTTGGGCTGCACGGGAACCGCCGCCTCATATCCCTCTTCTCCATCAACCAGCTCAAAGAGCCTCTCGATAACTTGGGACTGCAAAAAAGGCAGGTCGCATCCCGTGGCAAAGGCAAAAGTCCCGCGCGCTCGCTTCATGCCGGCATCCAGCCCCGCCACCGGCCCAAATCCCGGCACGCTGTCCCAGGTGAATGCAATCTCGATCTCAATCTCTGGCCTGGCGCTGTAGCCGGAAATGACCTCCTCCAGACGGCCTGCGTGGCTCCTGTCCCGGGCCACCACCACAATCTCATCCGCTGCCCGGGCCAGCTTGCCCACCGTCCAGCAGATGAGAGGCTTTCTGTCAAACTCCAGGAGCGACTTTTCCTCGCCCAGGCGGCGGCTGTTTCCGCCTGCCAGGATCACTGCGGAGCGCATAGCCTCCAGCCGCTCTCCTGGCAGTCTTCCTCCAGCGCCCGGTAAAGAGCCGCCCTGGCATCGGGATTTTTGGCGTCGCAGCGCAAAACGGTATGCTCCCGGCTTACCGATGCCGTTTGCATGCCCGCTTTTTCCAGGATGCCCTTGATGAGGGCCTCGCTGACCCGTCCGCCGGCCCGGGCGACCTCCTCCGAGGCCAGCTTCTGGGTGAACCGGTTGCCAAAGACCGTGCAGCCCACGCCGCCCCAGGCCCTGATCCTGGCCTCGCCGCCGGCACCTTCCTCTCCGACTCAGAATCTCCCCCGCCGGTGATGTCCACCTGCAGGCTGGCTCCGGGCGTCAGATAAATCCTCCGCCGCCTGCAAAGCGTGGGCGAGATCTCGGTGACCTCACCCACCAGCAATTCTCCGCGCCTCCAGACCTTCTCCCTGCCGTCGCAGATCTGCAAAGAGGCTCCCAGCTCCCTGGCTCTGTCCGCCAGCTTCCCATCGTTCTCGATCTGTCCGGAGTAAAGCTCCTCTTCCAGTCCGGGGCAGGAGCCCAAAAAAGCGATGGCCCGCCGGTCGGCTCCGATAACTGCCTCCCGGCTGGCTGCCAGTGCGATGACCAGGGACATCTCAAATCATCTCTATCTCTTTACTGCTGACCGGCCTGGCTCTCTGCCGCCGAGACGGTCTGGGAGAGCAGCATGGCCACGGTGAGCGGCCCGACCCCGCCCGGCACGGGCGTTATGGCGGAAGCGATCTCTTTTACGGCCTCAAAGTCAACATCGCCCACCGTCTTGTCTCCCACCCGGTTGATCCCCACATCAAAGACTATGGCGCCGGGCCGGACCATCTCCTTCTTGATGAGAGCGGGAACTCCGGCCGCAACTACCAGTATCTCTGCATCCCGGGTGTGCTCGGCCAGATCTCTGGTGAAGACATGGCAGACCTGCACTGTGGCATTGCGGCTGAGCAGCATGGCCGCCAGGGGCTTGCCGACAACGTTGCTGTGGCCCACGATCACCGCCTCCGCCCCTTCAAGCTTCTTTCCCGTCATGCCCAGCCTCTCCAGGGCATAGATGATGCCCCGCGGGGTGCAGGGCACCAGCCGCTCCGCGCCCAGCAGCAGAGCGCCCATGTTTACGGGATGAAATCCGTCCACATCCTTCTCGGGCAGGATGCTCATCATGGCCCTCTGGGGGGAGAGGCCCTTCGGCAGAGGAAGCTGCAGGAGAATGCCGTTTATGTCCGGACGGCCGTTCAGCTCCTGGATCCTGGCTATGAGCTCTGCTTCTGTGCTCTCTGCCGGCAGCACCACATTCTCGGACCTTATTCCCACCCGGGAGCAGGCGGAGTGCTTCAGCCGGATGTACATCTGCGAGGCTGGATTCTCACCCACCAGCACTGTGGCCAGGCCGGGCACCATGCCCCTCCCGGCCAGCTTCTTTACCCTCTGGGCGGTCTCGACCTCGACGTCTGCCGCCAGGGCTTTTCCATCAATTATCATATCAGGTCATTGATTTTATCGGTTCAGGCGGCCTTATGGCAGATCCGGATAGAGCGGGAAGCGGCTGCACAGCTCTCTGGCCTTGGCGCGCACGGAAGAGATCGTCTCCTCGTTCTTGATATCGCGAATGACAGAGGTGATCATGTCTGCGATCTGCACCATCTCCTTCTCCAGCATGCCGCGGGTGGTCATGGCGGGCGTTCCGATGCGAATGCCGCTGGTGACAAAGGGCGTGGCCGGATCGAAGGGTATCATGTTCTTGTTGAGCGTGATTCCCGCCCGCTCGAGAGTCTCGTCGGCAACCTTGCCGGTGATGCCCTCTTTGAGCAGCTTGACCATCATGAGGTGATTGTCCGTGCCCCCTGAAACCAGCTCGAATCTGTTTTCCAGCAGCCGGTCCGCCAGAGCCCGGGCGTTCTTGACCACCTGGAACTGGTAGTCCCGAAACTCGGGTGTCAGCGCCTCCTTGAAGGCCACTGCTTTCGCGGCTATGGCGTGCATGAAGGGCCCACCCTGGGTGCCCGGGAAAACGGAGCGGTCGATGGCCCCTGCCAGCTCCTCTTTGCAGATGATCAGAGCACCCCTCGGCCCGCGCAGTGTCTTGTGAGTGGTAGTGGTAACTATATCGGAATAGGGCACAGGCGTTGGATGAGCGCCCACGGCGCACAGGCCCGCAATGTGGGCTATGTCGGCCATGACCTTTGCCCCTACCTCGTCGGCAATCTCGCGAACGACCTTGAAGTCGATAGTTCGAGGATAGCTGGAAGCGCCCACCACAATGAGCTGGGGCTTATTCTTTCGGGCAATGCTCGCCATCTCCGAGTAGTCGAGCATCTCCGTCTGCTGCGAGACGCTGTAGGGCACGATCCTGTACATCTTGCCTGAGAAATTGACCGGGCTGCCGTGGGAGAGATGGCCGCCGTGGGCCAGGTTCATGCCCATGATGGTGTCGCCGTGCTTTAATATGGAAAAGTAGGCGGCCATGTTGGCCTGGGTGCCGCTCACCGGCTGCACATTGACATGCTCTGCGCCGGCAAAAAGCTTCTTGCAGCGTTCGCGAGCCAGCTCTTCTGCCACGTCCACATTGGCGGTGCCGCGATAGTAGCGTTTGCCTGGGTAGCCCTCTGCATACTTGTTGGTCATCACGCAGCCCTGGGCCTCCATGACCGCTCTGCTGGTGAAGTTCTCAGAGGCAATCAGAATTATGTTATTTCGCTGCCGCTCCAGCTCCGCCTGGATCGCGGCTGCGATTTCGGGATCTTCAACACTTAAAGGTTTCAATCAAATCACCGGTATTGCTATCATGCTATCAGGATTGGAGGAGATGCATTGAGGAGAGCAAAATAGATTATGGTGAAATTGATTGAGACCGGATAAAGCATAACTCTTTATCATTTCATGTTCCAGAGCGGAAAGCAATGTTAAAGCGAGCCAGGATCATCGCCGACTACCAGTTCGGAAGAGGCGCGGGAGAAGCCCTCTTTCCCGACGACACAACCTACAGCCTCTCCAAGACGCGCCGGCTGAGGTACCTTTACTCGGCAAAGGAGAGGATTGCTACGGTTAGGGCCGGCGACAACCTTCTCACCCTCAGCATGCTGGGCGCGAGGAGACTGCATGCCTTATTGGAAAGCCCCCATCTCCGGGTGACGGCCTCAGAAGATGCCGCGCCCTTCGTGGCCAAAGGAGGCAACCTCTTTGCCAGGCACGTCCTTTCCGTGGACCCGGAGATTCGAGCCGGAGAAGAGGTGCTGGTGGTGGACGCACAGGACCGGCTGCTGGCCACGGGAACAGCCGTGCTCGCGCCTGAGGAGATGCTGCAGATCAAGCGGGGCATCGCGGTTGCGGCCAGAAAGGCGGCTCTGCACTAAGATTTAAATTCTAATCCCTTCCCAGAGCCGATATGCCTCTGAACCGATCAACGGCCTCGACAATGCACGAAGCGACATAGTCCACCTCTTCCTCTGTATTGGACCGGCCCATAGTGATCCTCAGGGAGCCGTGGCACTCCTCCGGCTTGAGGCCCAGGGAGAGCAGCACGTGGGAAGGCTCCAGCTTGTGCGAGGAGCAGGCCGATCCCGTGGACACGGCTATGCCCTTTGAGTCGAGGAAGAGCAGCAGCGACTCGCCTTCCACATATTTGAAGCCGAAGTTCAGGCTGCCGGGAAGCCTTCTCTTCATGCTTCCGTTGACCCAGGCATCCTTGATCTTTTCCAGCACCTCTCCGGCCAGCCGGGCGGACAGCTCTGTGAGCTTCTGTCCGTCCGCGTTCATCCTCTCCCGGCACAGCTCCGCCGCCCGTCCCAGGCCCACAATGCCAGGAATGTTCTCTGTCCCGGAGCGAAGGCCCCTCTCATGCCCTCCGCCCTGCACAATGCTCTCGATCTTTGTGCCCCGGCGAATGTAGAGCGCACCCACGCCCTTGGGGCCGTAAAGCTTGTGGGCGGAGAGGGAGAGCAGGTCAACTCCCAGGGCATTGACGTCCGTGGCAATCTTGCCCACGCTCTGCACGGCATCAGAATGCAGGTAAATGCCCTTCTCGGCAGCAATGCAGCCGATCTCCTCGATGGGCTGAACGGTTCCGACCTCGTTGTTGGCATGCATCACCGAGATGAGGATGGTATCGGGGCGGATGGCCGCCTCCAGTGCGGCGGGCTCGACCAGCCCCTCGGAGGTCACTGGCAGATAGGTAACCTCATAGCCCTCCTTCTCCAGTTTGCGGCATGTCTCCAGGATGGCAGGATGCTCCATCTGAGTGGTGATGATGTGCCTTCCCAGCTCTCTATTGCGGCGGGCTGTGCCTTTCAGGGCTAAATTGTCGGACTCCGTGCCCCCCGAGGTGAAGACAATCTCTTCCGGATCTGCTCCCAGGAGCTTTGCCACCCTCTCCCGGGAATCTTCCAGAGCCTCTTTGGCCTCCAGGCCGAAGCTGTGCAGGCTGGAGGCATTGCCGAATTTCTCGGAAAAAAAGGGAAGCATGGCCTGGAGGACCTGGGGATCCAGGGGAGTGGTGGCGGAATGATCCATGTAAATGCGTTTCATTTCAGATCGGTATGAATCCGTTTTCGGCAGCTATCTGCTGCCCTTCCTGGCTAAGCACATAATCGATGTAGGCCCTGGCCCCGACGGTAGGCTCTCCCAATGTCACAAAGTAGAGCTTGCGAGCTATTGGATAGGTGCCGTTCTTGATATTTTCCACTGTCGGCGCAATGCCGTCCAGAGAGATCACCCTGGTGTCGCCTCGCATGACGTAGCTATATCCCATGTAGCCGATGGCGTTGTCGCTGCCCTGAATGGCGGTCTTGACCTCGGAGCTGTCCGCAGACTCGATGATCACGCCGGGGGTCTCAGACTCTTTGCTGCCGAAAATGGCCTCCAGAAAGGTATCTCTGGTCCCTGATCCCGGTTTTCTTCCAATGACGAAAATTTCCATATCCGGCCCGCCCAGCTCATCCCAGTTGGTGATGTCTCCGGCATAGATCTGCTTCACCTCTTCCCTGGTAAGCGTGGTCACTCCAGAGTCGTATACCTCAGGGCTCACCACCAGGCATATGGCATCGAATCCCACAGGGATGACCTTAAACCTCTTGGTTGGCGTCTCATATCTCTGCCGCTCCGCCAGCTGAATCTCTCGGGAGGCCATGGCAATATCCGATCTTCCCTCTGCCGCATCGACGATGCCTACGCCAGTGCCTCCGGATGTTACAGTCACGCGGTAATCGTCTTGAAGCATATTGAACTCTTCGGCAGCAAGTTCTGCCAGAGGCATTACATTGGTTGATCCTGAGATGGAAACCTTCGATTCCCTGGCTTGCCCGCACGCCGCGGCCAGTAAGAGAACCAGCAACAATATCAATAGCCTGCCTTCGACACTCATCAGGATATAATTGCCATACTATTATGTAAGGTTAATGTCGGATAATTTCCGGCAATTTATAATAATGAGAAAAAATAGAAGACGCGGAGTTATCATATTGGTATAAATCCCTCTTCCGCTGCGATCCTCTGGCCCTCCGGCCCTTGCACGTAATCTATGAATGCCTGAGCACCGGCAGAAGGCGGCCCGAAGGTGTAGAAATAGAGATGCCGGTGCAGCTCATAAAAATCCAGTTTTATGTTTTCATAGGCCGGAACGACTCCATTAAAGGCTATGCCTGCAACGTCGCCCCCCAGATAATTAAAGCCCAGGTAGCCTATCGCTCTGTCACTTCCCGATATAGCCGTCTTCACCTCGGCCCCGCTCATGGCCACGGTATCGATGCCCGGCGTCTCCGCGTCTCCCCTGCCCAGCACAACCTCATTGAAGGTGTCACGAGTACCGGAACCCTGCTCACGGGCTATCACATAAATGTCCTTATCCGGGCCGCCAACCTCCTTCCAGTTGGTGATGTTTCCGGAATAGATATCCTCGACCTGCTGCCGGCTGAGGCCCTTCACCCCTGCCCGGAATATCTCATCGCTTACGGCCAGGCAGATGCCGTCCAGGCCGACCAGGAACTCCTCAAAAGAGTCGCCAAATCTCTGCCTTTCGGCCTCAGTCAGCTCTCGAGAGGCCATGGCTATGTCATTCTTGCGCTCGGCAATGCCAAGAATCCCCGCGCCGGTCCCCCCGGCGGAAACCGTCACCGCATAGTCCTTCTGCAGGATATTGAATTCTTCGGCAGCAGCCTCGGCCAGCGGCATCACGGTTGAAGATCCTGATACTTTGACATCCCTGGCCGATGCCGGCCAGCAGATGACGGATGCCAGCAGAGCGATTAACAAGATAACTATTATTTTTCTAATGATCCCCACCGTACGGGAGTACACCGTCAAAATATGTAAAGCTTATCTTCTCGAAAAATCCAACTCAAGTGCATAGATCAGACTCTCTCGTACAGGGTCGTCCTCTGCACTGGCTTTCTTCCCCGCCCCTCTATCAGCTCAATCAGATCAGCCGCGGTGATGCAGGGTGCCTCCCGGGCGTTGCGGGCAATTCCCTCATCCATGAGAGTTCCTCCCAGGTCGTTGGCCCCCCAATCCAGGGCAGCCGCCGCAGCATTGCGGCCTAATTTTGTCCAGCTGGCCTGAATGTTGCTGATGTGCGGATAGAGTGCGACCCTGGCCAGAGCATGCATCTTCAGACAGTCCAATAGATCTGCCCCTTTTACCATCTTGCCGAGCATATTATTCTCTGCAATAAAGGGAAGAAGGACAAATTCGGTAATTCCTCCCGTTTCTGCCTGAATCTCTTTTAAGATCTGCAGGTGCCTGAGACGGTCTTCCAGGCTCTCCACATGGCCAAAGAGCATGGTTGAGGTGGTGGGAATTCCCATCAAGTGAGCTGCCCGGATTATCTGCCGCCACTCTGCCGCGTTCAGCTTATCAGGGCATATCCTCCGGCGCACGCTGTCGACCAGAATCTCAGCCGCTGTGCCGGGCATAGAGCCGAGGCCGCTTCTTTTCAGCTCCCGCAGGGTCTCTTCGACAAGAACGCCTGAGTTTCTCGACATGTGCAAAACCTCCATGGGCGAGTAGGCGTGCAGGTGCATCCGGGGAAAGTCGCAATGAATGACCTCCAATATCTCGCAATAATCCTGCACAGTCATCCCCGGAGAGAGTCCCCCTTGCAGGCAGATCTCAGTGGCCCCCTGCCTCTGCGCCCCGGCGGCACGCTCCAGGATCTCTTCATGGCCGAGAGTGTAGCTTTCATTATGCTTGAATGAGCAGAATTTGCAGGTTCCAATGCATTTGTTTGTGAAATTAATGTTTCTGTTTATGACAAATGAGACATCGTCCTTACCGCTCTTGCCTCGCAGCGCATTGGCCAGGCGAAAGAGGCGCAGGGGCTCTTGCCACAGCTTCTTCAGCTCTTCATCCGAGATCATAGGGGATCCTCGCTCTCCCTGCCGGCCATTCTTCGTTCTTTGGGAATCTGACTGGCCAGCTTTCCGTGTGAGTACAGACCGCACCCAAGCACTTCCCCTCTATAAAATACTACCACATAGCCGGGCTCACATTCCTCTCCCGGCACGACCTGGCTGCCGCCCTCCAGGAAGACCATGGCCTGGTCCCGGTCCAGGTGCATCAGGTTTTTCGAGGCGTATCTCCCGAAGATCTGCAGGGCGGAGGTGGTGGGCTTCCAGGGCCGGTCCTTGCAGCTCATAATGCGCATTCCCAGGGCCTCATAGCTCAGACGGGGAAGATCGACATCAGAGAGAGCCCAGACGCTCTGAGCTTTGCGAAAGAACCGGAAATTCGAAAAAGCCTGCTCAGGAACTGCAAAACGGGAATGCCATAGCTTTGTCACCCTCTCGGCAGGGAGCGGCTCGAAGATATTCCTAACTCTTGATGATCTTGGCGACATAGAATCCTCCCGTATCGTTGATATGAGGGTAGTAGCGAGCGGTTTGCGAGAGCTCCTCGTTAAGCCTTTTGCCGTTCCATTCCACAATTCCGGGACATTCTTTCAGGCCGGGGATGGAGATCTTCTCCAGCCGGGCATCATCCGCTCCCTCCAGCGCCTCCTGCACCACCAGCTCATTCTCCTCCGGGGCATAGGTGCAGGTGGAGTAGACGACCACCCCACCCGGCCTGGTCAGCCGCAGAGCATTTTTGAGAAGAGAGGTCTGCAGGACATGCAAATCCTGGGACCTTTTGGCATTGCATCGCGATAGAGTGCCCGGCCCTCTTCTCTCCCGGCCCTCGGAAGAGCATGGCGCATCCACCAGGACCCTGTCAAAGGGGCCACGGGGAAAATTGCGGCCATCGTAGCGGGTGATGGCCACGTTAAGCACGCCCAGCCGCTCGCAGTTCGAGCGAAGCGGAGCGACTCTGGCCAGGGAGGGCTCATTGGCTATGACCAGGCCGCGATTATCCATCATCTGCGAGATCTGAGTGGTCTTGCTGCCGGGAGAAGCGCACAGGTCCAGCACGGTCTCTCCCGGCTGGGGATCGAGCACCAGGGGCGGGACCATGGATACCTCTTCCTGGATGTGAATATAGCCCAGGAGGTTTTCCAGCAATTTGCCCGGGCTCTCTATGTCCAGCTTCAGGCCCAGGGAATACCAGGAGAAGATCTGAAAGGGCACGCCCTCCTCCGCCAGCCTTTCCAGGAGCTGATCTCTATCTATCTTCAGGGTATTGATGCGAGCCGAGCTTGAGAGAGGCAGGCATTGAACGGCTAAAAAGCCCTCATAGTCCCAAACGATTTCCCTGTATCTATCCAGGCAGTCCATGTCCAGGGAAAAGCACATCATGGCAGAAATAAATTGGCATGGCACAGGCAAATGAATTTATGAGCAAAAGGATTTAATAGTGGGATAACGAGGGAGCTGATCGCGAAAGCTGTCTTGTGGTTTTCGCAAAGGACGGTGAAGATTTGTTCGGATTTGTGATCTTCGTAAGTTTGATGCCAGACTATGCAAAGATCCGGATCGACAAGGTTATGAGGCACTTTGCCATCGGTCATAAAATCTGAATTCTCTTCTAAGGACGGTGATGTATTTTGTCAGGTTATGAAGAAGGCCGGTCCTCCATGGGCACCCCTGCCCCAGTCGAGGTCGGAAAAGAGTACGATGTCAACATCGAGGATATCGCCCGCGAAGGCGACGGCATCGCCCGGGTGGAAGGATTTGTGATCTTCGTGGCTGATACCAAGGTCGGCGACGCGGTCAAGATCCAGATCGATAAGGTAATGAGGCGCTTTGCCATCGGTCACAAGGTCTAAATCCGAAATTCTGAGAAGGATAAATCCCTGGTTGCAGCAAAACCAGGAGATAATCTTGTTTTAAAATTATATATCATAAACTATACTATAAATTTTCTCTATTCGCTTAGAGAAAATAGAGAGAAATTATTTTTCAACATCAAATCACTTAACAATCTTTAATAGCAGAGATCTTTCAGTACCAAAAGCTTTAGAAAAATTTAATTAGAATGATAAAGATATTGATCTAATAGGGAGTTGAAGAATGAATAGAGGGGGTTTAAGATGAATAGACAAAATTGTCGCCGAATCCTTTTGGCAGGATCTTTGTTAGTGATAGCTATTATTTGCCTGGGCCAGGCTATTACTACTAAAGAGCTTATGCTTGCCAGAACCCAAAATTCAGCACCAATCTCCGATCTAGCCGCAACTGGTGCCGCAAACCAGCCGCCTTCAGCCAAAAGCCTCACACCGGATCGAGAAGGCCCGCAAATGGCCGGATCCACAATCATCTGGACTGGAAATGCTTACGATCCAGATGGGGACAGGTTGCTATATCAATTCTGGCTGAACGGGCCTCTGACAGGGAATGCCTGGAAATCAATGACCGGCTGGACGGAGAACAATACATGGAACTGGACGACCAGCCCGATTGATAGCGGTTTGAATATCATAGACATGCGCATAAGGGATGAACGCCATTCTGCACCCTGGGGACATGATAGCCACATCAGTGCGGAATATGTTATCGATAGCATCGAAGGCATCGGCCAGAATTCAAGAGCTAATTCCAAACCCTCTTTGCAGAGCGTCAAATCGGATCGACAAAGTCCGCAGGATCACGGCGTAAAGGTAACCTGGACGGCAAAAGCCTCTGATCCGGATAAAGATACAGTTCTTTATCAATTCGTTCTTAAAGGGCCTTCAACAGAAGATGTATGGTTGCCCATGACTCTCTGGACAACAAATAATGTCTGGACATGGGACACAAATCCTGCAAAGGCCGGAATATACACCGTGGAAGTCGGAATCAGAGACGGATACCACTGCGATACAGAAGACTCTGACGATTTCAAGAGAGTGGTATATATCATTAAACAGAAAGGAATAATCAAATAATTATTCCGTCCTCAAGGCCTGCAATGGATCTGCAAATCTTTTTTTACCGGATAATTGCCTGCAAATCCTCCAGAAACAGGTCTATGTTCTCCCGGGTCATGTGCCTCATCAAGATCAGCCGCAGGGCGCGATTGGGCTCGCGAGATATGGAGACATGCCAGTTCCTTTTCATCAGCTCTTCACGTGCCTTTGCCGGCCCTGGAACCTTAAGCGCGACGACATTCATGACCGGCTCGATTACGGGCAGAACGCCGATCTCTGCCGCCCCTTTAACCAGGTGGCGCGTCAGCTCCATGCAGTAGTCTATCATCTCTTTGAAGCCTTCCCGGCCCAGGTGCATCATGACGGCATAGGTGGCCGCGGCTGCCGCCCCGCTTCTTGTGCCGGTCAGCGACGCTTGCCTCGCTTTGGTAAGATAATGAGTCTCCGTCTCCAGGGCGCTCAAGCACTCCCTGCCCCGGAAGAGCAGGCCTCCGGCGGGAATGGTGCTCATGCCCATCTTATGCGGATCAATGGTGATGGAGGAGACTTCCGGCACGGAAAAATCCCAGGCAAATTTTCTGTCCAGGAAGGGCAGGACAAAGCCCCCGAAGGCAGCATCCACATGCAGGTGAATGCCCCGCTCCCCGGCCATCCCGGCCAGCTCTTCAATGGGGTCCACCTGTCCGAACTCAGTGGTTCCGGCAATGCCCACCAGAGCCACCGTTTTATCATCCAGCAGTGACTCGACCGAAGAGAGGTCAACCTTGAGGCTCTCGTCCAGCTCGGCCTTCCTCACCTCCAGACAGAGAAGATCTCCGATCTTGTCAAAGGAGAAATGGGCCGAGGCGGGAACCACGATATTGCCGCCCTTTGTGCCCGACTCGTTCCTGGCCGCCCGAATGGCCTGGATATTTGATTCCGTGCCGCCCGTGGAAACGTAGCCCACGGCATCCGGACAGCCCAGCATCTCGCCCAGCATGGCCACGACGCGCTCTTCCAGTTCGGCCACGCCCGGAAACAGGCCCGGATCGCCCAGGTTTGTCTCCAGGAACATGTCGTGAGCCCTCACCGCGATGGGGTGAGGCAGGGTGCACATGGTGGAGAAGAACCGGCCATAGCTGTAGTCATGAGCTCTTATCTCCTCCAGGATCTGCATAACCTCATCTTCGGGAAGGGCTTTTTCTCTCATTTCAGGTCCCATTTCCATTGTCTTTGGAATCCTTAAGCTTTATTCCCTGTTTCTCAGGGCTTTGAGCATCAGGATCTTCTCGCTTCTTGCCACCGTCTCCCTGACTGTGGCCACGGCATCGATATTGGCAGATATGCTGGTGATGCCGATCTCCACCAGCCTCTTGGCCATCTCCGGGTATGATCCGGCCTGACCGCAGATGGAGGTCTTGACTCCGGCCTCATTGCAGCGCTCCACAACGTACTCGATGAGCTTGAGAATGGCGGGATGCAGTTCCGAGTAAAGCCCGGCCACATTCTCGTTATTGCGGTCTACCGCCAGAGTGTACTGGGTCAGATCATTGGTGCCGAAGGAGACGAAGTCTATTCCGTCCTCGATGAAGTCCTCAATGGTGAGCGCGGCTCCGGGCGTCTCCACCATTATGCCCACATCGATCTTCTCCAGATCCAGGTTCTCCTCGAACATGATGGCCTTGGCCTTCTGGAACTCCCGAACGTGCTGCACCATGGGCAGCATGATGCCGACATTGGTCGCGCCCATCTCGTGCAGCTTCTTAAAGGCCCGGATCTCCAGGCGGAAGTGCTCCGTCTCGGTCAGGTCGCGCCGGATGCCGCGCCAGCCGAGCATGGGATTATGCTCGATGGGCTCGCCCTCGCCGCCCTCCATGGCCCGAAACTCGTCCGTGGGCGCATCCAGGGTGCGCACCCATACCGGTCTGGGGTAGAAGGCATCGGCCACAACCTTGACGCCCTTGACCAGCTCGTCTATGTACTCCTCAGTCTTGCCGCTCTTGATATACCAGTTGGGAGTCTTGCCAAGGCCCAGGATCATGTGCTCGATTCTGAGCAAGCCCACGCCGTCCGCCATGGTGGCGGCCGCGGCCTGTGCTCTATCCGGCTCGCTGACATTGACCTTGATCTCAGTGGCGGTTATGGGTTTGGTAAAGACCACGCCCCCCGCACTGGCTGCGGATGCAGGCCTGGCAGGTGCGGCCAGGGCCACGCGGCCCTCGTAGACGATGCCCTTGCCGCCGTCAACTGTGATCTCCATGCCGTCCTTAAGGAGAGAGGTGGCCTTCTTGGTGCCCACCACGGCGGGACAGCCCAGCTCGCGGCTTACAATCGCCGCGTGGCAGGCCATGCCGCCTTCATCGGTGACAATGGCCCCGGCGCGCTTCATGCCCGGAACCATATCCGGCATGGTCATCTTGGTGACCATGATGTCGCCCTGCTTGACCCTGTCCAGCTCTCTGCCGCTGGAGATGAGTCGCACAATGCCGCTGGCCACTCCCGGAGCGGCTCCCAGGCCGGTTAAGAGAACCTTGCCGCTGACGGCTGCAGTCTCCTTCTTCTTGCCGTTGTTGATGGTGGTAATGGGCCGGGACTGGAGGATGTAGATCTTGTTCTTCTCTACGCCCCACTCGATATCCTGAGGGATGCCGTAGTGCTTTTCCAGTATCTCCGCATACCTGGCCAGCTCCAGCGCCTCGTTATCGGTGAGAACGATGGCATCTTTCTTCTCGGCCGGGACCTTGACCGTGACCGTCTTCTGGGTCGCGGGGTCCCTGATGATCATAATCTCCTTAGTAGCGATGTACTTGCTGACGATATTCTTGGTCTTTCTGTCCACGACGAAGTTGTCGGGAGAAACGCTGCCGCTCACCACGGACTCGCCCAGGCCCCAGGCACCCTCAATGACCACCAGCGGCTCGCCTGTGGAAGGCTGGGAGCTGAACATCACTCCCGACTTCTCAGAGTCCACCATCTTCTGCACAATGGCGGAGAGGTTGACCTTATCATGCTCAAAGCCCTGCTCCACCCGGTAGAATATAGCCCGCGCCCCGTAAAGAGATGCCCAGCACTTGCGCACGGCGTTAAAGACATCTTCGGCACCGCGCATGTTGAGGAAGGTCTCTTGCTGCCCGGCAAAGCTGGCATCGGGCAGGTCCTCGGCGGTGGCGCTGGACCGAACCGCCACGAAGACCTGCTCTCCCTCCCGCTTGCATAGCTCCTCGTAGCGGGATTTTATGGCCTTCTCAATATCATCCGGCACCCTGGCATCCATGATGAGCTTCTTGGCCATCTCCTCGGCCCGGTGCAGCTCGGACTCTTGATTCACATCAACTTCAAGGGCCTCGAAGAGCTTCTTGGCGATGCCCGCCCGGTTGATGAAATCCCGGAAGGCCTGAGCCGTGACCGCGAATCCACCAGGTACGGGAACACCGATATTTATCATCTCACCCAGGCTTGCACCCTTGCCGCCCACTACGGAAAGATCATTCTTGCCGACTTCTTCCAGCCATACAACAGCGTCCATCAAATCATCCATCCAGAGTCATGAATCTTCATGAAATCTTCAGCATCTGCCCACCCCTCCCTCTTTACATTATATGAAGCTTTCACAGGATATATAGAATATATACAAAAGGATATATCGGTGAGAACGCAGAAAGAGCCTTTGCATGTTTAAACGTTTTTGTGGAGCGGCAGCGGCAAAGGAGATGCTTCTCGATCGCTGCCTGCCCATAGAGCGCACGCAGTTCATTCCCAGCGTGCAGGCAGAGAGCCGGGTCATCTCGCAGGAGGTCCGCTCCCCGGTGAGCCTGCCCGGCTTTGACCGGGCGGCCATGGACGGCTTTGCCGTGCGCTCCTCAGACACAAAGGGTGCCAGGCCCCATGCACCCGTTTTCCTGGACAAATTCCAGCCGGTGCGTACTGGCATGCCCGTTCCCGGAGAATATGACGCCGTGATGATGCTGGAAGATGCCAGGCTGCGCGAATCGACATTGGAGATCACGGCACAGCTGCACGCTTACAGGAATGTCTCCCGAACCGGAGAGGACATCCGGGAGGGAGAATCGGTCTTTTCCCAGGGCCACACCCTTCGGCCCCCGGATGTTGCTCTGCTCTCGGCGCTGGGAATTGGCGAGGTGCAGGTTTACGAGAAGCCGAAAGTGGTCATCATCCCTACCGGAGGAGAGCTGGTGGCCATAGGCTCGCGGGCTCTAGCCCCGGGCGAGGCCTATGAGATCAACGGCCTCATGGCCCGGCTCTATGCACAGAGATGGGGGGCCCTGGCAGAGAAGAGCGAGATTGTGCCGGATGATGAGGGACTGATTCGCGAGGCCATCTCGGCCAATTTGCATGCGGACCTGATCATAATAATCGGCGGGACTTCGGTGGGAGATAAGGACTATGCCCCCCGGGTCTTGAGCGAGATGGGAGAGCTGATGGTTCACGGAGTGCGCCTGCAGCCGGGAAAGCCCACTGCTTTTGGCGTCGTGGCCGGCAAGCCAGTGGTCTGCCTGCCCGGATATCCGGTGGCTGCGCTCTTTGATCTCTATCTTTTCGTGCAGCCGGCTCTGCAGAAGATAGCGCGCCGCAGTGATGCTTTGCCGAAGGTCTCTGCCCGGCTGGCGAGAAAGATCCCCTCGCGACCGGGATACCTGAGCCTGGTGAGAGTGGCCCTGAAAGATGGACAGGCCGAGCCTATCATGATCTCCGGGGCAGGCATCCTCAGCTCCGTGGCCCGGGCGGACGGCTTTGTCGTCGTGCCCGAGCAGCAAGAGGGGCTGGAGGCAGGAGAGAATGTGGAGGTCATGCTGTTTGAATGAAAAACTTTTAGATGTCGGCCTCCCTGAGAGAGGCCCTGGAGAGGGCTTGTGAATGACCCTTCATCTCAACAAGCCTGCCCTGCGGGTTCTAGGGATTGCGGAGAGCTTTTTGCGCACTCGCTCCACCTCAATTCTGGCAGGCGCAGTCATGCGTGCCGATCTGCGCGTGGACGGATTGGCCTATGCCCGTGCCAGCGTGGGAGGTGACGATGCCACCCAGGCCGTCCTCAGCCTTTACCGGCAGCTGGACCGGGCGGATGTGAACGCCCTGCTCTTAAGCGGCGCGGCTTTGAGCTGGTTTAACATTGTCGACCTGGAGGAGGTCTTCATTAGAGTTCAAAGGCCTCTGATCTGCCTGACATACGAAGAGTCTCCCGGACTCGAGAAATACATTCGCGCTTATTTCCCGCAGCCGGAGGAGAAGCTTCGCCGCTACCGGAGCCTGGGAGAGCGCCAGAGCGTCAGGCTAAGGACTGGCTACGAGGTCTACCTGCGGGCCTTAGGAGCCTCGCCTGAGGAAGCAAGAGTCCTGCTCAACAAATTCACTCGAGACGGGCGGGTGCCGGAGCCGGTGCGCCTGGCCAGGCTGGCGGCGCGAGCGGCGCAAAGAGACGCAGGAGATGATAAGTGAAATCCGCCGCCAATGCCCATCATCTGCTATCAGCCCGGTCGGCGCGAAGGCTTTAGAGCTGCTCCTTTTTGAGCAGCAATACACATATCCTCAAAGCATTTCGGGGGGATAATTATTTATCGCAAACAGGCCTCACTCATGATGGTTTAGAATAAAAAATTCCTATTCAGGGAAGCTCTAAAATACGCTTATGTCTTTTCCGGGACAAGAAATGCAATACAATGAAGCACTGCAAAGACTTTGCCAGCTTCGCGCTCGGTTAGACGATCTCAGAATCAAAAGCCAATTAGACCCGGCTTGTTTATCTGAGACGCTATTCGATTCCTCTTTTGAGCTGCAGGAATTGGAAAGATTTCTTGAGGATAAAAGCGATTTAGACAATTTGAAAATACAAAAGCAGAATGATGGCAGTCAGGAGCATATTGCTGGAGAGAAGCTCAACACCAAGGATTTTCTGGAAAAGATAATCAATTCTATCGGCGATCCAATTCATGTCAAGGACAGGCAGCACCGGATAATTCTTGTCAACGATGCCGCATGCAAGCTCTTTGACCGCCCAAGAGGGGAAATTTTGGGAAGGACTGCTTATGAGCTTTTCCCATCCAGGGAGATGGCAGACATCTCCTGGCAGAAGGACGAGGAGGTATTTGCCTCAGGAGAAGAAAACGTAAACGAGGAGACGAATACCTATTCACCAGGCGTGACCTGCACCGTGCAGGTAAAAAAAACATTCTATAAAGATAAATCAGGAGACGAATTTCTCGTTGGGGTGACCAGAGACATCACCGACCGCAAGCAAGCGGAGGTGGCTCTCCAGGAATCGGAGCAACGCTTGATGGATATCATCGATTTTCTGCCTGACGCCACATTTGTCATAAATAGTAAGGGGAAGGTGGTAGCCTGGAACAAGGCTATCGAGGCCATGACTGGCATCTTAGCCGAGGATATGATAGGAAAAGACGATTATGAGTATGCATTACCCTTTTATGGAACTCGAAGGCCCATACTCATCGATCTGGTTTTAAATGCCGATAGAGATATTGAGAGCGGATATGATCATATTGAGAAAAAAGGAAGAGTTCTCATGGGAGAGTCGTTTATGCCCAAAATGCGGGGCGGAAGTGTCTATCTCCTGGGCAGCGCTACAGTTCTCTACGACTCTGCCGGCAATGTCTTCGGGGCCATAGAATCCATCCGCGATATCACAGATCGAAAGCATGTCGAAGACAATCTAATTAAGGCAAAAGAGGCTGCAGAAGCTGCAGTCAGGTCCAAATCCGAGTTTCTGGCCAACATGAGCCATGAGATCAGAACGCCGATCAATGCCGTGGTGGGCCTGACCGGATTGCTTCTGAATTCAGACTTGACCCCACAAGAAAGAGATTATGTAGAGACCGTGAGAAGCTGTGGCAACTCCTTGCTCTCAGTTATCAATGAGATATTGGACTTTTCCAAGATTGAAGGGGGAAAGATGGAGCTTGACAGCCATCCGTTCCATCTGAGAGAATGCATTTACCTGGCCGCGGATCTGGTAAAGGCGGAAGCAGAGAGGAAAGGACTGGCTATAAAATTTCTCCTGGATGGGACGATTCCGGCGCGCTTCAAAGGCGATGTCACCAGGCTTCGCCAGGTATTAGTCAACCTTCTGAGCAATGCAGTCAAATTTACGCATGCTGGTACTATAGAGATCTCTGCAGGAGCAAAGCCCATAAAGAGAGATAGCAACGCTTTGGCAGGACAGCCCTCCGAGGAAAGCAGACTATATGAGCTTCATTTTTCCATTAGCGATACTGGCATCGGAATTCCCGAGGAAAAGCTGGACAGGCTGTTTCAATCGTTCTCCCAAATTGATTCCACTACCACGCGCAAGTATGGCGGAACCGGCCTGGGCCTGGCCATCAGTCGCAGGCTGGTCCAGATGATGGGTGGCGAGATCTGGGTGGTAAGCCAACCGGGATTGGGTTCCACCTTCCATTTCACAATTCTGGCCGAGGAGGCGGAAGAAAGGTCTATTCCGATCGATTCCTGCATCAAAAAAGAGAAGGCAACGGCGCGGCAGCCAGGACACAGGCCTTTGCGCATTTTGCTGGCAGAGGACAACTGTGTCAATCAGATGGTCGCCATTCAGATGCTAAAGCGGATCGGCTACAGCGCAGATGTGGCCGGGAACGGCCTGGAGGTCTTGCAGGCTTTGGAGCGCCAGACCTACGACGTTGTTCTCATGGACGTGCAAATGCCGGAGATGGATGGGCTGGAGGCCTCACAAGAGATACGCAGGCGATGGCCCGAAGGGCCCAGGATAATAGCCATCACCGCCTACGCCCTGGAAGGAGACCGGGAGAGGTGCCTGGCGGCCGGCATGGACGATTACATCAGCAAGCCGGTGGTAATCGATGAACTGAGACGGATTTTAGAGATGGGCGACTAAAGAGGCAAAAACCTGAAAGGTTTCAAGAGATTCTGGGCAGGAGGATATCCCCTTTCCAACTCTCCTGCCCAGGCGGTAAGGACAAGTCCCCACTCTCCTACCTGCCAAATAGTCGATTATCGCCGAAGTTAATAACCCTTTTTTTCATGTAGAGGTTATGTAGACCTGATCTAGGTCATTTGTGACTAAGATGGAGCGAATGGTATTTCTACAGTTACATAAATACGTGGATGTATGAGCAAGCCATTGCATTACAACCGGCCTCTATTATTCCTTATACTTATTGCAGCTTTTTTTCAAATAGGTATCTTCAGCTCATCCTGCCTTACTGATCTGGATTACAGCCTGAGCAATACAAAAAACTCAGATGCTGCAGTCTCTGCGGGGCAAAGCTTTCACGGCAGCAGCTCTGCCGAGCTGTCCATAGACAGCAAAGGCAATTATGCCAGGATCTACATCTATCCGGATGCGTCCTTGCCCCTTGCAGATCTTGATCAGCTCAGCATGTGGATAAATCCCCAATTAGGAGATGGAACAGTGGAAGTTGAGCTTTATTTGGACGGCGATGGAGACGACAGCTACAACAGCAAGAGTCTCCAGGATGCCAGGATCATATCGCGGGAAAGATCATGGTCCGAGATGGAAATGTCCGGCACTCAGTGGAGCGAACTGGATGGATTTGATCTGGAATATGATAAGTACAAAGACAAATCCTTCCTCTCGCAGAGCCTGGAAACATGCAAGAGCAAACTGAATGGAAAGAACATTGTCAAGCTGTACATCACGGTTTATAAGGACAGCAAGTCTCCTCTGACATCTGCATTTATCGATTGCATAAAGATTGGTGACGAGATCATAAGCTTTGAGCCCCTGGAGGAGGAAGAGATAAAGGACGGTCCCTCATCCGCGAGCCCCGGCGGCCTGATGACCTACACCATAACCTATGGAAATAATGAGCTAAAGGCCACGGACCTGACCGTCAAGGAGGATTACGATCCGCGAACGGTTTTCATCGAGTCCTATCCGCCACCCGATCCCGGCACAACGGATACCTGGACCTTCCCCGACCTGCCGCCGGGCGCACACGGCCAGATAATCGTCAAGATGAGAAGCCTTAAGCCCGCTGCCCGGGCCAGCATCGACGGCCACGTATCCGGCCGGGGTTTTGCGGCCACGAAGGGGTTGCTCAGCACTGAGGCGGAAGGCTTTCTGGTCACAAATAATGTTCATATCACAGGGGGCGAGTTCAACTTCTCGGCATCGGCTACCACCAGAATTCGGCCCATAGTCGGATCGACTCTCGCGTACGCAGAGCACGGATCAGGAGACTATCAGGCCGATGAGACGCTGACCTACAGCTCGGCCAGCATCTCTGCCCAGAGAAGCATCCTGGCCGCCCGGTCTTCAGAGTCTGCCGGCTTTTCGGATATTGCGGCAAATCCGCCTCAGGGAGACTGGTCGGCATTCCTTCGGTCGGAAAACGACTACCGGGACATTCGCTGGAGCGACAGATACTATGAAGCAAAAAACCTCAATCTCAGCTACAAAGCCCAGCTAGGCAAGACCCTCTCCTATCTGGAGACCTCCGCCCGAGTGCTGGGTCTGGCCGATCGCACCGCCTCCTGGCCCGGCGGCTTAGCCGACAGCAGGCTGGCCGGAAACTTCAGCCTGGCCGGCAAGGCCAGATGGAGATGGGCTAACAGGACGGTCAGCCCGGAGAAGGAGTGGCTGGAGTGTTGTCCGCTCGTGCAAGAAGATTAGATTGGCGGAATTGAGACTGGAAGGCGGAAATATGTCCGCCTTTCTTACCCCGGTGCCTGAGAGAATACATCCACAATGACCATATTGCTTGGCTGGTTGTTCACCACAAAGTAGAGCATGTGCCTTCCTATCTGGTCGACTCTATAGTTCATGGCGCTGTAGCCCGGATTGAACTGATAGGTCTTGTATTCGGTGCTAACCGTATTGGTTTGGACCACCTCATAAAAGCCGCCCATCCCTCCTGTCGGCGCATTGGCCACCAGTTGCAGCGAGGCTCCCACTGGGCTTACCGCGTACTGTGTCCAGTTTGTCTGCCCGGAAATCCAGAGTTCATTGGTCCCGGAAGACGGTGCTGAGGCATATTGCGAGTAGGGCATTCCCTGACCGTTGCCGTAGTATATGCCGTAAGGCGTTTTCCCGGTAACATCATACTTTACGGGATTGCTCACTATCCCGCCCGTCGCCGTGGTCCCTGTGCTTGCATAATACTCCCGAAAAGGATTGAATATGCTGCTGGGAACCGCCTGTCTGTAGAAGGAGCCATCGGAGCTATACCAGGGGAAGATGACGATGGGCGCATCGAGCCACTGCACCATGCCGGCTATTCCGGGGTCCATCATCATGGATCGATCGTAACTGCTCACATATCCTCCACTCAGATAGTCCTCTGCCGGAGAAGTATTTGCTAGAATGAGCGCGGTGAGCGCTGTCATGCAAAACAAAATTCTGCAATAATTCATATTCATGCACCTCGAAACTCGTCAATCAAGATCAGGTAGAAGAAATATGGCTTCCAATGCATATATGGTTTGGGGAGGGCCGGAGGAAAAGCCCTCCCAGAGGAGGTTTCTGATGGCGAGCCCCGAGCCCCACTCTCTCATCCCGCCAATATATCCATCTCTTTCATAATTTATATCCTTATTTTTCATGTACGTGTCATATTAAGATCATCTGAAAAAGCATCAGTGGGCCTCCTATCCAGTGGCGGGCAGAAATTATTCATAACCGCAAGCCTATTATTCCAAAAGCCGGGGTTGCTATTATGGCCATGAATGTGCAACGTTTCATAGAGGACGCCATCGAGGAGATCAGGCGCGATGTACGGGGACGCGCCATTATAGGTTTATCGGGAGGCGTGGACAGCTCAGTATGCGCCATGCTGGCCCATCGCGCCATTGGAGACCGATTGGTCCCGGTTTATGTGGACTCAGGGCTGATGAGGCAGTTCGAGTCGGACCGAATTGAGCAGCTCTTCCAGGACATCGGCCTGGTGCGCATAAACGCCCACGACAGATTTCTCGATGCCCTGAAAGGCGTCACCGACCCGGAAGAGAAGAGGATGATCGTAGGCGAGACCTTCATCCGCGTCTTTGAAGAGGAGTCCCGCAAAATTGGCGGCGAATGCCTCATGCAGGGAACCATCTACCCTGACAGAATCGAGTCGGAGGGCGGCATAAAGGCTCATCATAATGTGGGAGGGCTTCCCAGCTGCATGGACTTCAAAACCATAATCGAGCCTCTGCGCGATCTTTACAAGGATGAGGTTCGCGAGGTGGCCAGAGCCCTGGGCCTTCCTCAAGAGATCAGCGAGAGGATGCCCTATCCAGGACCCGGGCTGGCGGTTCGCATCGTGGGAGAAGTCACATCCGAGAAGCTGGACGTTGTCAGAAAAGCCAATGCCATTGTGGAGGAAGAGGTCATGGCGTACTCTCCCTGGCAGGCCTTCGCCGCATTGCTCGGCAAAGCCACCGGTGTGAAAGGCGACATCAGGGTCTACGGCTGGGTTGTGGCGGTCCGTTCCGTATCCTCCCGAGATGCCATGACCGCAGAAGCGATGGAGCTTCCCTGGGAGACGCTCAGGCGCATGTGCAGCCGCATCACCGGCGAGATTCCAACGGTGGCCAGAGTGGTCTACGACCTGACCCCCAAACCGCCGGGGACGATAGAGTTCGAATGATTCAAAGAAGGCTCATGAGCGGATAGTTCTTTTCTGCGTCAAACTGCAGCCTGGCAGAGATGATCTCTCCCTCATATTCTATCTTTACCTCGGCGCTGATCATGCGCCCCTCCAGCTCGCCGTAGCCGAAAACATTCTCTTTCAGCATCTGCCGGTCAATTCTGACCCGCACCTCTTTTACATAGGGCTGCAGGGATATGCTCTCCTGCATGGCCTCTTCCAGACTGGATGCCGTTTTGACGCTCACCGGCGCGCCCACGAACTGATGGTAGAGCGCGCCAAGCTTGATACCTGCCTCAAAAGCGGCTATTTCCCGTTTTTCAGGCGTGATAACACCACCGGACTGGCCAGATAAAGAGAGATAAGCGCAATCACCACAAGCGCGGCATTGAGAATATTGCTCTGCAGGAAGAGAATTGATCCCACGACCAGGAATATGCCGCCCAGCAATAGCATGACGCGCAGGTCCCTGATCTTGGGATAGGGAACGCTGCTCACCATGAGCAGCGCTAAAAAGAGCATGAGCACGATGGTAAGAGCCGGCCTTCCCAGGAGAACGCTGGCAGAAAGTGCGATTCCTGCCGCGGGGATGGGAAGCCCCTCAAAGAACTGATCGCTCTTGCCGGAAACGACATTGAACCTGGCCAGGCGCAGCGTTCCGCAGAGCAGGAAGAAAATGGCCAGCGGCCAGATGTGGGGAGGAAGATGAAAGGCGGAAATGGCCAGAAATGCAGGAGCCGCGCCAAAGGAGATCAGGTCCGCCAGAGAATCCAGATTGCCGCCCAGGGGACTTCCGCCCACCTTCCTTGCCAGGAATCCGTCCACGCCGTCCGCCATTGCCGCCAGAAGTATGAACACCACGGCATATTGGGGAGAGCTGCCGCCCCAGCCTCTACCTGCAGCCAGAATTGCCAGGAATCCGAAAACGACATTCAAGAGAGTGAATAAGTCAGGCAGCCGAATGACCCGAAAGACATTCATGAACTCCTCACTGCCACCACAGTCTCTCCAGCCCGAACCCTGTCGCCAGGGCTTACTTGCAGACGGTAGCATGCGGGAATGCTTACCTCCACCCGTGAGCCGAAGCGGATCATGCCTATCCGGTCTCCTCGCGACACCTGATCTCCGGGACGGACATAGCAGATGATCTTCCTGACCAGGGTTCCTGTTATCTGGCGCAGCTCCATCTCCCCGGCATCGGTCTCCAGATGCATGCGATTCTGTTGATTTTTGCAGGCGCGCCCCATGAAAGCCGGCCGGTGGGTGCCTTTTCTGTATTCTATATTGCGCACATAGCCGTCCAGAGGTGCCCGGTTTACATGCACATTGGATGGGCTCATAAAGATGGTGATTCTATCCGCCGTGGCCTGAATGACCTTTCCGTCCGCGGGCGACAGCATGCCTTCGCCTTGCGGGCTGCGATCTGGATCCCGGTGAAAGAAGATCATAAAAATAAAGCCTGCCAGAGCCAGTGCTGACATGTACCAGTTTCCTGCCGCGGCCAGCGCTGCCGTAAGAAACATGGGCACCGATACCCATGCGGTGGAATTCTTTGCCAGCTTCACGATGCATCTCCTCTTCTTGGGCTTATCTCTGCTGCAAGCTCATCGATGATTGATAAAAGCTCCGGCAAGAGCATGAATATCAGATAGGATACGGCCAGGAGGGCGAATGCAGATCCCACCTTGGCAATGACATTATGGGCGATATCAAAG
The DNA here is from genome assembly GCA_963844955.1 of Methanotrichaceae archaeon. Lineage (GTDB taxonomy): Archaea > Halobacteriota > Methanosarcinia > Methanotrichales > Methanotrichaceae > Methanothrix. The sequence goes on along the minus strand of CAWJQJ010000002.1, from coordinate 26,500 downwards.
CTGCTCTCCCCAAACCAGCTCCATCCGTAGGCCATGAGCACAAACCCATTTCTGACGATGTTCAAGAGATAAATGGAGATGGTGGACGCTGCCAGCGCCGCCATCCTGCGGCCTCGAGGAGCCTGCACCGATAAAATCAGACCGGCAAAGAGGGCGATGCTCTCGATGGCAGTGCAGGCCAGGATTATCTGCACCGACCGGCCGTTCAGGGTCATTATGTTCCAGCTCTCCATGATCACGGGGACGGAGAGGATTTGAAGCGTTTTTGCGGTTACTAGTGTAGTAAATCCGATCAATCCGGCCTGGAGCGACGGGATCTCGGCAAATGGAAAATATATGATTCCGCAGGCTGCCGCCGCATAGCTCGCCCAGAAGCATGCCTTTGATGAAAAGCCCCTTTTCATGACAATCCAGGCCATGTAGAAGCTCAAGAGGCCTGCCGCCAGGAAGAGAGCCACATTGAAGTAGTCCTCGATATCCGCATAATGCTCGATCTTTCCCAGCCAGAAGAAGGCAAAGAGGGCCCATCCGGGAACAGCGAGACGGCTACTCCCGGTCAGGGCTGATGCCAGGAGCAAAAGCAAGCTAATCCAGAGCAGATAGGCAGCCAGCCAGTCCAAAATCATCAATGCTAGAAGTACCACAGGTTTATTTAGCATTATCTACTAACAACCTCACGGCGTGATTTTGGGCAGGCCCAGGAGACACCACTACACAGGTCAGGTTAATCATGAATCGAAATATTTTAATTCTTATTTCCGCGGTATGCATAATTTCGGCCATATGCTGCGCGCAGGCGGCACCGCTTCCAACAGATGCCGACCGGAAGATCGATCCGGCATTAGCTGAGCTCCTGGTTCGGGGAGGGGATGAAAAGATCCCGGTAATTGTGATGCTGGATGATATCAATCCCGGCCAGCTCATTTCTGACGGTCCTGATACTGATGACCCTGATATTAATGAACTTAATGAACTCGATATTAAATACAGTTACAGGCTCATCCCCGGCCTGGCAGGAGAGGCTGCCGCCAAAACCATAAAAAAGCTGGCCGAGAGCGATCATGTATCGGGAATCTATTTCGATGGCAATACCCAAATATCGCAGCCCGGTGAGAATTCGTCTCCAGGGGAATCGCTCTTAAAGCAGGGCGATCTCTCGACGTACGAATATATCCCGCCTGCCCAAATAATAAAGGCAGACAGGCTCTGGGAGAAAGGAATCGATGGCAGAGGAACAATTGTGGCGGTAATCGATTCCGGAATTGACAAGAATCACCCCGACCTGATCGGCAAGGTGGTTGGCGAGAAGAACTTCCTGGCAGACGAGATCACGGCAGACGATTTACTGGGCCACGGAACAATGGTGGCAGGGATCATTGCCGGCTCCGGGGCAGCCTCCGATGGACGGTACAGGGGAATAGCTCCGGGAGCCTCGCTTCTCAGCGTCAAGGTTATCGACCGCAATGGAGACGGCAAGGTATCGGATATCATTGCCGGCATCGAGTGGGCTGTTTACAGCGGTGCCGATATCCTGAGCCTCAGCCTGGGCGGCATAAATCTGGGCGAGACCAATCCGCCCATAACCATGGCCTCAGATAACGCGGCAAGTGCCGGCGTTGTGGTCTGCGTGGCGGCAGGAAACCGCAACAGCAGCGAGGCACAGGGACAGGTGGCGGGATCATCGGCCCGCCAGATCGGCGCCGGCAATTCTCCTGTGAACTTATCCCAATCCGGTGGCGAAAGCGAAAAGGGCGTGTATTTTCTTTTCGTCCCGGTGGTTCTGGCTCTGCCCCCCGGCCTGATCGACTCTCCGGGAGACGGAGTCAAGGTCATCACCGTGGGGGCCGCTGACAAAAACGGCCATATTGCCGGATTTTCCGGATCAGGGCCCACCAGGGATGACAGGATCAAGCCGGACGTGGTGGCTCCCGGCGTGGACATCATCTCCACAGTGCCCACGGAGGTGCGAAGGCCGGAGCCAATTGAAGTTTACTACTCCCGCGAGTCAGGCACCAGCCTCTCCGCACCGGTCGCGGCCGGCCTGTCCGCACTGCTCTTGCAGGCGGACGGAAACCTCACCTCGGCAGGCGTCAAGGCGGCCATGACCCGGGGAGCAAGAAAATTGAATAACACTCTGGGCGAGCGCTATGAAGAGTACTATCAGGGTGCGGGGATGCTGGATGCTCTTTCCTCCTATGAGATCATGCAGAATAGCAGTGATATCTGCGGAGTCGTTCCGGACCGCTGGACCCCGGGCCGCTGGGCATACCTCCCGGCAGGAAAAGGCGTTTATGTGGGACTGGATACGGGCGCAGACAGGCCGCAAAAGAAGGTTTACGCCCTGGCACCGGGAGATGAAGACTGGAATTTGCGCTTCGTATTCTTCAGCGATCGGGAGATAAAAAATCTCAAAACAGCCGTCAAAGGTGACATATCCGGCTGGATAAGCCTGCAGGCACCCTTAAAGACCATTCTGGCCAACGACCAGAAGGTCTTTGCGGCTTCGATCGCTGTGCCGCAGAATGCTTCTCCGGGCTCCTACAACGGCACCATTGCATTCTCAAGAGAGGATGGAGATGGGAAGATCGGGAAGATGAGAATCTGCTGGAAATTCCCATCAGCGTTAATGTGGCCAGCCCCCTGAATATCAGCCGGGGAGTGGGCAATGAGGCAGGATCGCTGAAAGGAAACGAATGGCATTACTACTATCTGGAGATGATGCCCGGAACCACGGAGTTTGAGGCGATCCCTGGCGTGGCAGCAGGAGGCAAATCAGGATCCCAATCTGGACCTCTTCCTGATCTCCCCCACCAGCGAGTATTATACGGGCGAGAAGGGCAGCCAGCCTGAGAAAAAGTTGATTTTAAGACCAACCTTTGGAAGATGGCTCATAGCCGTGCACAGCCAGAATTCATCCCGAGCGGTGAATTATACGCTGCATATTGAAAGATATCAGATAGAGACCGTCCCTCTCCGCTGGAATTTGGAATCGGCGCAGCCGGGCACGAGTGCAAATGCTCAATTTGTGGTGAGAAATCTGGGATTATCCCTCAAGAACCTCAGTTACACCGGTATGATTGAAAATACCACCTCGCAGGAGATAGAAGGTACGGTTTTACCCAAAAAGGTCTGGGAGTATCCGGTAAACTCGACGGAGAGCACAAAGAAGCTCTCCGCCAGGCTTCTATCCGATGACAGGACCAACACCAGCGAGCTTATGCTGGTCTTTGAAAATCCGGGTGGAGAGCCGGTCGATGCCCTGCTGGGATCGGGAGATTTAGGGCCGCTGGAGATCACAAATCCTGAAGAGGGCCCCTGGAAGGTCAAAGTCTACGGATATGAAGTTCCTGATGTCGGCCAATCCTTCAGCGTGCTGCTCAAGAGCTATGCGGAGGATCCATGGTCCTGGATCGAGACTCTCGGCCCGGAGGAGATCGAGAGCAATGAGAACGGGACTATCGAGGCCAATCTCACCATTCCCGAGGATACATCGCTTTCCAGGCAGGATGGATACATAAAAATCTCCTCGGACAGCCACACCCTGGAGATTCCGGTGAGCCTGACCATAGGCGGCTCCAGGCTGGAAGGCTTGACGGCTGAGGAGGCCATAGACAGCGACGGTGACAGCCTCTTTGATGCGCTCACCCTCGGCTTTGGCCTGAACATCACAGCCCCAGGCAGTTTTAATCTGAAAGGGGTGCTGGCCGACTGCAACGGCTCCAGGATTGAGGCAATAGATCGCAGCTTCGAATTGCGGGAGAGCGGGAGCATATTGGTCGATGTGAACGGCACCGATATCTGGCGAAATGGCAATTGCGGGCCGATGCAGATCAAAAACCTCATACTTTACGATAAAAGCGGAACATTTGTCGATCGATTTGAAAAAGAGATCGTCATAGACAGGCAGCCGGATCAGTTCCAGCCCCCTGCAGCCTATCTCGCCGGCGAGTATGTCAACCGGACAACCCCAGGCTCGATCGCCATCGGAGTGAATGTGACGGTTACCAAGCCCGGCCGGTACGAGCTGCAGGGCATCATCGTAAATGACTATCGAGAGGAGCTGGATGAAAAGAGCGTAGAAAGCGATCTGTCCGCAGGAAATGCCACAATGCTTCTGCAGTTTGATCCCGCCCAGTTCACGAAAGTTGGGGAGAACTCTTCGATACATCTGGTGGATCTGGTGCTCCTCAGGAATGGCGAGGAGCTGGAGAGAGTGGATTATGCCTGGGGCACGGAGGAGATGGACCCGCTGGCATTTGAGGCAGCATCAAGCCCGGCGGCCGGCGCCTCCGGACGTCCCGTGGTCAAGCTGGGCGGCGCCGGCGGGGTGCGGATGGAGAACGGCACGGCGGTCATATCCTGAAAGCCGCCTCTCTCGCATTTTTTGATTATTTGTAGCTACAAAGGAACTCAAATGTCTCTCTTTCATATTACCCGCCAATCGGATATCCCGCTGATGGGATGTCTTTATTTCGGAGTGATCGACCGGGGCAGCAATCTGCTGCAGATCAGGCCGAGCTGCGGCTGCAACCTGAGCTGCCCCTTCTGCTCGGTGGATGCGGGCCCGCACTCGCGCTCGCGCGTGACCGACTATCAGGTGGAGCTGGACTATCTGATGGAGGCGGTGGAGGAGATCGCCCCCTTCAAAGGGCCCGGTGTGGAGTGCCACATCGACTCGACCGGCGAGCCCATGCTCTATCCGGATATCATAGAGCTGGTAAGGGGGCTGAAGGCAATAAAAGAGGTCAGCGTCGTCTCCATGCAGAGCAACGGCACCCTGCTCGACGAAGAGCAGAATCCTGGCCCTGGAAGAGGCGGGACTGGACAGGATCAACCTCTCCATCCATTCCCTGAAGCCGGACAAAGCTGCGCTTCTCGCCGGCATGCCCGGCTTTGACATTGAAAAGATAAAGCAGGCGGCAAGGAGCATCGCAAAGAGCAAGATCGACCTTCTGCTCGCCCCGGTTTACATCCCCGGCATCAACGACGAAGACATGCCGGACTTGATCCGCTTCGCCCAGGAGATCGGAGCCGGGAAGAGGTGGCCGCCCCTGGGCATTCAGAAGTTCGAACATTACCGGCTGGGCCGCTCGCCGGGCAAGGTCCGGGCCCAGAACTGGTGGCAGTTTTACAATCGCAGCATGGCGCAGTGGGAGAAGCAATTCTCCATTCCTCTCCGCCTCAAGCCCCAGGACTTCAAAATTGAGAAGCGGCCCACTATCCCCACGGTCTTTGAGAAGAAGGAGAAGGCATGGGTGGAGATCAAAGCGCCGGGCTGGGTGCGCGGCGAGCAATTGGGTGTCGCGAAAAACCGGGTGGTATCGGTGATGGACTGCCCTATCCAGCAGGGAAGCGTGCGGGTGCAGATGGTGAGCAACAAGCACAATATCTACGTGGCTGTGCCGTGCTAGGATTAGTGCTCTTAAAGACAACCCTATCTCTCATAGACTGTGCTTCTGTGTCCGATCCTCAGAATGAGAACACCTTCTCCTGTCCTGGAATAGATGACTCGATAGTCGCCCACACGAAGCTTGTGGAGGCCCTTGAACTGCCCGGAGAGAGGCTCGCCGCAATTGGGGTCAGAAGATAATGAATCGCTCAGATCATTCATTATTCTCCTGGCAACTCCTTTGTCTAAATTCTTCAGGTCGCGAAAGACGGATGACTTGTACTCAATCCGGTGTGCCAAGAAGCTCCCTCATCTTTGCTTCGGAGACAATCGCATCATCCTTGTCATTCAATCGCTCCAGGGCGATCAGATAGTCGGCATATTCCCGGAGGTATTCTTCGATTGCCTTTCGAATCACGTAGGTCTTGGGACGCTCGATGGTTGCGGCAAGATCTTCAAGGCTCCTGGCAATATCGTCGGGGAGCCTTACGGACACAGAGGTAGAGATAGAATCACCTTTTGTAATCTTTCGTAATACAAGTATTTCAAAGTAGCTATTTGACTTGAATGGGAAGACCTGGGTGGAGATCAAACCGCCGGGCTTTGGTGCGCGGCGAGCAATTGGGCGTAGCGAGAAGCCAGGTGTTTTTGGTGATGGACTGCCCGGTACAGCAGGGCAGCGTACAGGTGCAGATCGTGAGCAACAAGCACGACATTCTTGCTGGCAGCGACGTGCTAAATATCCCTCGACATTCGCGACAGCCTGCCGATCAGCCACTTGGTGAGAAATCCCGTTAAAAAGCAGATGAACATGATGGAAAAGACCCGGCTCTGGGAATCGCCATCAAGGGCGATGAAGCCTGAGGAGAAGACCAGGTAGGCCATATAGCCGAAGACCATGGCCAGCAGCGGTATAACCATGTACCAGAGCCTCTTGTAGCGCGAGGCAAGGCCGTAGCGGCGCAGGTCGTCTGCCACTCCGGTCAGTATCTGGGCCGAGGAGCCCAGGCCCGCAAAGAACGAGGACCAGAGGGGCACGCCCAAGACGCTCACCTCGGAAAATCTGGCGATCAGGATGCTGAAGAGGATGACGGCGCAGGAGGCGAAGATGACGGCATATAGCCCATAGAGCTTAAAGAAGTAGGAGAGGGTGCGCAGGCTATGAAACCGTGAGCCTTTGACCTTGAACTTGGCTTCATTGATGGCGGTGGTAAGCTCGTACCTGGCGCGGTCGCAGTAGAGGAAGGACTCGGAGAGGTTCTCTTTGTTGAACTCCTTTAAGGCCAGCACATAAAAGTCGTAGCTGTCTTTTATGTCGATGGAGCTTCGGTGGGCTGCCTGAAGCATGTGGTCCAGCCTCTTGAGGTCTACTTCCACCTCAGAGCATGATTGCGGTATAGAGCAGGCTTTGGAGTCGGAGTCCACAATTAAATTAGTAACTAGATTAATATAAATAGTTTTCGTGCAAAAAGAAATGGCCTTACATAATTAAAATAATTTTAGATAATTTGAATTTTTGGCCCTCTTACAATAATCGAGATATATCTTCATGGCAAAAGGAATTGCCTGCCGATCACATCATCGCCGCCTTTCTCGCCTGCTTTATCTGCCGCAGAAGCCTCTTCCTAAAAGAGCCCTTGTGCCTGCCACCGGCAAAAGGCACAGTGGAGCACTCCTGCACTGCTATCTGATGAATCTCCTCAATCATGCTCTCGGCAATGCTGCAGCATTCGTCTAAGCCGCCATCCAGGGCACCGCGATTTTCTTTAATAACTTCTTTCATAAGTATAGATAATACATCTTCATTAAAAAATTTTTCCCTTGTTTTAAATAGGCTCCTTCCTGAAGAGATGCTAGAAAAGCAAATTAAACCTTGAGAGAGGCACCGTTCGAAGTTCGTTGCAGAATGCCAGGGGCCCATTGGCCGCACCGGCAGTCATACTTTAATACTGCGTGCGATAATAATATAGCATGCTTGATGATCAGATCTTCTGCCCCACCTGCGGTGCCGATACGGATCATGCCCTGATAAAGTCCGGGCAGGAGAATCTAGTGCGCTGTGACGAGTGCCAGACGGTTCATTCCGTACAGGTAGAACGCGAGCGTCTGGTCAACCTGAAGGTAATAGTCAACCGAGACGAGCAATCCGAGCCATATATCATCAAAATTCCGGCAAAAGAGGTGCTGCACATCGGAGATGAGCTCCTGGTGGATGATCCCTCCAAAGACGTGGTCATGACCAAGATCGCCTCCCTGGAGACGGACCGAAGAGTAGAGGCCGCCCCTGCCGAGACGGTCAAGACCGTCTGGGCCAGGGCTACGGACGAGGTGCCGCTCAAGATATCCGTCTACCGAAGCGGAAAAAGCCACTCTCTCAAAGTCACCGTCTCTGGAGACGAGGAGGTCGCGGTGGGAGAGGTAAGAAAGGTGGAAGGATGCAAATTCGCCGTGGTCAAGATCAAGCTGCGCGGCGAGGGATTTGCCGACGTGGCCCAGGCCAAAGACATACAGCGCGTGTGGGGTCGAGAGCTTTGAACAGGGAGCAGCTCCTGGCAAGTCTGGCCGAGTACGTGGGCGAGCCGGTCGTATCTGCCATGTCCCGCGTCAAGAGGGAACTCTTCCTTCCCGAGGAGCTGCAAGGCCGGGCTTATGATGACACACCGCTTCCCATAGGACTGCATCAGACCATCTCGGCACCGCACATGGTGGCCATGATGTGCCAGATCCTCGACCTGCAACCGGGAATGATCGTCCTGGAGGTGGGGGGAGGAAGCGGCTATCATGCCGCCGTGATGGCGGAAATGGTGGGCCCTTCCGGAATGGTCTACTCTGTGGAGCGCATGCCGCAGCTGGTGGCAATGGCCCGGAGGAATCTGGAAAAAGCAGGCATAGAAAATGTAACCATGATCGAAGGCGACGGAAGCCTCGGCCTGCCCGAGCATGCGCCCTACGATCGCATAAGCGTGGCCGCGACCGCCCCCAAGGTGCCCGAGTCGCTCAAGCTGCAGCTGAAGGTCGGCGGCAAGATGGTACTTCCGGTGGGCCGCGATTATCAGGAGCTTTATCTGGTGACCAGGAAGAACGGCTTTTCCGTGGAGGAGAAGATGGGCGTGATCTTCGTTCCCCTCATCGGAGAAGAGGGCTTCCGGGAAAGGCAGGTTTGACCGGCGACGCAGATCTAATATAGCATCGCGATGCTCTCTCCTCTTGAGATGAAGCCCTTAGCAATCATAATCATGGACGGCTTTGGCATAAGCCCGGAAAAAGAGGGCAATGCCATCGCCAGGGCGCATAAGCCCAACCTGGAGCGATTCTGGAAGAATTATCCTACCACCACCCTTGCCGCATCGGGCCTGGCCGTAGGCCTGCCGCGCGGCCAGATGGGAAACTCCGAAGTGGGACACCTTAACATTGGAGGCGGCAGAATCGTCTATCAGGACTACACCAGAATCAGCCTGGCCGTCGAGGACGGGAGCCTGATGGAAAATCCCGTCCTCCTGCAGGCTATGCAAAAGGCCAGAGGTGCCAGGCTGCACCTGATCGGCCTGCTTTCGGACGGTGGCGTGCACAGCCACAACACTCACCTCTATGCCCTGCTGGAGATGGCTGCCAAATTGGGGCTTCATAGTGTTTACATCCATGCTATTTTAGACGGCAGAGATGTGCCTCCCCAAAGCGCCCTCACCTATTTCCGGGAGCTGGAGGAAAAGCTGCAGCAGATCGGCACGGGCAAGGTGGCTACCGTCTCAGGCCGCTACTACACCATGGACCGGGACAAACGCTGGGAGAGGGTGGAGAAGGCCTACCGCTGCCTGACCGACGGCGAGGGCTTGCAGGCCAGGACGGCCTTTGAGGCTGTGCAAAACGGCTACAAGCGCGGCGAGAACGATGAATTCCTCCAGCCGACTGTGGTGGATAAAGAGGGGCTGGTGCAGGACAGGGACAGCATAATCTTCTTCAATTTCCGGCCGGACAGGGCTCGAGAGATCACCAGGGCCTTTGTGGATAAGGATTTCTCCGGCTTTGCCGCAAAGCCCATAATGGTCTCCTACACCTGCATGACCCAGTATGATGCCAGCCTGAAGGTGCCGGTGGCCTTTCCGCTGCAAAACCTGGACGACACCCTCGGCCAGGTGATCAGCCGGGCGGGCCTGCGGCAGCTTCGCATCGCCGAGACGGAAAAATACGCTCATGTCACCTACTTTTTTAATGGCGGAAAAGAAGAGCCCAATCCCGGAGAGGATCGCGCCCTCATACCCTCGCCAAAAGTTGCCACCTACGACTTGCAGCCGGAGATGAGCGCCCTGCCGGTCAGGGATGAGTGTCTGGCACGCATCGATTCCGAAAGTTACGATCTGATCGTTCTCAACTTTGCCAATCCCGACATGGTAGGCCATACCGGCATATTCGAGGCGGCAGTGAAGGCGGTTGAGACCGTGGACGGCTGCGTGGGAGCAATTGCGGATGAGATTCTCAAGAAGGGCGGAGCCGTGCTGCTCACCGCCGACCACGGCAATGCCGAGAAGATGAGAGACAAGGCCACCGGCCAGCCGCACACCGCTCACACCACCAATCCGGTGCCCTTCACCCTGATCATGAAGGACGGCCAGAAGTACAGCCTGCGCGAGGACGGCATACTGGCCGATATCGCGCCCACGGCATTGGAGCTACTGCATATTCCCCAGCCGAAAGCGATGAGCGGCAGGAGCCTGCTCAAATAGATGAGCAGCAAACAATGGTAAAATAGGTATGCGCAAGAGGATCATCAAATATCGCTACTATCTGGAGGCCACTCAAAGCCTACGAGATAGCCCGCCGGCTCTTTGTCATGAATGCCTTCGACGGGGCGCTGACCATCATGGGCGTGGTTATAGGAGCGCACTTCTCGGGCGTGATCGATGCGCATATCGTCATTACCGCGGGCATTGCCCAGCAGCGTGGCCATGGGCATCTCCGGCATCAGCGGTGCTTATCTGGCAGAGAGGGCGGAGAGGAAGAGAGACTTAAAGAAGCTGGAGATGTCATGCCCTATTTTTTTGTGCCCCAGATCAGTATGCAATCGGCCTTCTATACTTCACTTGTGCTGAGCCTGTCGATTCTATTCACCCTGGGGTATTCCTGGCCAGGATCAGCGATGAGCGGCCCATGGCCTCCGGCATCCAGATGATACTGGTCGGCATTGCCACGATAATCATCGTCGGCCTGGTAGCGCAATAGATTATCGCAAAAGGTTTTCGATTTTTCAGAAGCATTTAATAGGCCGTCTGGATAAAACGTGGCATACTTAAGAAGGGATAAAAGATGCCAGAAGAAATCCTCCAGCCTGATAAAGATTACCTCTTGGATATGCTGAAAAAAATCATAAGTTTTAAGACCGTAGCCCCTCCGGGCAGCCATTATGAGGAGATCGTGGACTGGCTGGTCCCCATCCTCAGGGAAAACGGCTTTGCCACGAAAAAGCTGGTCATGCCCGGTGAGGTCTTCGCTGCCAAATGCGAGGACCGCCGGCTTGCAGGCGATCGCTTCAATATTAAGGCCGATCTTTCTGTGGGAGCGGAAAAGACGCTGGTGATCTACGCCCATCTGGATGTGGTGCCGGCGGAAGGCAAGTGGGATACCGATCCCTTCCAGTTGGTGCAGAAGAACGGAAGGGTCTATGGCCGGGGTGTCTCCGACTGCAAAGGATCAATTGCCGCCCTGCTGGCCGCCTTGAAAGCTCTCCTGGAGAAGGGCAGTCTGAAGTACAATCTCTCGGTTCTCCTGACCACGGATGAGGAGGTGGGCGGCTATTCCGGCCTGTGCTACCTGACCGACCTGGGAGAGGTGAAAGGAGACCTGATGCTCTGCATGGACGGCTTTTCCGATGATGTGGTGATCGGCAGCAACGGCATCATAACCTGGGATGTGGTTGTGCATGGCAAATCCGCTCACAGTGGCTCCAGTTTCCTGGGCATCAATGCCGTAGAAAGATCGATTCCCGTCATGGAGGCGCTCATGAACCTCAAGAAAGCAGTGCAGGAGCGGCGTTCCACCCTTCCGGCCAGCTCCGCCCTGGAAGCAATGGGCAAGAAGAACCTCATTCCCATGCTAAATATCACCATGATCAACGGGGGCGTCAAGGAGAATATTGTGCCGGACCGGTGCACCCTGCGCGGCGACCGGAGGGTGATACCTGAGGAGAGCATGGATGAAGCCATGGCAGAGATCGAGAGGACCCTGAAGCCCTTAGATGTCAAATTCGATCTCAAGTTTTATCCCGGCTATCCGCCCATGAGCGTCAATCCCGATCATCCCTGGGTGGCAGAGGTGAGGGGAGCGGTGGAAAAAGGCATGGGCTTTTATCCGCGCCTTTCCGGGGCGCAGGGAAGTCTGGATCAGGCCTATGCCACGGAAAAGACCGGCATTCCCACCTGTGTTTACGGGGTGGGCCGGCAGCTGGAGAGCAACATCCACGGCCTGAATGAGAATGCGCGAGTATCGGACCTGATAGGCTTTACGCAGCTTTTTGATAGAACTCCTGCGAGCCTGAAAGAAACGATGCGAGCCCGGGACATAAAATGAAGGTAATATCGGTAGTTGGAACCAAGAAGACGGGCAAGACCACGCTTGTCTGCGCCCTGGTAGCCGCGCTGGCCAAACACGGAGAGGTTGGCACCATCAAGAACATGGCCGGCCACGACGTGGACCGGGGCGACACCAAACGCCACTTCGATGCCGGGGCGGATGTGGTGATCGGCCTTGGCGAGGCGCGGCTCAAGGTGACGCGGGAGCGGGGAGACCTTGATTCTGCCCTGGCTGAGCTGGAGGCGGATGGCGTGGACTATGCCGTGGTGGAGGGCTTCAAGCACAGCAATCTTCCCAAGATCGTCATGGGCGACATTGAGGTGGCAAACGCCGTGCGACGGGTGAAGCTGGACGAGGTGGATGAGGCGCTGGTGGCGGAGATCGCGGAGACTGTGAGAGAAATGGAAGACTACAAGGCAAGGGCTTAGGGAAGATTCTTTTTTGCCACTATGCACTCCTGGAAAATACAAGGACCCAATAATAATTTGTGCCAGCGCCATCCAGAATATAGGTTTCCTCTTTACCACATGTCGGCAATGCCTCTGCAATAAACTGGCCGAAGTGCCCGTTTTCATAAAGATAACACCCAGGCTAAATGCAAATGCCTGATGTGCCAACGGAAAACTTAAACATGAGAACCTCCATCTTCCCCACCGTAGGAGATGAATCTAAAATGGCTGATTGCGAACTATGTACCCGTGCTCGACCGCTGCTCTTTCCCATAAAGGCCCCCGTCCACAACCTCAGCTACCCCGAGGGCGCATACAAGGGCGTATGCGACATCTGCCTGGAGCATCTGGAGAAGGGCTGGCAGGAGCGCTTTGGGCCTAAGCCGGAAGCAAAAAAATAAATAATAATAGTAATATTTCCATAAAATCTCAGAACATTTTTTGGGCACCGCCGTGCAGAGCTTTGCTTAGATAAACTGTTGGTGCAGGAAGCAGATCATGAGGATGCAAAAGGAGGAGAAGATAGTAGTAGTGCTGCTCCTCATGGCCCTGGGTTCTCTGGCCGTGGCATTCTGGGCCTTCGCACCTGATGAGGACGGGCTGGAGAGCTCTTCTGATTCTGCATCTCAAAATGGTGCCGGCATTTCCGTGGAAGGGCAGATCTTGGCGATAAAGCCCACCAAGAGCGGCGGCAACCTGCTCATCGAGCTGGACTCGACGCCGCTTCCGGTTTTCGTTCCTGCCGGAGCGGGCGCAAAGGAGATTCAAGCTCGAATTCACGCCGGCGATCGGGTAAGGATCAAAGGCACAGTCTCCGTCTACCAGGGAAAGGAGGAGCTTTCCGTTTCCAGACAGACAGACGTCCAGGTGCTCGCCGCATGAAAGCGCTAAGCAGATGGTTTTTTATCGTAGCTCATAGGACAATCCAATTGGTGGAAAGCAATTGAAAGCACTCGTCTTCGGCGGCACCGGCAGGATCGGCTCGGCTGTGGCCCGGGACCTGGCCCTTTATGGCGGAGCAGAGGCAGTGGGCATCGTAGGCAGAAGCTCCGCTTCCCTGAAAAAGATCCGGCAATGGATCGACAGTGATAGTGATAAGATTGCAGCCCATGTCCTCGACATCTCCGACGCCCGCAAAGCACGCGCGCTCATGCATGATTACGATGTGTGCGTCATCGCCCTGCCCGACAGAAGGAGCAGCTACAAGACCATTGAGACGGCCATCGGTGCAGGCCTCGATGTGGTGGATATCCTGGAGGAGTACCACAGAAGGCCGGACCCCTACGAGAGAGAGGGGCTGGAGGTGCCGGCGGGCATGAGTGAAGATGAGTACGGCGAGTCGCTGCACAGAAGGGCGCGAGACTGCGGCGTCACCCTGCTGGACGGCATGGGCTTTGCTCCCGGCCTGTCCAATGTGACTTTAGCAGAAGGAGTCAGGAAGGTGCAGGCCGCCTCGGCGGTAGCCCGTGTGGGAGGGATACCAACGAAAGAGGCGGCGGCGCGCCATCCTCTCCAGTATATGGTCACCTGGTCCTTCGAGCATGTCCTGCGCGAGTACATGGTCGATGTGCGAACCATCCAGGACGGAGCAATAGCTGAGGTGAAAGCCACCTCCGGCCGGGAGAGCTTTCATTTTTCAGAGTGCGGAAGGGATGAGGAGCTGGAATGCGCCATCACACCGGGCATGCCCAGCTTCCTTTACACCCACAGCCATCTAGAGAGCTTCTCTGAGAAAACAATTCGCTGGCCGGGACACTGGCAGGCCATTGACACCCTCAAGGAGTGCGGCCTGCTGGATGTCGAGCCGCTGAGCTTTGCCGGCGGAGCCGTCCGGCCCAGAGACTTCTTTCTCCGCCTCATCGAGCCGAGGCTCCTGCCTCTGCCCGGCGATGAGGACGTATGCATCATGTGGAATTCTGCCCTGGGAAAGGAAAGCCGGGCGGACTATTTCATGTGGGCGGGGGCGGACAGCGAGAGCGGCATCTCGGCCATGGCCCGGGTGACCGGCTCCTCTGCGGCCGTAGCAGCCAGGCTGCTGGCCAGCGGAACGATAAGAGAGAAGGGCATCGTGGCCCCGGAAGAGGGCATCAAGGGCGATACTTACGCCGTTTTCATGAAGGAGATGGAGAGAAGAGGGATAATAGTAGCGGAAAGGATAACAAGATATGACAATCATAACGCTTCTTTCTGATTTCGGCTCATTCTACCCGGCCCAGATGAAGGGCGTGATCCTATCCCGGCTGAGGGATAAAGGGTCCAAGGAGGACAGAGGCATGGATGTAACCTTTGTGGACATCGCCCACGACATCCCGCCCCAGGATGTGCGTGCCGGGGCCTTCGCCCTGCTCTCCACTGCCCGCTACTTTCCCGGGGGCACCATTCATATCGCGGTTGTCGATCCCGGCGTGGGCACGCAGAGGCTGGGCCTGGTGGTAGAGAGCAAAGGGCAGCTCTTTGTGGGACCGGACAACGGCCTGCTCCTGCCTGCCGCCCGTTCCCTGATTACGCCCGGAACTCCGGCAACGATTCAGGCTTACAGGATCGCCATCCCGCCAGAGGCTCAGCCTTCCAGCACCTTTCACGGCCGGGATGTCTTCGCTCCGGCGGCGGCCTTGCTGGCGCAGGGCAAGAGCCCGGCTGAGATGGGGCCGAGAGTGAGGCCCAAGGACCTCAGCTTTGGTGAGGCGAAAAAGACGGACCGGGGAATCGAGACCACAATCATCTATGTCGACCGCTTCGGCAATCTCATTCTGAATATGAGAAAGGTTCCTTCCTTCCCGGTGAGCCTGTCGGGGATAAAGCTGAAGCACGTCCGGACCTACGCCCAGGCACGCAGGATCGAACCGCTTATAACCCTGGGCAGCCATGGCTTTGCAGAAATTGCGGTCAACCAGGGAAATGCAGCCGAGGCGTTCTGCCTCAAGGCCGGGGACCGCATCGAGCTGGAGGAGATTTAAAGTGTTTGGAATTGAGTTTGTGCCCGATGAACCGGTCTATAAGATCGGCTATATGGCAAAGCTGGCTGAGGACTCCGGTTTTCAGAATATCTGGATCACAGATCATTATAATAATAGAGATGTCTGGACGACTTTGGCCGTGCTGTCCATGATGACCAATAAGATCTCGCTTGGAACGGGCGTTACCAATCCCTACACCAGAAATGAGGCCATCATCGCCTCATCCATCGCCTCCATAAACGAGCTATCCGGGGGGCGGGCCATCCTGGGGATCGGTCCGGGTGACAAAGCCACCTTCGAGAAGATGGGCATCGACTGGGACAAGCCCCTCACCCGGGTCAAGGAATCTGTCCAGGCCATCCGGGCATTCCTCGCCAGGGAGCAGGTAAATCAGGCGGGCTTTAAGGGCGCGCAGATGGCATTTTCCGCCGGAAAAATTCCCATTTACATCGGCGCACAGGGGCCGAAGATGCTGGAGCTGGCCGGAGCCATTGCCGACGGCGTGCTCATCAATGCCTCCCATCCCGATGACTTCAAATTCGCAGTGCCCATGATCCGGCAGGGGGCAGAGAAGGCCGGCCGAAAGCCTGAGGACGTGCAGGTCTGCGCTTATGCCAGCTTTTCCGCCGACAAAGACCAGGTCAAGGCCGTCAATGCCTCCAAGATCGTGGTGGCCTTCATAGTGGCCGGCTCGCCCGAGAACGTTCTAGAGAGACATGGCATCGGCATGGACGAAGCAAAGACGATCTCGGAAGCCATTGCCAAATACGACTTCAAGTCGGCCATGGGAGCGGTGACGGCCAGGATGACGGAGGCCTTCTCGGTCTCAGGAGCGCCGGCGGACTGCCGGGCCCGGGTGGACGAGCTTCTCAAGACGGGAGTCACCCAGATTGTGGTGGGCTCGCCCATCGGCCCCAATAAAGAGAGCGCCATCAAGCTGATCGGAAAGCAGGTAATAGGCAAGTAAGAGAATAGTAAAAAGAGTAAGGAAGAGATAAGGGATTTGAGATTCATGCGCGGGCTTTACATTGGGCGCTTCCAGCCCTATCACCTGGGGCATCAGGCGGTCCTGGAGAAGATTGCCGGGGAGGTGGAGGAGATAGTAATAGTAATCGGCAGCGCCCAGGAGAGCCACACCCCCGAAAATCCCTTTACGGGCGGAGAGAGGATGGAGATGATCTATGCGGCTTTAGGGGAAAGCGATCTGAGGGAGCGCTGCTACGTCACGCCGCTGCAGGACATTCAGCGCAACTCGCTTTGGGTCTCTCACCTGCAATCCATGGTTCCAGGCTTTGATGCGGTCTATTCCAACAATCCCCTGGTGGTCCAGCTCGTAGGCGAGGCGGGAATTGAGATAAGAAAGCCGCCAATGTACAGGAGAGAGCTGTACTCCGGGACGGCCATCAGGAAGCTGATGAGGGAGAGGGGCGATTGGGCCGGGCTGGTGCCGGCAGCAGTGGCAGCGTTCATCGAGGAGAAGGGCGGAGTAGAGCGCCTCATCTCTGTGTCCCAGAGCGACGGCTCCCAGCAGCCGGTCGGGGATAGCTTATAGCCAATTTGCCGGCTGCCATAGAGCAGGCAGTTGCAGCGATCAGCGCCTGGACAAAGCAGCCGAACTGCTTGGTGAGTTAATCGTTCCAAATAAGATTTTAGCGCAATTTTCACTAATTATTTAACGTTTAACAACGCATTACCTAATATTGGGTGATTTTATGAATTTCGAACACGTGGCTGGAAAAGATAACGGCAAGATCAGGCTCTTTGCCCTGAGCACCTGCATCTGGTGCAAGAAGACCAAGGAATTATTATCCTCAATGGGCGTGGCCTTTGACTACATCTATGTGGACCTCTTGAAGGGAGCAGAGAGGGCCGAGGCCATAGCCGAAGTTAAGAAATACAATCCCAGCACATCTTTTCCGACGCTTATCATCGGCGAGAAATGCATTGTGGGCCTGAAAGAAAAAGAGATCAGGGAGGCATTGGGCCGATGAAAGAGGATTTTAGGCAGCCTTCCGTCCAGGAAGTGGAACTATTGTTCTCGCGCCTGGATAGAGACGCCAGGGCAGGCGGATACAATCTCAATCCGGACCGCGATTTTGTAAACGGGCTGGTTAAGGGGCTTCTCACAAACGAGAGGCGCTATGGCTATCAGGCCTGCCCCTGCCGCCTGGCTTCCGGCGAGAAAGCAGAGGACCTGGATATCATCTGCCCCTGCGACTACAGAGACGCGGATGTGGCTGAATTTGGGGCCTGCTACTGCGCGCTCTACGTCTCAAAAGCGGTCCTGAAAGGCGAGCAGCAGCTCTCATCCATTCCGGAGAGAAGGCCGCCCCAGGAAGAGAGGGAGAGGCTCTTGCAGGAGAAGAAGCAAAAGCAGAAGGCATTTGGAGCAGGAGAGGCTCTTGGGGCCGATATCGCAAGAGCGGCCTTCCAGCTCTCCCTGCCCGTGTGGAGGTGCACCGTCTGCGGCTACCTCTGCGCCCGGGAGAGCCCTCCCGAGGTCTGTCCCATCTGCAAGGTAGGAAAGGAGAGATTTGAGCGGTTCATTTGATTCTTTTTCTCTTCTTCTTTTGCAGTGGGATCTATGTGGCGAATGATCCTGGAAATTGAGCCAAGGAATGACCTATGAAGGAAAATAAGAAGGCTGAGCTGAAGGTTTCCGGCATGGTCTGCGCCGCCTGCACGGCTGCCATCGAAAAAGCCCTGCAGAAGCTGGACGGAGTCTCCCGGGCTTCAGTCAATCTGGGATCGGAGACGGCATCGGTAGAGTACGATCCAGAGAGAGTGAGCCTCGTCGATCTGGAAAGAGCAGTAAGGGACGCCGGCTACGATGTGATAGATGAGAAGGTTGTGCTCAGGATCGGCGGCATGGTCTGTGCCATGTGCGTCGGGGCTCTCGAGATCGCCCTGAAGAAGCTGGATGGGGTCGTGGACGTGCGGGTGAACCTGGCTGCCGAGAAGGCCTACGTCACCTTCAATCCCCGCATGGTGGGCCTGGAAGACATGAAAAAGGCCGTTCTTGATGCGGGCTATCAATTCCTGGGCCTTGCCGGGGAAGAGGCCGTGGCCGACCGGGAGAGAGAGGCCCTGGAGAAAGATCTGGCCGAGAAGAAGCGGCGCATCATCGTCGGCTTTTCCGTCAGCCTCTTTCTCATGGCTATCATGTACCTGCCCGTGCATGAGATCGTCCCCATGAACATCTTCATGGCCGTTCCCAACTTCATGAGCCTTTTCATGCTCGTAGTATCTGCGCCCGCCTTTGTTTATGTGAGCCGCCCCATCTTCCAGGCCGCCCTGCGGGCTCTTAAAAACAGAAATCTGGATATGGACGTCATGTACGGCATGGGCATCGGCGTGGCCTATGGCTCCAGCATTCTGGGCACCTTCGGCATCGTGCTCACGCCAGACTTCATGTTCTATGAGACGGCGGTCATGCTGGCCTCCTTTCTCACACTGGGCCGCTATCTGGAGGCCAGAGCCAAAGGCCGCACCTCCGAGGCCATCAAGAAGCTGGTGGGCCTGCAGCCCAGGAGGGCCACCATTCTCAAGGACGGACGGGAGGAGGAGGTGGCAGTGGAAGAGGTTCTGGCCGGGGATGTGCTCATCGTCAGGCCGGGGGAGCGGATTCCTGCGGACGGAGTGGTTAGAGAGGGCGAAAGCTATGTGGACGAGTCCATGATCACAGGCGAGAGCATTCCTGCTCTCAAGGAGCCGGGCAGCCTTGTCGTGGGCGGCACCCTCAACAAGAACGGCTCACTGCAGTTCTCTGCCAACCGGGTGGGAAGAGACACCGTGCTGGCCCAAATCATCTCCCTGGTGGAAGAAGCACAGGGCAGCCGGCCGCAGGTGCAGAGGATAGCCGACCGGGCGGTGGCCTATTTCATCCCCGTCATTCTGAGCATAGCCGCCGCTGCATTTGTCTACTGGTATTTTGTGGCCCATAATACATTGCTCTTCTCGCTCACCATCCTCATATCCGTATTAGTGGTGGCCTGCCCCTGTGCGCTCGGCCTGGCTACTCCTACCGCCATCACCGTGGGCATAGGCAGAGGGGCGGAGCTGGGCATCCTCATCAAGAGCGGTGAGGCTCTGGAGGCCTCGGAGAAGCTTAACGTCGTCGCCTTCGACAAGACCGGCACTCTGACGGTGGGCCGGCCGGATGTGACGGACACTGCAGCCTTCGGCGTGAGCGAAACGGAGATGCTGCGCCTGGCAGCTTCCGCAGAAAAGCCATCCGAGCATCCTCTGGCCGAGGCGGTCGTCCGCAAATCCCAGGAGCTGGGACTTGATTTTGCCCCCGCCGCCAATTTCCAGGCCCTGCCGGGAAAAGGAGTGCTGGCCTTGGTGGAGGGCAGGAGCGTTGTGGCCGGAAACAGGATGCTCTTTGCTGAGATGGGGCTTGCAGTTATGCCGGAGATTCTCTCCAGGGCAGCAGGCTACGAGGAGCAGGGCAAGACTGCCATGCTTATCGCCCTGGACGGCAAGCCCTGCGGCGTCCTCGCCATCTCCGACCGGCTGAAGGGCTCGGCAGAGGAGGCGGTATCCAGGCTTCAGAAGATGAATCTGTCCGTGGTGATGATCACGGGAGACAATGCGGCCAGCGCGGCAGCCGTGGCCGAGGTCGCTTGGCATCGAGAAGGTTCTCTCCCAGGTTTTGCCGGAAGAGAAATCAAATGAGATCAAGAGGCTGCAGCAACAGGGCAGCAGTGTGGCCTTTGTGGGAGACGGCATCAACGATGCTCCGGCGCTGGCGCAGGCGGACGTGGGAATTGCCATCGGCAGCGGCACGGATGTGGCCATTGAGACCGGCGAGATCGTACTGATGAAAGACGACCTGCTCTATGCCGTAGCAGCCATACAGCTCAGCCGCAAGGTGATCTCCCGGATCAAGCTGAACATCTTCTGGGCCTTTGCCTACAATGCCGCCCTGGTTCCGGTGGCGGCAGGCGCGCTCTATCCGGCATTCGGCATAACCTTCCGGCCGGAGCTGGCGGGCCTGGCCATGGCGGCAAGCTCAGTGACCGTCGTCTCCCTTTCCCTGCTGCTGAAAAAGTATATACCCCCGGCGATACGAGATAGTGTAAAAGCAAGCTGATCAACTATGCAGAAAAAGAAGACCTGAGGAGGCTTGAGAAAAATGGCGATAGATCCGGTATGCAAGATGACGGTGGATGAGAAGACGGCAAAGCTCAAGAGCGATTATAAAGGCAAGACCTACTACTTCTGCGCTCCTGGCTGCAAGAAGGCTTTTGAGGAGAATCCGGAAAAGTTTTTGTAGAGCGGGCTATGTAGCCGGCCCGGACCGTCTCCTTGATGCATTTTTATTTTCCGGATTCAATCGCCCTGATCCTCTTCTCCAGATCCTCAAGCTTCTCTTGCACCTCTGCCAGCTGCCCCTCCAGGCGGCAGAGCCTGGCCTCATCATCGGCAGCGGGATGAACAGCATAACCGGGTTTATTGAGAAGGTCCTCCTTGTACTCCTCGATGATCGGGTTGTCGGACTCGCGGGCAACTTTTTTGGGCTGAGCCGTTTCTTCGGATTTTTTAGCCATGATCCCTCACCTCAAGAGAAACAGATTCCTGAATGTAACTAATACCGTCTCGAAGATATTTTAAGCAGACGCTTTGACCCTCTCAAATATCTGCTTCATGGTATCCTCATTGCTCTCTGTGAAGCTGAAGGGCGACTTGGTGAAGGGCTGGAAGTAGATTGGCACATCGTCCAGGCGGTAGAAGGTTCCATCGCACTCCATGGCATCGATCACTCCCGGCAGCACCACCTCGGAGATCATGGTAGTAGGACAGGGAGCGATGTCGATGCAGGCCACGGGAATCTCGGCCAGATACTTGGCGCAGGCTGCCGGAAAATGCGATACCGGATCGGCTGAGACAATCAGTGCCGCATCAACGTCCCTCTCCCGCAAGCAGGTCCACGGCCGTAAACTCTCCGGGATTGTAGCGGGGATAGCCGCGCGAGAAGTCCAGGCCGAAGGGATAGCCGTAGAGGTAGGAGGCGATCTGGTTGAAGCCGGCCACATTGCAGTGCCCTCTCAGAGCGCCGATTACAAACTTGGTAATAGAGTTCAGCTCTTTGACCAGATTGAATGCCGCCTCAGCATTGCGGTGCTTGCCATAGGAGGAGGCGATTCCCAGGCCCACATAGATGGCTCCGAAGTTGCAGCCTTTCATCAGATTCAGCATCTCCTCCATCTGGGAGATGGACACGCCCGTGATCTCTTCCACGGAAGGGTGGGGCCTTTTGCCATGCAAGAGCGTGAGAAGCGCTGAGAGCAATTCATGATCGGTATTGGGATTGAGCTGGATATGCAGATCGGAATTTCCGGCGGTGATGCTTTTTCGCGGATCAACTGTGATGACGGTGCGATCGAAGCGGCCCCTGCGCGTCCAGTGGCCTCGCGGATAGATGGCATAGCGGGACATGTGCCTGGGCATGGACTCCAGGGGATTGGAGCCCCAGTAGACAGCCAGATCCGAGCGTGCTTTGCTCTGGCCGGCTGTGGCGCCAACGCGCCCTGCCTCCTGAATGCCCATGGCAGTTGGCCCGTGGCAGACGGTGGAGTTGGAATCCACTGCCGCCCCTAAATATTCCCCCAGGTGCAGGCCCACTTCCATGGCCTCGCAGGAGGTCTCGCTGCCCATGAAGATCAAAGGATGCTTCGCTTCGGCAAGTATCCGGGCGGTCCTGTCAATGGCATCCTTCCATGCGGCGGGCTGCAGGGCACCCTTCTCTCTCAAAAGCGGCTGGCGGATTCTGTGGCTGCTTATTATCTCCTGGAACTTGGCGTTGCCCATCTTGCAGGCGTTCTTGACGGTGATGCTGTCTGCACCCAGATCTACCTGGATATCATCGCAGGAAGCCCCGCAGACCGGACAGACGATATTCTTAGCGGCCATGATTTGACCCCGGCATATAGAGCCTGCCTACCAGCTCTCCGGCACTCAACACCTCATCCATCGTGGGCAAGACTCGCACCGGTGAGCCCTTGTAAAGGGGCGAGCCTGTGGAGAATGTCTCCGGGTCGACAACCACATTGGACCAGATGGCCCGGGGCATGAAGATGCTGCCCGGCGGGACGCAGTCTTCGGCATAGGCATAAACCGCTACCGAGTACAGGCCGTCCATGGTGGAGATTTGCACCTTCTGCGGCGATCCCAGGCCCAGAAAATCCCGGGGATTCATATCGCAGACTGCGCACTCCCTGGTATACTCTTCCGTCAGCTTGCTGCCGCCTTTGGCCAGCCTGCCCTCCTCAATGGTGCTTCCCGTGTTGAGTAGAAACTCTTGCATCATACTCTTCATAACTCCGGTAGAATCAACAAAATTAAGCTTCGCCAGCATCCTCTAGGCCTCCCTTACGTAGAGCGATCCTTTGGGATTTTTGCCCAGAGCGTAGTCGCCCGTAAATTTGGCAAAGCGTCCCTCCAACTGGATGTCGCCAAGCTTGGGATCTGTTTCCTGGCCGATCTGCACAAATCCGGGAGAAAACTGCCGGATCGATCCGCAGACTGCAATGGTCCCCCCATTCATCTCCGCGCCCAGACCGCGTACAGCCGAGCCCTTTACCAGAATAATCCCTCCGCTCTGGCGGACGGCACAAAAGTTCTCCACATCCCCGCCTACTATTATCCGGCCGCCGGCCAGCCCGCCGCCCAGGCCGCTCCTGGAGCTGCCCTCGATCCTGATCTCGCCTCCGGTCATGCCCCGCCAGCTTCCCCGGTAGGCCGAGCCCACGTGATCGGCAGCATTGCCCTGAATAGAAAGCTGCCCTCCCTTCATCTCCATGCCCGCCCAGGAGCCGGCATCGCCCTTGAGGAGAATGCTGCCTCCGCTCATCTCCGCGCCCAGGTGCATGCCGCAGGAGCCGGAAATCTCGATCCTGCCCTGCTTCATGCCCTGGCCGATGCGCTTGACCCGCGAGACATCCCCCTCAATTAGAATGGCTGTCTCTTCTGCAGATGCGCCAGATCTCACGTCCACATCGAAAAAGTCGCTGATGGGAAGCTTTTTCGGGCCCTGCCAGACGAGCAGCCCTTCGATCTCTTCTCGCTTTTTTCCGGCAAAGGCATCGGGCGTGATCGTCTCCGCCTCGAGCATGATGCCGATCTTTCCCCTTGGCTTAAGAAAAATTTCCGCCATTCCACTCACCCCCTCACCACGGCTTGCAGCGGCCTGTTGACCGGGATGGCTACCGGATTTTTCAGATATTTGTCCGGCACTGGATAGTTGGCAAAGCCCACGGTGTAATGCTTGAACCAATCTTTCACGTCAGATAGCATCTCCCTTTCCACCGTCTCGTCAACATAAGGCCGGCAGTAGTATCTCCTGCCTTCCGGCACAGCCACAACCTCTCCCTTTCTGGCCACAATTGCCCCATCCTTCACTGTGAACTGCGGACGGGCCAGCTTTGCCAGCAGAGATGCCGGATCATTGACATTCAGCCTGTCCGGATCGATGTCATAAACAGTCACATCACCATCCGCTCCGCATCCCAGGTGGCCCTTTCGCCAGGCCATGCCGGTGGTGCGGGCCGGGTTGGCGCGGGTGACAATGGCCATCTCGTAGAGGCTCAGCTCCCGGTCCACGCCGCCCAGGCTTGATTTGTCATAAGCCCACTTGTGGCACTCTCTGGCAGTCTCATCTCTGGCCTTCCTGGACATGAGCCAGGTGAGAAGCTGCGGGTACTGAGTGAAGACGCCGCCATTGGGGTGATCGGTGGTCATGATGGTCTTCCAGGGGTCATTGATGAGGAGCATCACTTCCAGGCCGATGGCCCACTGCACGCTGTGAACCGGGCTGCTTTTCATGTAGACCAGGGGGAGAACGCCTGAGCCGCACTCCAGTTCCACATCGGTATTGGACCATTTCTGGCCGGTGATCATATAGAGGTCATGCTGCGCCGGGCCGTCGCCGGTCATGGTGGTGGCCGGGCCGAAGGGAACCGAGCCGCTGTCTATGACCACATCGTCGACCTGGTTGATGTATTTGGCCAGCTCGGGTGCGCCTGAGCAAAAGTCCCTCCAGGATGTGCCGCCGTAGGCGCTGAACTGGGCGTGAGCCAAATAGACCGTCTGCCTCCTCCTGGCGCTCTCTTTAGTCTCAGCCCACTGCAGATCAGACCTGTTCCTGGGCTCAATTCCTGAAGGAATCATGAGCGAGTCCCGGCAGAGCTGCCAGTTGCCGGGATGGCCCAGGTTATTGGCATGCAGGTGCAGGGACATGGGCAGGCCCAGCATCTCATTTACCTCGGCCAGGCCGCGGATTATCTCCCGGGGCGTCACCTCGAAGTGAATGTTGGGCTCGTCCAGGCCGTGCACATTTTTGGCCCAGCCCCAGTTCTCCACACCTGCCGGGTTGACGCACTTGATGCCGTAGGCCTTGTGGGTCCTCATCATCCAGGCCACGTAGGCGGCTGCCCTCTCCAGGTCTCCCTCCTTCAGGTAGCGCATGACAAACCAGTTGTTGCCCAGCACCAGGTAGGCTCCCATATCCAGAATGGGGGTGGAGCGCATCTCCTCATGGGTATGGCGGGCCTCCAGGGGAGGCATGGCCGCCTCAAAGACAGTGGTGTAGCCCATGGCAGCGTAGTCATAGCCCTGCTTGTAAACGGAAGGGACGGTGTAGCCGCTGCCGCTGTGGCAGATATCCGTCTTCGTTCGCACCGATTTGTAGTGATCCTCGGGGCGCATGAGCCGGCCGGCATTGACCTTGGCTCCGGCCACATGAGCATGGGAGTCCACGCCTCCGGGCATGACCGTCTTTCCAGAGGCGTCGATGATTGTGGCATCCCTCTGCTCCGCACCGGTGAGGCTGCAGACCACCTTTCCGTCCCTTATGAAAATGTCTTTTACATCGCCGTTTATTCCGTTGAGTGGATCGAATACGCAGCCGTTTCTGATAATAGCAGTATTAGTAGCACCAGCCATTCTAAGCCACCTCCCGTCTCTCCAGCCATATGGCCTCAACCGGGCAGATCATGCTGCAGGTAGCGCAGGAGCCGCATACCTCCTGGTTCACAACCCGGACTGTGCCGTTCAGGACCTCCAGCAGCGGTTTTTCCTCCAGCTCATTAAGGTGCCCCGCTGCCAGATAGGGATCGAAAAGGGCATTGACCGGACAGGCGATGACGCAGTTGCCGCAGCCGAGACAGGCTTTCTCATCCGTATGCAGACAGGAGGTAAGGGTGGGCCAGGGTGCAGGTTCTGAGAGCTTCTTCTCAAAGGCTTTTTTGCCCTTCATCTCCGGGACTATGGAGGTCTTTCTGACGCTGATGGCTCTCACCGGGCAGGCCTGAGCGCAGGCACCGCAGTAGATGCAGGCATCCTTTCGGTGGGTCACCTTCTCCACGATCTCTCCTGCCTTGCCTTCTTTATTGAAGAGGGCATTGGCAGGGCAGGTATGCACGCAGGTGCGGCAGGCCTGACAGACCTGGTCGTCGCGGAAGAACTCGCCTGAGAAGGGCTTCTGGAAGGTGATGGCGCCCGTGGGGCAGACGGAGGCGCACCAGCCGCAGTGCACGCACCGGTTCAGGTCGATGATGGTCTTTCCTTCCACCCTCAGGCTGCCGTCTTGGGAAAGCTGCCTGTCTTTTATCTCAATGCAGGACTGCGGGCAGACCTCCAGGCACAGGCCGCAGTGCACGCACTTCTCGCTGACAGTTGTGGGCTGCAAAGCCACGCTGAGATAGGACTCGTCCTTCTCCGCCTTGCCTGCCGTCCTGACCTCCAGGGCTCCGGTGGGGCAGATGCGGGCGCACAGAGCGCACAGGACGCAGGCCCCGCTCCTTCTCTTCTCAATGTAATCTTTGTCGATCAGATCGCGGGCCACAGCGCCCACCGAGCCGATGATCAGCTCCCCCTTGGGGCAGATCTGCACGCATGATCCACAGCCGATGCACTTCTCCGGCAGATAGACATGCTGCCTGTCATCTCGGGATTCCAGCAATACCTCTCTCATCCGACACCCTGCCTGAATTGGGGAGTTATTTGCCGGACGGGATAAAGAGTTTTGCATGAATGCTTATGGATTTCGATCGTAGTAAACACTTATGTCTGCTCCATCCTAGATGATTGAGTGAACATATGCATTCCATCCAGGACATAAGAAATATGGTTTTTTCATG
>CAWJQJ010000001.1:0-64875 GCA_963844955.1 Methanotrichaceae archaeon | reverse complement strand
TGGCAGAAGATGGAGGAGACGCTGGAAAGCATCCGCAAAGAGGATAAAAGCAGGATGGAAAGGAATTCCTCATATATTTTCTCACCTGATCCCAGGTGAGATTCGGATTGAGCGACAGTATCAATGCACCGACACCATTCTGCCAGCGGCGTGGCGGAAGAGGTGCCTCCGAATGAATTGGTGTAGGGGCCTTGCGCAATCACCTTGATTTACGTTGCCAATGTTGAAATCCCCGTCCGGAAATAGCAGCGAATCAGGCAGCTTCCAGCTCCGGCATTTCTGAAAAACACTTTCAATGGGCTCTTGAAGCATTCCTCATTTTCAGGTATTCGGCGATCTGCGGCCTGGAGCCTCCCATGGACCACAGATGCGAAGCATTGAGGCAGAACTGTGGTTGGTACTGATATTGATTGCCCGGAACGATGAATGGATCGGCCGGCGCGAGCTGAGTGGGGACGGCATCCAGGGTCGACTCCATGAGGCACCAGCGGCCGGACTCATTCTGGTAGACCACCCAGGCATGGCCGTAGGCTCCATCCGGCGTGGAGACCCGGCCCAATACCACGCGCACGCAGTGCTCGGAGATGCCACTGGCCAGGAGGAGTGTGGCCAAAAGGAAAGACGAGTCCTCGCAGTCGCCCTTGTGCAGGACGAGCGTCTCCTCGGGAAAGAGCCAGAAGTCCTCCAGTCCGAAAGATTTTTTGTCTGTGATGTACTGCACACCGCTGGCCACATAATCCCAGATCTTCCAGGCGCGCAGGTCAAATGTGCCCGCTTCACGAGCCGAGGGAAGGCCGATCTCCTGCAGGGCGCGCAGGATTACCTCGCTCCAGGTGGAGGAGAGCCAGGCGCGAATGTCGGTGGGAATGTAAACGCCGCTGCTGCCCAGGACAGCTCTTTTATCCCACATGACCGTATCTCTGACAATTGCATCCCCCGCCCAGTTGTAGCCTGTAGCCATCTAGAATCCACTCCCAATCTTACATAATAATTTTAGCTAGTTATATTTAAGAGTTTTGATCATAAGATGGTTTGACACGTGGGCGATTATTATTCCAAATAAATATCAGTCAGGAATTTGCAAAAAAGAATGCTGTGTAAAACCGGATATCATGCCTCGTTCTTGTCCTCCACAGGATGCGCATTGGGCAAGAAATCCTGCTCTTTGTCATTTCCTCTTATATTCTCCACGTCGTATCCGGTTCCTTTTGCAACCTTTGATTCCAATACCCAGATGATTTGCTCTGGCTCATACGTCTGTCCAGTGGAATAACACCTGACCATGGGAGCGCCTATAAATTCTACCCGCAATTTGCATAGCGGGCAGATCGCTACCTCAAATTCCCCTTTTTCATTCTTTCTTCTGGTATTAAACAAACTTTCCTCTCCTATTATAGCAGGATTGGAGAATAAGGCAAATATGCTGGAAGGATTAGGGCAAGCCAAACGCTGATTTCGTGGCGCTGTTTACCATCTGATGGTTATAGATATACAGTTTTCGGCTGAGACGCGACTGTAAAGCAGAGACTGGACTACCGAAAAGAAGAGAACGCCAATGGCATAGACCGCCAGGATTATGGCAAAGGGCGCGCAAAATATCAGAAGGAAAAAAGGCAAAGGGAATCCTCTCAGCCCCTTCCCCTTTCACTCAGGCATGATCTTGAAGATCTTGCCTGTGCTGCCAGTTGGCCCCATTTTATCAGAGGTCAGAATGTAGATCTCTCCCTCGTCATCCATTCCCAGGGAGCGGATGAAGCGATCGACCCTGCCGCTGGGGCTCTTTGTGACCACTATCTCCTCCCAGCTCCACAGTCCCTCCGGGGAGGGCGTGGCTGCAAGAAGAGTGCCGCTGCCATTGGCAAAGTCATTGGACCAGTCTGCGAAGATATATTTTCCCTGCATCTCCGCCAGGGCCTGGCCACGATAGATGTAGCCGCCCACAACAGCCGTGCCCAGATCGTGCCCGTACTCGATTATGGGCTCAATCAACATCTCGCCGCCAGCCCCGCTATCCGGGCAGCTTTCCGGAGACCGGTTGGGATTTTCCGGATTGAAGCAGTGCGTGCCCTCCCGGATATTCCAGCCATAATTGCCGCCCTTGGTTACGATGTCCACCTCCTCCCACAGATTCTGGCCGGCATCGGAGACGAAGAGACTGCCTTCCCCCTCCGTATCAAAGGAGATTCTCCAGGGATTGCGAAGCCCAAAGGCATAGATCTCGGGGAGGATGCCCTCCTGGCCCACGAATGGATTGTCGGAGGGAATGCCGTACGCTTTGCCCTCATCCACCCGGTCCACATCGATGCGCAGGATCTTGCCCAGCAAGGTTGTGGTGCTCTGGCCGTTTCCATCGGGGGCATGGCCCAGGCCGGCGTCATTGGCATTGCCGCCGTCACCCAGAGGAATATAGAGGTAGCCGTCCGGACCGAAGGAGATGGTGCCGCCATTGTGATTGGACTGTGGCTTGTCCACCTGGAGGAGAACCTTCTCAGTGGTCATGTCCACTTTATCGGAATCGCTCTGGGAGACAGAAAACTCTGAGAGCTGGTTAGTGCACCTCCATCCATCCGGTGCCTCCGCCCGGAGGGGTGCGCTGTAAAAGATGAAGATGCGCCCGTTTTCGGCAAATTGGGGATGGAAGGCCAGGCCCAGCAGACCTCGCTCGTCAGAGCCGGGATTCAGATCGACCATCCGGTCACTGACATCTAAAAACGGCTCGCTCTGCACAGTGCCGTCGGCCTGCACGATCCTGACCAGGCCGGTCTGTTCGACGAGAAACATCCTTCCCGTTCCATCTCCGGCGCTGAGGAATTCCATGGGGGCGACAAAGCCCTCGGCTACAAGCTCGAGATTCACCCTGGGCTTTACAGATACAGGATCACTGGCCAGTGCCGGTGTCACCACAACTTCGCCCTTCATGGAGGGGTGGGGAGTGCAGTGGTATTTGTAAGTGCCAGGTTCAGAGAAGGTGCGCTCAAACTTTCCGCCGCTGCCGGCAATGCGGGGGGAATTGAATGAACCATCATCAGCGGTTACGGTATGAGCAACCGGGTCGCGATTGATCCAGGTTACCGTGCCTCCCGCCGGCACAGTGATCGAGGCCGGCTGAAAGGAGAAGCTCTTGATCTCAACCGTTGCCGACGGCTCAGCACAACAGGTCAAATCCATCAGCGATGCCAATAATAACACCGTGGCAAGAAAAAGACGATATTCTTTTTTCATGCTCCCACTCCTTTTTTCGATTAGCTATTGAACTGTTTATCTGCAAAGACGTTCGAAGAATGACATTTATATTGAACTTAATGGAATAAATATTTTCGCAAAGATCGCGACGATTGCACCTGGCACTCAGGGCACCGGTACTATAATTTTAAGGGGGGGAGAGAATTCCCGCCCTGGCAACGAACAGTCTCTGGGCATGGAGAGGGATCGCGGGAGATTGCTTTGAAAAAGCGTGAAGGTGTGAAATCTGATCTGGTGCTGGAGCCGCTGGCTGACCTGGCCCGGCATATCTGAAAGCAAAGAAAAAGGGATCCTGGATCACCTGCCAATATTTGCCAGGATCGCATTTTTTTCCCATTTTAATTTTGCTCAAAACTACTCGAAAGTCTTCACCTCTCCCGAATCCAGATGGTAGCGTGCCCCCACAATCATCAGCTCGCCCTTCTCGACCTTTTCCGATAAAATCGGCTGGCAGGCCTTCAGCTCATCCACGATGTTGTAGACATTGATATCGATGGAGTTGTTCAGCAGCTCGTCCTCATCGCCCATTTCCCTGGCAGCATCTACCGCTGGTTGTATGAAATCAAGCAGGCAGTTCATGTGGCCGGGAGCCTCTCCACCCTCTACGGTTGCAGTGACCGCGCCGCAGCTATCATGGCCCAGGACCACCACCAGTGGCACGCCCAGATGCTCCACGGCGTACTCGATGCTGGCGATGGCCACGTCATCCAGAACCTGACCTGCCGTCCTGATCACGAAGATGTCTCCCAAACCCTGATCGAAGAGCACCTCCGGAGCAATCCTGGAGTCGGAGCATCCCACGATAACGGCAAAGGGATGCTGGCCGGCGATCAGCTCATAGCGCCGCTCCACGGACTGGTCGGGATGGCTGGCGTTTCCAGAGGCATAGCGAGCATTTCCTTCCATGAGCTTTTGCAGAGCCTGCTCGCCGGTGATGCCGCTTTTCTCTTCCGATGCAGTTGCCATTGTGGCCAGGACAGATAGCATAAGAGCTATTGCCAAAAAACCTGATGTTTTTATTCTAAATTCCTCCAAATCCTGCCCAAGGAAAGGCGGAAATAAGAATCTTTTCATCTTCCAAATATCAAATACATTATTATTAATCGTAGGCTACTTTGCCGCCGGGCTTGCACTCTCATCGAAAGCATTTTACTTACGATAAATCATCTCCAGGGTAATCAGGTGATTTTATGTTTCCAGGACTTGGAGGATTAGGCGGAAGGGGCGGCATGAGCCCCAAGAAGATGAAGGGCATGCTCAAGAACATGGGCATAGATATCGATGAGCTGGAGAACGTCTCCGAGGTCATCATTCGCATGCCGGACAGGGAGATCGTCATAGCCAATGCTTCCGTCGCGATTATGGATGCCCACGGCGTAAAAAGCTACCAGATCTCGGGCGACGCTTCCGAGCGGGCCCTATCTATTGCGGGCCAGGAGACGGCAGAAGAGCCCCCCCTTGAGATCCTTGACTCGGATGTGGAGCTGGTAGCCTCCCAAACCGGCGCAAAGCCGCAGGACGCAAGAGCTGCCCTGGAGGAAGCTAAAGGAGACCTGGCTGCTGCCATCATGAAGCTGGCAGCCAAGTAGGCCCGGGATCACAGCAATGCTGCCATAGGGGTCATCATTTTGAAAAGCATGCCTGGCGCTCTTCGCGACCCGGTTCATGGGGCTATTCGGATAGATGAGCTGGAGTGGCATCTCATCCGGTCCCGGCCGGTGCAGAGACTGAAGGGCATTAAGCAGCTGGGCCTGGTTGAGGCCGTCTATCCCGGAGCCAGCCACAGCCGGTTCGAGCATTCCCTGGGAACCATGCACATGGCCGGGAGGATGGCCGGGCATCTGGGCCTCTCCCGGGAAGAGGTGGCAAAGGTGCGCCTGGCCGGGCTTTTGCACGACCTGGGGCACTCGGCGCTCTCCCATGCCGTGGAGGGCGTTCTCAGCCGAAATCCGGAGATACAGCCCTGCCTGGCCGGAAGACGCGTCTCCCGGCACGAGCAGTTCACCCGCCAGATCATCGAGGATCATCCCTTCGGAGAGCAGGCCATGCAGGCGGCGGAAAGGGATTTTGGCAGCGCCGACGAGCTGTTCCGGGAAGTCGCAGATATAGCTTCAGGAAAAAGGCCGCCTTTAGGCCAGATCATCGTCGGAGATCTGGATGCAGACAGAATCGACTTTCTTCTGCGTGATTCGCACCACTCCGGCGTCTCTTTAGGCCTCGTGGATACCGACCAGATCTTGCAGGCCCTCGCCATCAGCAGCGGCCGCATTGTGCTGGCAGCAGAGGGCGACTACCGGGCTGAGATGTCCCAGACCGCAGCAGAGTCGATGCTCATTGCCCGGTCTCATCATTACAATGCCCTCATCTACCATCCCGCGGTTCAGTCCATCAGGGCCATGCTGCTGGCAGCATTGGAGAGAGCCCTGGCCGGGATGGACGCGGATGAGGCCAGGAGCAGCATTATTCTATTCTTTCGGGAATATACGGATCCGGACCTGCTGGCATTCATCCGGGAGAAGGGGGACGAACTCTCCCGAGATCTCTTGCAGCGCATAAAATACGGCAGAGAGCTGGCCCTGGCAGCCAGGTTCGATCACAGGTCTCTCCCGCCGGAGATCAGAATGTCCCTTTCCACCATCTCCCGCCACGGGCGCATGAGAAAGCTCTTCGAGGACGCCCTTGGCAAGAAATACGGGGCGCTGGTGGATGTCACAGTGGGCAGCGGAGTGCCCAGGTCCATGAGAACGCAGTCAAGCGGATTTCTTTATGACGAGTCCGCCCTGGCATCAGGCCTGGTCAAATCCCTGACCCGCCAGATCGCCATCTCCTTCTTCTCAGATGAAAGGCCGCAGATCTCGCTGGATGAGGTGCGGGCGCAGGCGGAGAAGATCCTCTCCTTTATCCGCTCGGAGAGCTATCTTCCCATTGACGGTCTGCTTCTGTTATTTTCTTGCCTGCACAAGTTGCTCTCCGAGACCTATGGCCAGAAGATCCTCGTTCCCAGGATCAGAAACATAACCTGGCTCTACAAAACGGTATCCCGGCTGAAGGATCTGGGGCCGTCCGGCCTGGGCGGCCTTTTCGATTACCACTTCCACTCCGACTACGGCTTTCTCTACAGCGAGCGGCTCTTTGAGGACATTCAGATCCTGGTGGCCAGCGGCATGATCTACCAGGATGAGCGGCACTATGAGCGAAATGGCCGCTGGCTGCAGCGATACGAATACATGCTCACGGCCGAGGGAATAAAATACGCGGAAACGGTTGCCGGCTCTTACGGCAAAGAAGCGGATGCCCTGGCAAGCCACCTGCGGCAGGAGAAGCATACCATCCCCTACGACGTGGTGAGCCTTTATCTGAGGAGATACACGGGCACAAAAGCGCAGATCAAATAAAACTTCTTCAGGCAGGCAGCTTTAAAAAGCGCCTGCCTTGCGAACTCTGGTTCTTTCCTAGTTCATCTGGTGCTGCTTGAAGGGAGTCTGCTCGTAGGTCTCGACGGGCGTGGAAGGAGTCCATGCATCGCTTAAGAACTGATAGATGCTCTCGCCTGTCCAGGCTACCGTCTTGTCCTTGCCGGCGGCGCTGGCTGTATAGGTGGGGGATGTAGCCGCAGGTGCGGTATAATTGTCCTTCAGGAAATCGTAAATGGCATAGGTAGAGCTGTTCAGGGTGGTGTTATTGCGGGTCATGTTCTTTTGCACCCCGGTGGCCTGGCTTGCCAGCGGAGCTACGAAGGTGCTCGGAGTCCAGCTGTCGTTGATGAAAGCAGCCATTGAGGGTGTGGTCAGCACTGAGGTGTCAGCCGGCTTAGGCTCAGCGGCGAGTTTATCCGTTAAAACTGGCGCGGCCATAACGGCAGGCAAGAGCCCGCCCAGAGCCACCAGAGCAATCAGCACAAGTATAATATGTCTCATGGTTTTGCATTATCCATCAGGTATCCATAAAGCTTTCCGTCGGTGCAGGCTATTTTCCTGGCAGCGGATAATTGCCGGTGGATTTCATTTTTCAGTCGGCAGGGCTTTCAGCTCTGAGACTGTCGCCAGAGGATGCTCTGCCAGGTATGCTGCCACGGCCGGGCGGTGCACCAGCCGGCAGTCGATGCAGCTCCAAAATCTCTTTCCCCTTTTTGTTCTCACGAACCTGCCCAGCTCCTCGTCCCGGCAGGGATAGAGGGGGCAGAAGCAGTGAGTGCAATCCTGTTCCGGGAAATGATGGCAGGGATAATACGGGCAGTTTTCCCGGCCCGTAGCCTGCACCGGCTGGTCGGCTGCTTCCCGGATCAGGCAGGGATCATCGGTCACCAGGCCGTCCGCTCCCAGCCGCAAGAGCCAGCTTGCCTCTTCCTTGCTGTTGACGGTCCAGGGGTAGACGGCTATCCCCTGCAAATGAGCCTCCTTGAAGAGCCTGGCATTGACCCTTTTGGGAAAGATGGCCCCGGCTCCGGCCCATAGAGCCAGTTCAACCGGCTTTATGGGAAGCGAGGAGATGATGATGCCCGTCTTCAGCCGGGAGATATCAGCCAATTCGCGCAAGCTGTTATGGTAAAAGGAGGTTACAATGCATCTCTTGCCGGCGAGCGCCTCGGCCAGCAGTCCTTCCAGGCCTTCTTCCTTCATCTCCACCACCAGGCCCAGGCCGAGCGCCCCGGCCAGGGAGATGGCTTCCTCGAGGGTGGGAATCCTCAGAAGTTCCTCTCTCTCCCCCTGCCGGCCTGATACCCGCAGGGCTTTCAGCTCTTCCAGGCTCAGCTCTTCCACCAGGCCATGGCCGTTGGTGGTCCTGTCCACCGTCTCATCATGCATCAGGACCAGCTGGCCGTCGCGAGAGAGACGCACATCCAGCTCCACATAGTCGGCTCTGCATAAAGCGGCAGCCCTGATGCCCGGCAGGGTGTTCTCCGCTGCCAGGGCGGCAGCTGCCCGGTGACCTATGACCAGCGCCATTTGACCTGAGAACACCTGGAAAATATATCATTTTTTGCATAAACATAAACCAGGGCAAAGGATTATACTTGCCGAAGGATACCTTGGGATTGAATGCTTGAGAATCTGGAGAGATTTTGCAATCTGAAAAGAGATAGCGCTGAGATCAACATAGATCCCCTGCAGCGGGGCGGAATTCTGACGCCTCAGGCGCGCGCCGCTCTGCTGGAATGGGGGGACGGCTATTCGGTATGCGACTTTTGCGCCGGGATGCTGGACCGCATCAAGAAGCCCCCCATAGAGGAGTTCGTGCATGGCGTTCTTCCCGAATTCCTGGGCACGGATGAGGTGCGCATAGTGCACGGCGCACGCGAGGGAAAATTTGCCGCCATGCATGCCCTCTGCGAGAAGGGCGACTGGGTGGTGATGGACGGCAATGCTCATTATACAACAGTTGTCGCGGCAGAGAGGGCCGGCCTGAAGATCGAGTATGTGCCCGCCAGCAAGGAGCCGGATTATGCCATTTCTGCAGAAGGCTATGTGCAGGCCATCGAGCGCGCCTATGAGATGAAGGGAAATGTGAGCCTGGCCGTGCTGACCTATCCGGACGGAAATTACGGAAACCTTCCTGATGCCCGGGCTATAGCCGATGCCTGCCATGACTACGGCGTGCCCCTGCTGCTCAACGGCGCTTATGCCGTGGGCCGCATGCCTGTCAATGCCCGCGAGCTGGGAGCGGACATCATCGTGGGCAGCGGTCACAAGTCCATGGCCGCCTCCGGGCCGGTGGGCGTCCTGGGAGCCTCCCAGGAATATGCCAGAGCCATCTTCCGGCTCTCTCCCAGCAAGAAGAACAAAGAGGTTGAGCTCCTGGGCTGCACCGTACGCGGCGCTCCCCTCCTCACTCTGATGGCTTCCTTCCCGGCGGTGGTAGAGCGCGTGCGAGGCTGGCCGGATGAGGTGGAAAAGGCACGCTGGTTCTCGGCGGAGATGGAGAAGCTGGGCATGAAGCAGCAGGGGGAGAAGCCCCACAACCACGATCTGATGTTCTTCCTGGCAGAAAACCTCTATCAGATATCGCAAAAGGCCAAGAAAGGCCGCTACTTCCTCTATCGCGACCTGTTGGAGCGGGGCATCTGCGGCATCAAGCCCGGCCTCACCCGCCAGTTCAAGCTCTCCACCTTCGGCCTTGCCAGAGCGGAGCTGGAAAGGGTATTGCAGGCATTTGGCGAGATCATAGAATCCCATGCCAGGGATGGAGAAAAATGATGCAGAAGCTTTATCTCAGGCGGAGATCAAAAAGTCGGACCGGGGGAAGAACAACGAATTACAGGTCGCAGCATATACTCCTGGCATCGATTGCCTTAGCACTGATTTTGGCCTGCGCAGCCACCAGTCTGCGCCGGGGAGAATGAAACCGCCATTGACTGGTTTATGAAAGGTCTGGATCTTTATGGCCAGGAGAAATACAATGAGTCCCTGGAGGCCTACAATCGGGCGCTGGAACTGGACCCAAATGATTTCGAGGCCTGGAACAATAAAGGAATCGACGAGGGCCTCCTGGGCAGGTATGACGAGGCGCTCAAGTCCTTTGAGAACGCTGTGGCGCTCAATGAGTCCTATGCCGAGGCCTGGTACAATATGGGAGTGATTTACGACTTCAAGGGTTACTTCCACACCGCCGTCCAGGCATACAAGAGAGCCACCCAGATCAATCCAGCCTATCAGAAGGCGCTGGTAAGGAGAAATATAGATACGGATATAGTGATGGCCCGTTCTCTCTCCTGCGCCTGTCCGGACCCGATTGTGCAGGTCTAGATGACATGCATAATAATAAGATTCATTTGGGAGCCGATCACATGTTCTTAGGCATCGATCATGGAACCACAGCCATAAGGTTTGCCGTCGCGGATGGCGGCTGCTGGGAGCTCTCCCGGCAGACCGCCAGCAGCCTCTCGCCTGGGGACATCATAAAGCTGGCCAGGAAAAATCTGAATATATCGAATGTAAATCTCGTGGCCCTCACCTATTCCATGGGAGACGGCCTGACCCGGATTGTGAGGCTGGAGGATGCACCGGGCCGCGGCCTGGTCCGGCAGGATGGGGCGGGCCTGCATGTGGGAGGCGGCACCCGTGTCTTTGAGGCCGTCCAGGCCTCGGGCTGGCCGGCCGTCCTTCTGCCCGGCATTCATCGCGCCAGCAACATCGATCCCCGGCTGAAGGTCTTCTCGCACGGCATGAGCCCGGAGAAGGTGGGCCTGGCCTATGGCGTCTACAGACAGGGTTTTGACAGCTTCATAGTCTCAGACGCCTCCACCAATACGGTAACCTTTGCCGTCCTGCGAGGGCGGATCATCGCCGCCCTGGATGCCCCCATCTTCGCTCCGGGCCTCTTGCAGGGGCCGCTGGATGTGGAAGCCATCCGGGCGGTGGATGCCGGCCGCATGACCGCCAACCAGGCATTTACCAGAGGCGGAATCCTGCCCAAGCTGGGAAAGAGCCGCCTGGAGGAGTGCTCGGGTGAGGAGAGAGCCCAGGCGCTGGAGACGCTGGCCCTTTTCTCGGCCATGGAAGTCTCCGCTTTGCGGGTATTGATGAGGGACCGGGGCGAGGAAAATCCCGCCCTATTTTTGGCGGGAAGCCCGGCCGGAGAGATCGAGAAGAGGGTCTCGGAGCTCCTGGGAGAGAGCGTCACCTCTCTGGACAGATGCGCGGCTGCGAAAGGATGCGCCAAGGTGGCCGAGGACATCTTTTCCGGAGCAGAGCGGATACTGGGCATCGAGGTGGATTAGAGGGCCCATGCAAAATTCGTGCATGAGAGCGCCTGCCTGCCAGGAAAATGAATAAATAGGCAGCAAGCCAAAAATGATCCAGTCATGAAGATAAAGATTAAAATTTGCGGGAGCAGAGTGCATGGAGTAGGCTATCGGCCCTGGCTGATTGAGGCCGCGATAGACTCCGGCCTGCAGGGATTTTATGCTGTCAACCGCACGGAGAATAAAATCCAGACGGTCATGATTCTGGTGGAAGGCGATGAAGAGAGCATTTCCAGCTTTGAAGAAATGGTAAAAAATAACAAGCCTCAGCCTGCAATTGTGGACAGCATAGAGGTAGAGGGCCATGAAGGAGATGTCATGTCCCTGGATAAGTACGCAGCCATAAATACCTCTACCCAATTGAACAAGGCGATACCTCTTCTTTTGGGCATGAACAGCAAGATGTACCAACTGCTGGACAAGCAGGATCGGATGCTGAATACCATAAGCGAGATCAAGGACCTTCGCGATGATCTGGAAGTGCAAAGGGATAGCATTCGGCGGGAGAGAACAGAAAAGAACATTCGTATAGAATAAAACAGAAATCATGTAATTCTCAACGGACTGATGAATGATTATGGATTCGATCTCCGAGAAAGAAGTGCGTGAGCTGGAGGACCGGGCGGCATATCTTAAAGGCGAAAAGGCCAGGGCTTTGGAAGAAGAGGTGGCAGCTGCTCTGACCAGGTCTGAGGCCGCTCATGTCAGCGCAGAGCTGATCGACCGCCTCGATGTCCTTCTGCTGGCTGTCACTGAGGCATCGCGCGATGTTTGCACCAATACCAGATGCCCACATTACAACAAAAAATGCAAAATGAGATGATAGTGATTCCGGTGATAATCTCTCTTCTCTCCTAGGAGAATTTGGCCCAATATGACAGCACAAAGCCTAATAGTTTCCAGCTTAATTGTATAAAACCATGATCAAATCCGGCGACTTTTTTCTCTCCGGCAAGACCGGCGGCGTTATTGGAGCAGTTGTACCATGGCGCGGTGCCTACGCAGGCATCGCTCCGGCCCATATCTTCCACTACGCGGGAACGGATTTCCTGCGGGTGGGCAACCAAAGCTGCAGAGTCGCTTTCATTCCAGGAGACGCCGATCTGGCATTCTTCCCCATCCCGGCTGCCTGCAAGCCTACGGAGCTTGGCAAGCCCCGCCTGGGCGAGGTCGCGCTGGAGAACGTGGCCCGCAGGAGGAGCTGTCGCATCTCTGATGTCTCCTGGTCCATCGCCTACGTCGTTCTCCCGCCCGGAGACCTTCCTGGGCCGGGGGATAGCGGAACGCCTCTATTGCAGGATGGCAAGGTTGTCGGAATGCTTCTCTCCTTCAATATGCATACCTACAAGGGGATTGCCATATCGGCGGAGATGATAAAGGAGATAGCAGAGAGAAAGAGCTAATAACTATAAATCCGTAATAATTTTTTCATTCTCGCCCCAATAGCTTCGAAAAGAAGCCAGACTTGGCGGCATCTTGCTGGCTGTTTCGCTCTTGCCTCAACAACCACAGGCATCAGGACCGCGTCGTAGCTTCTTGGACTTTAGAACGCCCCTTCCAATATCATTTCTGATGCGAGTTTCTTTAAGGTCTTCCCTTGGAGAATAGCTTCCGCTTCTCAGGCCATGTATGCTTCTTGGGTAATTTCTATTCTGGTATATTTGACGCTGGGCATTTGCTCGCCGGGCCTTTTTGTTTTTTGGTCTGCCTTCATCAGTATAACTAAAAGCTATGGAAGTTTTGCCCTGAATTGAGCTTGCTCTTATTTGTTCACGATCGCCTGGACCGTTTTTACGTCAAATCCGGCTGGCAAATCATCAGTTTCACATATTCGGTTAGAATGGGAATCTCTTTAGCTGCCACCGGCTTCCATTCTTCATCGACTATCGGAACCCAGGCATCTCCTTTTTTCGCCCAATTGAGTATTTCTTCGATGCTGCATTGCCCCGAGGCCAATCCATCCGCTTTATTCTCGAAGAATCCGAAGAATTTCTTGCCGATGGGACCATATTCTGCCAGATACCAGTGCATATTCTTTTTATTAAATAGGTGCATATAGATTATCTCTTCTCCAATATACGAGTGATCATATGTTAAACCAGGCAACCTGGCCAGGTCGCTCGATTTTAGATCGCTAAATTTGCGGCTCATATCCTTAGTCTCCGGGGCATAGGCTCTATACTCAGTTCGTCCTTCATTAAGTTATTCGCTTTATGTCTCTTCTGCCTTGCCAGAGTTATTCCCGGTCTTTTGTGATGCATCAAGGGACTATAAGAATGAAAAACCAGCAGCATTGGCTATTGCCATATCAGCTAAGCAGTATAATTAGCGCAATGGTACAGCAAAGCCTATCTTTGAGATGGAGTTAGATCTTTATTCTAAAGCATCTGCGTTCTATATCCTATCATGACCGATCCTTTTGTGAGCTCAGAGGTCGACCGCACCAAATCCAGATGGGTAGCCAAAGTCTTTAATGAGTTTGGGAGGCCCAGAACCACCTTGAGAGCTCTATTTTATTATGCCCTGAGTCGAACTGAACCGGACTATCCTATCTGCGGCGGCTTTGTAGGTGAGATCAGGATCACAAGACCGTACCACGAGTCTGATGGGGAGAAGCTGGTTAAATGGGCGGACAAGGCCCAGAAGCTGAGTTTCCTGCCAGCTAACGCCCTCCTTAAGGAAGATTCAGGAGAGCATACCATTCTGCCGGAAACCTGCCACCATCGAACGCAAAGGCTGGAGCTTTGGCTGAACAGGTCGGCCTTCAATCCACTACTGGCACCAGTATGCAGTAACATTCGGAGCAGTGCTGGTCTCCACCGACAGCCTCTCACAGAAATTGCTGCAGCAGCTTTTTGAACGCGCAGCCAGCGAAACCACAGTCTTATGCCTCTCAGACCTGAGCCAGGAGAGCTTCTCTTTTTGCGATAGTCTGTCCGCGGCAATAGCCGATTCGAGGCGCGAAGAGACTTCCGAAATACGAGTTTTGCGAGGGGCACTTACTCCCGAACAGGTTTTGAAGTGGAAGATCCCTATGGTCTCACAGAAAAAAAGCAGAAGCGAAGCACAGAGGGAGTACAAAAAGTACCTCATGGACTATAGAATGAGCCACCACAAAATGGCTGAGCTGGACGCGCTGGAAGTCTACTATCCTAAGGGGATTGCCGGTTTTTGTGACGATCTCCTGGCCGGATATTTCAAGGATTAAAGGACGCCCCGATTAACATCGACGTTATCAATGCTAGCTGAATTTACGTAGAGAGAATTTTGTCCGCAAAGAAAAAAGGGGCGATGAAATCTTCTCTCGCCCTCAGAAATGAAACTCAATGTGGAAGGGTATGTAGAAGATCCACACAAAGTATATGGCCATCAGAACGAGGCCCAGGGGAACCCCGAGCTTCGCCCATTCCTTGCTGGAAATGCCCAGCTTCCCTGCCGAGATGATGTTGGGGATATTTCCCGGGATCAGCATGCCGCCGGCGATGAGCAGGCCCATGAGGACAGCCTTAATCTGAGTTAAGCTCATGGCGGGACTTATCTCGGCCGCCGTCAGCGTAGCATTATCGAGAATCGCAGAGACCATGTTGACCCAGTAAAGAATCTCTGGGGATATGCCAAGGATGTACTTGTCTATTACCACCTTCATGCCCGCACCCAAGAGCAGAAGCGCCATGACGAAGACATATACCTTGATAGCCCTCATGGCCACATCCCTCAGGCCGCCGTCATCCTCTTCACTCACCTTGCATTCCAGGGCCTTGGCTTTGCCGGTAAAGAACATGGCCAGAAGGCCCATGGCCAGACAGCCGGGAATGATGTATATGGCAAGCTGGTTGAAGAGGAAGAAGAATGCTGCATTGAAAGGCTCTCCCTGCAGCTTGGTGATGGCGATAGTGGAAAGCGGCTCGCCTACGGGTGTCAGAACTGCACCAAGGCCAATGGAGAAGCAGGCGATGATGACCAGATTGATCTTGGTCTGCCTGTCAAAGGGCATGCAATTCATGAGCTCCACCAGGAGCAATGAAGCTATGATAGCAGTAATAACGCTTGAGAACAAACCCAGGACAGCAACAATCAAGAATACGATTATCTTAACGGGAACCACTTTTGTGATGGAATTCATTGCGCTTTGGACGTAAGATTTTCCATAATAGAAGAGAAGGCCTGCTACCAGCACTGCGGGAACTATTCCCTTTACTACCGGCTCTTTAATGGCCTCCATTACTATTTCCATGTTCCAGCCGATAAGCTCCACCTGGTGTTCTGTGTAGCCCAGAGATGCTACCAGGGCCTCTTTGTTGTAGAAGCTTGATATCGTTACCGCCAATACTCCCATAACGAACAGAAATACCTCAAGGTTGTGCTCGATCTTCTTGACCATGAACGGTCCAACGAGCACAATAAGGACTATGGCAAATAAACCAAGGTCTAGTGGATCAAACTGCACAATTATTCCCTCCAATATTTAATGATCGCTATATGCTTTTCCGACCCGCGGCCTCATCTCTGCCTCAGGTCTTTGCTCTTGCTTGCAGGTGCCGCATGCTGTTTCACACTCTTCTTCAGGCACCGGTATGTCCCTCCATTGTAACACTTCATAGATGCAATTAAGGCAGCTTTGCAGCATAGCCATCGACAGGATCCTTTGATGCGGACTGATTTCGATCTGGGAATCCTGAGTGTGAAATCATAGGCCTTAATTCATGGCTAGTCTACCATTTTTTCGAATTGGCCAAATGGTAGTTAACCTTTTCGGATGAAATGCCAAAATATTGAATTTCTAGCAATTTTTCCCTTTGTATTTATTTGCATAAGCCAGAATTGCTATACTGGTATCGGTTTAGCCTTCGAATAAAATTAGGGAATTAATTTAGGTAGTCTGCCTGCAATAAGTTGATGGGAATGAAAGCCCCCGGCATAAGAGATTAGGCAGACCGGAACCAGATGGAATGAGCAACATGTACCGACTCAAATCTTTGCTGGAGGTGGTCTAAGCCCCTGTAAAGTAAACGCCTGTACCACTTGCCATATCCAAATCCGGTCTAACCTGCCAACTCATTGATCAGGTGGTTTTTAACTCTTTTGGTATAATGGTAAAAAAGGTAATTAACCAGAGATCGAACAGGACTTAAATATGAATCTGGAACCCAAACCTGAAAAGGAGACAAAAAGGATAGTCATGCTTTGCGCGAAAGACAAAGATTGTTAAATTATGCCCGACGGGAAGCGATAGCCTGCATATTTTGTGTTGACCTTAGAATATGCGCACCCTTTTGGAGTCGCGACGTTTTGATCCCTGCACCAATTTTTGTCTCTCAACATGGCCCGAAACCAAGCATCTGATAAGCCTCTCAAATATTTGCTACGGTTCAGTCAGCACAAAGGGATTGAATAATGTTGATGCTATTTGCCGTCTTGCATTCTCCTCAAGCTTTTAACGATGTCGACAGCCATCGCCGAAGGCACTTTATTGAGCTGACAGGTTGTCAATATTCGAAAGAGTTCGTCCCGTTGCATCGATGCCGTATGTTGAGCCACATATAACATCGCACCTTGATATCCCTCATCAACGAGACTCTTTTGGACGTTCTCCATAATACCCTCATCGAAGTTTATCTTTGTTGTGCCGATATCGTTTATCACTTTTGATAGTTTATCTTTACTAAAATTCGAGTTGGCTTCGATCGAAACGGCAGATTCCTGGACGAAATTTAGAGCCTTTTTGGAAGCCGCTTTCAGTATCATTTCTGACGCGAGTTTCTTCAAGGTCTTCCCTTGGAGAATGGCTTCCGCCTCTAAGGCCATGTATGCTTCTTGGGTTATTTCTATTCTGGTATATTTGATACTGGGCATTTGCTCGCCGGGCCTTTTTTTCTTTTGTTCTGCCTTTATCAGTATTAAAAGCTATGGAAGATTTTGCCATGAATTGAACTTGCTCTTATGGAAAGCAGATGCCTTAGTCAGTACATCAGGCATATCCCGAAAAGGTCTACGTAT
Organism: Methanotrichaceae archaeon; assembly: GCA_963844955.1. GTDB lineage: Archaea > Halobacteriota > Methanosarcinia > Methanotrichales > Methanotrichaceae > Methanothrix. The sequence continues at coordinate 47,894 of CAWJQJ010000001.1, read as the reverse complement.
CCCAAGAAAGAAGAGGCCATTCAATGTAATAACTTTAATTAAATTTATAATTATATCAATCTTTTCCCATCCCAGGGCCTGTGTTTTTTCAAAATAATTTTTTTATATTGCTGTTCTGGCATTCCTGCTCTTTATATTGTCTCTCCAACCAGCTTACCCCGAATAGGAATGCTGCGGAGACCGCCATGCCAAGCAGGGGATACTTCTGGCCCAGGAAGATGGCGGTTACGCCGCCCCCAACCAACGCTGCCAGCGCGCCGGAGGGCGTAAGGCCCAGCCGATCTCTATAAAATCCGGCAATAACCGGCAAGAGCAGACCGCTGGTAAAGACGGTATATGCGATGAGCAGAGTCTTGATGATGCCAGGCATTGAAATTGCCAATGCCAGAGCCAAGAGCCCTATGATTAACACAAAAAGCCTCGACATGGCCATCAGTTTCTCTTCATTCGAACCCGGACTTGCCTTTCTGTAAATATCCAGAGTTAAAATGGAGGTGGCTGTCATAAGGCTCGTGTCTGCTGAGGACATGAATGCTGCCAGGAGAGCTGCCGCCACCAGGCCTTCAGCAGCCGGCGATAGCAGTCCTGTCAGGAGCACTGGAATCGCCTGCTCAGGCGATGCTGCCGGGTAAAGCGACCTGGCGAAAATGCCCAGGGAAGTGATCAGGAAAGCCAGGGGAATAAGGATGATGGCTGCAATCGCCGCTGATATCTTTGCTTCTCTGGGGCTATGGGCAGAGAGCAAACGCGAATACATATCCGGCCCGACCAGATATGCCGAGCCGACAACCAGCAGCATGGACGCTGCATCCCAGCCGCCCATCTCGGCAGAAGTGGGAAAGCTCTGGCTAGAGAGTATGCCGGGTCCGGCAGCCCCTAAGCCTCTGGAAAACAGGACCGCCATTCCCGCCAATATTATCATGAGCTGTACCAGGTCTGTCCTTATCACCGAGCCCTGCCCTCCATGAACGGTGTAGAGGACGAAGACTGCGGTGCATGCCGCCATGAATAAGGTCTCGTTTCCCCCAAATACTGCGCCAAGCACCTTGCCGCAGGCCACGATCTGCACGGCAATGACTCCCACCCAGGAGATGACAATGAGGACGGAGGCGACGAGCCTTGCCCTCTCCCCATAAAAAGAGCCCACCAGCTCGGGCAGAGTGCAGCATCCGGTAGCCCTTACTTTTCCGGCAAAAAAGGTGGCCAGCACCAGCAGCCCTGCTGTGCCGGAGAGCATCCACCATGCACCCGGCAGGCCTTTGCTGAAGCCCAGGCCCGCCATGCCCAGAGTTGACGAAGCGCCAATGATGGTGGCGCAGAAAGTGCCCGCCAGAAAAACCATTTTTATGCCCCGTCCCGCCAGGTGGAAATCCTCCAGTCCCTTCAGGCGGAGCCCCCAGGCGCCTATGGCGAGTATCGCAATCAAGTATGTAGCTATTACTACGGCAGCCGGGTCCATAAACCACGCCTCTGGAATTGTAAACTCCTATTTCGCTGATTAGGTTGACAGAAACTATAAAACCCTTGCCATAAGGGCAGTATTGATCGATATTGGAGGCGCGATTGATGCGCCCATATTCGCGGCTATGGCGATCAAGGCCACTCCCGTCCTCTGTCGCGAACTAAGGGGAGCCAATCCTGGACCACACCAGCAAGAAGCCCGTCAGCAAAGCTGAGCAGGCGCGTACCAGAGCTCCTGGGCCGAGAGGCGAGCCTCTGGACAGGCAAAACGCGTCAGTACTGGGCAACTCCCTGGATCGCTGCTCGAAGAAAAGTTGATCTGTCTTTCGGCATAGATAGCATATTCATGGAGCCGATCTCTGAGACCGAGGTACGAGAGCTGGAGGAGCGGGCTGCCTCTCTCAAAGGCGAAAAGGCCATGGGCTTGAGGGAAGAGGTGGCATCGGCCCTGGCCAGTCTGAGGCCGGTCATGCCGGCGCAGAGCTGATCGACCGCCTCGATGCCCTTTTGCTGACTGTCGCAGAGGCATCGCGCGATGTTTGCACCAACACCAGATGTCCTCATTATAACAAAAAATGCAAAATGGGATGATGATAATAATAGTCCCGGCTTTGGCCGGGACCGGAAAAAGAAACTTTTTTATGATTTATCTTACGCCGGACCTGCTATCCGACCACTTGTTCAGGAACATGGGCAGGGCTACGACAAGTATGCCAAATATCACTATAGCGTATATCTGAGACATGATATCCATCTATTTTCACCTCCGGGAAATTGGAAAGATTTTGCCGGCTTTCCTTTAGAGCCCGACCATGATAAACTTTTTGCTGCATGATTCGTTACGTAGAGTCCCCAATTATCCTAGGGGAAGGAGATCTCTGCAACTATGGCTTAATGGCAAAAAAGGTATTTAACAAAATTACCAAAAATGTCAAATAATAATTTGCCTTTAAAGGGAAAATAATAAGGAATATCGAACTGATAGATCAATTTTATAGAGGAAAATTAACTATTTTCAGAAAAGCTTTAAATAAATGGAAGGCATCTCAGAGCATTTGTGCGGCGCTAAGAATCAAAAAGGTCTGTCGTACAGGAAATGAATATGTCTGGCTTCATACATAGCGAACCTCCCTTGGTTGGGCACGATGTCGAAGTTTCGGGAGCTATATCATCTGAGGATGCCGGTTTTTACCTTATCCTCATATCTGCATTAGTATTCATGATTGCAGCTCTGACGGGACATCTGGCATAGGCCTTCGGCGGCAAAATGGACTATCTGAGCCAAGGCTCTGATTAGGCGCGCCCAGCTCCTTTCAGGCTCTGGTTCTTATATATATTAATAGATATATTTTTTTAAATTTGGCAATTGTAAAATCTATTATCACTCGGCAAATCCGCCTGGAACCCATTGTTTTTGATAGTAAGCTCATCGATTCAAGGCCACGAATCGCAAACTACAATCACCACAAGAGACGCAAGGGAATATTGGTTCATGTGGTGGTTAGCTCAAGTTTTCTTCACCTCACATAGGATTTGTAGGCAATGTTGAAGTAAAATGGCATCAAATATTTGTTAAAGGATAAGGAGCATGACACTTCGTCTGATAGAGATTAATCTTCCAAAAAATAATCAACAAGCTTTGGAAGAGTTAATAAGCAATAGAAAGGAAGTACTCGATTTAACAATTCAGCCGGCGGTAGGCTTCTGGAAGATTCCGGTGCAAGGTGACTGGAAGAATCGCTTTTCGACCGATAAAATTCTTACCAGGATGCTGGTGCTGGCAGAGGGAAGCCAAAACCTGCTCGACCTGCTGGAGGAAGCGTTCTCAGAGGAGGACGGCTTCAGGATAAATATCTTCGCGCTGGAGGCATCATTTCCCAGCATCTCCGAGGAGGACAAGCTCGAAGCAGGCTCTTCATATGAGGGAGAAAAAAATCATAAGGGAAGGGTGAGCCGGGAAGAGTTGTATAATGAGTTAGGGAAGGGAGCCAAGATCACGAATTTTTATCTCTCAATGATAATCCTCTCTTCAATTGTTGCTGCAATCGGAGTTCTGAATAATAGCGTGGCGGTGATTATTGGGGCTATGGTCATAGCTCCTATGCTGACTCCTAATGTTTCCCTATCTTTGGCGACAGCTCTTGGAGATTTGCCGATGGCTAAAAGAGCTCTAAAAACTATCTTTTTAGGCATTTCGATCGCCATAGTCCTATCTGTTGCCCTTGGCTTCTTACTACCAGTAGATCCTTCTTTGCAGGAGATATCATCCAGAACCAGTTTAGGGCTAATGGACATCGTCCTGGCATTGGCTTCCGGCGCAGCAGGAGCGTTATCTTTTGCCTCAGCCATTCCCACCGTCCTTATCGGTGTCGCAGTAGCGGTAGCTCTCATGCCGCCATTAGTCGTTTTTGGATTGCTGTCCGGGGCAGGCTACTATTCGCTGGCTTTGGGTGCTTTTTTCCTATTTCTGGCAAATCTCATTTCTGTTAATCTGGCGGGAGTTGCCATCTTCCTAGCTCACGGAATAGAGCCCAGAACCTGGTGGGATGCCAAGAAGGCAAAGAAAGCCACCGTGCTAGCTATTGTAGGCTGGGCATTGCTATTGGCAATACTAATAATAATATTATTCTTTGGAGACCTTAAAATACTTAAACTATGATCCGTAAGGCATGGCAAGCCTTTTGCAAGGAAATAAGATCATTATCATATACCTCATCGAGGTGTGTTGATTGAAGGACCTAAGTTTAGAGCAGCAGGAGGAACTTAACCAAAATCGCTATGAACTACTTCAGCAAATGGAGGAGTTCCTAAATCTCCCTATGGCAATACTGGGCTTCGCCTGGCTTGCCCTTCTGGTGGCAGATCTCGTTTGGGGGCTGACTCCCGCTCTAGAGACCCTTATGGGCACCGTCTGGATCATCTTCATAGCCGATTTCCTCATCGAGCTCCTACTAGCTCCGAAAAGAATCGCCTTCCTGAAAGCTAACTGGCTAACAATCATAGCTCTGATAGTTCCTGCGATCAGGGTTTTTAAAGCTCTACATATCCTTCGTTTCGCCCGAGGGCTGGCTCTGACCAGGATAGTCGGCACCATCAACAGATCAATGAGATCGCTCAGATTTACTATGAGCCGCAGGGGCTTTGGCTACATAGTGGCTTTAGCCTCGATAGTGGCTCTGGCCGGATCCTCCGGCATATACGCCTTCGAGAAGGGAATCAACCCGGATATAGAGAGCTTTGAGGCCGCCCTGTGGTACGCGGTAATAGCGATAACCATCAGCACTGACTACAGGCCTTATAGTCCGGAGGGCAGGATCCTGTTGTTCCTGCTGGGGCTCTTCTCCCTCGCAATAACAGGCTATGTGACTGCCGCCTTGGCCAGTTACTTTATAGATAGGGATGCCGAGAGCGATGAGACGGCAGTAGTGAATAAAAAGGCTATTGATGATCTCAAAGCTGAGATCCAGGAACTGAGGGATGAAAATAAAGCTGTGATCTCTGAGGTCAGGTCCATATCCGGGGCTTTAAATGAGGATCGGAAGAAGTGATATCGGTCTGCAGCCTGGGTCAGTACGGCATTAGTGGTGAAGGAAGCTCACCTGTTATGGTGATGACGATTCTTTGGCTTGTCTTCCCGGCAAAGTCCTGAATATCCTGGCCTGGGACGAGATTGCCCCTGAGGCCTTAAGCCTCTGAATATGAGGCGTTATGTCCTCAGTCCTCTGCCGGAATTGATCGACCACCAGCTTTTCCAGCTTCCTTTTGTCCACTCTCTTTCCCTTTCCTATGCCCGGGCAGGTGGGATTGAAGCGGATATTGAGCAGAATATCCCCATTGGATAGCGTCTCCTCTTCCACCCGGAAGGGAAAAAGCCGGCAGGCAATGGGCCGCACCGAATAGATGGTGCAGCCTTCCCGGTAGAAGATGCAGGTGGTATCCTCTTTGCTCTTCATCACGGGCAGGTCGAGGATTACCTGCCGCCCGTCATCATTGACCTTGACATAGCATCCGTCGTAATCATAAAGAGTATCCACGATATCGGACGGCTTTTTGCCCGTTTTTTTAGATATGGCTCTGACATCTTTTTCGGTGAGGTAGATCAGATTGGACTTCTGCCAGAACTCCTCGATCTGCTCCATGGGAATAAGATCATCGAACTCCTGGGGCCTCTTATGATGGCAGCAAGAGCCGCACCTCTGGCACTGGAAACTGATATCATCAAATACGGCCCTGACAATGACGCGGGGCAAGAAATTTCCCCCAAAAAAGAAAGAAAAAAGAAGGCGACCTAAAGGGTCGTCTTCCTGGGATGCTTCTCAGCCAGAACTTCCAGTCCCAGCTCTTCTGCGGACTCTGCCTTCATGATGTCCACCATTGCGGCAGCGGGGAAGATCATGGGGGCGTTCTCAATGGGCCCGTAGAGGTAGTAGTCAGCACCCACGATTCCGGCCACCAGGTTGGAGCCGATATCGACGGGAGAGAAAGCCTCCTTGTGCTGCTTCTTCCACTTCTTCATCCAGTCCCAGGCGGAGGCACCGTTGTGGAATCCTGCGCCTACCGGCAGGCCGAGCTGGGCCTTGACGGCAATGACGGCGCGATAGGTTGCGCCGGATCCGGCTCCCAGCGGCATGGCCGCGGTATCGATGAGAGGCCTGGTGATGCCGCACTCTTTGGCGTACTCCAGCATACCCTTCTTGGCGCCGCCGGCAGCCTTGGTCAGGATATCCATCTTGCCCTTGGTTCCTTTCTCCATGGCGTTGAAGGCCAAAACGATCGCTGAATCGAGATCGCTCTCTTTAACCGCCTTCAGCTCCTCGTCGGTGATGGAGGCGTTGATGGAGTTATGGATGGCCCTGTCGGCCACTCCTATCTCTGTGGCGTACTTGACGCCGAAGGCTCGCACCTCGGGTGCAGAGGAGTCGATGAGGAACGGATAATCGGAGAGTGCCACGAACCAGTCTATCTCTTTAGCCATGGCCTCATTGCTCTCTGCCACGATCTGGTTCATACAGGAGTTGCCTGTGATGTCGCTTATCTCAACCTGTGCATTCCAGAGTCTCTCAGCTGCAGCCTTATCAAAGACCCCGTGCTCCGGATCCGAGACTATCTTGTGCCTGGCGTAAAACATGGTGCCTATGCAGCATGTGGCGTACTCGCCCGGCTGGCCCCCTATCTTGAATTTGCCGAAATCGAAGACTTCCTGCTTCCTATCAAATCTAAACATTCAAATCACCGCTTTCCAATTGCCTGCGTATACGAACAGTATGTATGCTAAAACCAGGATCAACCCTGCGCAGACACCATAGGCTGCGCCCAGATCTCTACCGATGGACTTGCCGGCTCTCATGTACTTCTCTGAGGAGTAGAATTCGATCTTCTCCTCGATCTTGTCCAGCTTTGCCATTACGTCTCTTAGTTGATCAGGGTCGACCACGGCAACCGGTATTACCGGTCTAGTGTCTTCTGCCATAGTTTACAGCCCCCCCATGAAAGCGAAAGGCCCCAGCATCATCAAAATGGCAAGCACAAAACCAATGGCAAATCCTATGGATACTGTAGCCAGAACGCCGGAACTCAGCTTGGTCTCTCTGGCCAGAAGCTGGCCCTTGTATCTGATCGTCCTCTACTATTGCGTCGATCATAGGCATGTTCGGCTCGACCACGGCTGCTATTCCCTGGCCGTATGCAATCTCTTCAGCCATTTTACTCCCCTCCTGCCACCTTGAGAATTAATCCGAAGAGGACGAGGACCACGGTCATGCCGAGAGCTATGCCCTCGATCTTGCCGGCATAGATGCCCGCCTGCAATTTGTTGAGAAGGCCGGAGCTGGTTACGGCGGTATTTATACCGCGCATCCTCCCCCTTACCTCAACCATCTCTGCAGCCATGGGCCGGAGACCGGCTCCCTCTTCTTCCTCGCCGCCCTCTTTGATCTCGATGGTCATGGGCTCAACGTCAAGAGCGCCGGGGTCCTTGGAGACCAGCTCTTTGATCTTGGCGGTGATGGCTCCCATGTCCTCGGTGTCCATCATCATGACCGCCTGGACCTGGCTCTTATAGCGCTCAATGGACTCGGGCGTCAGGTTCTGGATGAAGGGAATGGCTCCCTTGGCCCCAATGATCCTTCCTTCCTTGTCTATTCCGCTCTGGGTGAAAGCCTCGACGGCCTGTCCGGTGATGTGCCCTTTGACCTCCATTCCCGTAACCAGTACGTATCTGATGTTGGGATTGGAGATGACGTTGGCCACCATCTTCTCTATGCCGATGTTCTCGGTCTTGCAGGGTCCGACAAGACCTGCTCCGGCCTTGAGGAGATCGGCGCCATGAAGATGCGAGCCGCAGGTACATACTGCGACGGGGCTCTCCGGATTGCCTACCTCATACTCGCCGGTGATCGTCGGCCAGGGCTCAGATGGCTTCTTTTTAAGTACCATTTCTAAGCACCTCCGCCCAGTGCCTTCTTTACGATCTCAAAGGTTGCCGGATCGGTGAACGCCATAGCCAGCAGCACCACAAAGGACAGCACCAGTCCGATGATGAATCCCATCCATATGTTGGTGTACAGGCCGGCGATGTAGGAGGCCTTGCCTCGGTGGGCGTACGAACTGAGAAGCTCGTTGTCCGGCACAAGCTGGTTGACCAGGTCATCAGCTATCTTGTCCAGTTTATCTAATTCTGTCATAAACCGGGTCGAAAGTGTACAGAACTACGTCCGCCCTCTGCTCCGAAACCACTCCTTTCATGGGGTCGAAGATCAGGCCCAGTTCTGGTGAAACTCTAACAAATCCCATATCTAGACCTCCTCACTGCACCGTTGGCGGCAATAGTCCAGTTCCGACCACTGCTGATGCATCTCTCTTGACCAGACGGTAGTACATCTTGAAGAAGTAGAACCATATGGCAAAGCCGATGACAAGCTGCAATAGTCCGGCAGCAAGTCCCTGCGTCATTAAGGCTGCAATTCCCGTAGTGATCATGGCAATTCCGCTGCACATGACCGCATTCACCAGAGTTCTGTCCTGCTTCTCATCCGGCCCGAGATTGGCATTGAAGGGATGCAGGATGGCCAGACCGCCGGCGATGAAGATGATGGCGATGTAGCCGGTATCAAGAACTGTGCTCAAGATAGTCATCATAGCCCAGTGTGCCGGATATGGCAAAGCTCCAGCCTAAAAGAGCCATTGCGCCAGCCATGGACAGGTCTGCGTTCCCCTCTTCCATGACGGGGATGTTGAACTTGATGACCTTATTGGCGATGACGCCGATGACGTAACCGAAGACTCCGGCATAGATCAGGATTATGATGGGGCCGAGCAGTACTGAGCCTAAGGCTTCAGCCATAGATAGTCCGAACATGACGGCAATGATGCCCATACCCAAGGCCAGCATGCCGATAGAGGGAACTCCTGTGCCTATACCGTAAGCGCAGACTCTCCTAACGGCGTTGGCTCCCATGACTACGGCAAAGATGGCAGCTACGGCTCCGATAAAGGAGAACACGTTGGTGCCCATGGCGCTATTGAGGATGGCACCCAGATATATACCGACTATGGACCCCACCAGGCCGTAAACTCTCAGCTTCTTGGGGTCCAATGCTAGACGGCCTCACGCCTGCTGCTCATCTAATGACATCTCAGGCACCTCCCGTGATCAGCACTGACGCTATAGCGAGCAGTATGCTGGCGATGGCGCAGGCTTTGAAGGCGAAGGGCCACTTTTTGAACTTGGGATCGTGGAAGCCCTCGATGGTTCCCTGGATGTTCCAGGATGCAATCACGGCGTTCACCAGGAAGATACCGATGGCGAACATGGCGCTCAAAGCAGCGTTGCCGTTGATCAGATAGAGCGGATAATAGATCATGGCGCCACCTAAACCTCCAAACACAGCGCCGATGATGCCGCTAACGAAACAGATAGTAGGGATGCCCTGGCCAACCGTTCCCGGAGCCACATAGGGCGGCTGGGAAAATCCGGTTATGGGGTCGAAGTTGACCTTGGCTGAGGCAAAGGGCGCACCTACTGCATAAGCGTAGATCCAGGATCCGGTGAGCATGGTAGAGCCCATCATGATTCCTGCGCCCACAGCTCCTGAGGCCAGGATGAGCCAGAGGTTGTCGGTGACGGACATCATCAGGCCGGCGGCCAACAGGCCGGTCAGGCCGGAGCCGGCAGCGAGCTGCACTGTGCCCGTGCCGATGCCGGCTGCCTGAGCCATGGCCGCGGGAGCACCGCCCACCGGAACAAAGTGAACGCCAATGCCTACCAGGAGACCGCCGACGAGGATCTCCAGAATGTAGACAATAGTATTAGCATCAAAGTTCATGCTGCAATATCCCCCTTGTATTCCGGATATGGTCCATATTTTGCACGGACTGACTTTTCTATGTAGAAGTTATACGCGATCATCACAATGATAAAGAAAACTCCCATAAGAATGGCGTAAGTCGCCTGAGTTACTGGATCGAATACCGATGTCCTCCAGTTGTCCAGGAAGACGGTCAGGCCAAAGCCCATTCCCGTGGCCGGTCCGCCGAACTTGGTGCAGAACCAGGCGTTATCAATGGAGTTTCGCAGACCAGCCTCGGCCTTCCTCACAATCTGGCCGGAGAGCATGGTATTCAGACCGCAGCCGAACTGCCTGTTCTGAAACTCGCGCTCGCCGCCATAGTGAATATCGCCCACCGAAGAGCCTATAGCGCCAACCGCCAATCCCCAGACCAAGGCGATGATCGCCATCGGGAAGGGATGAGGTACAGGCAGCATGTATACCATGATGTAAGATATAGTTGCAATACAAAACGATGTTATCCAGGCATGTGCCATAATAGATGGCGTAGTGTACCTGACGATATCCAGATAGACCCACTGGTTGAACCTCTTCTGGCTGGAATTCCTGCCAAAGTAGGCGCTCATCGAAAAGACACCGTTGAAGAAAGCAGCAACGGATGCGCCTGCCACCAGGGCAAGCAGTGCGGGCATCTGGAAGGCAGTAATAAGCGTATAGGCTACCATAGCAGCAGTGGCGGCCCACAGGGCGTTGGCCGGGGGTTCTCCCGAGATGGCCTTGTTATAAATCCTGTGGGGGTTGCCGACCTGGGCAGCCAGTTGCACTTGCGAGTTGGGATTGCTCTGGGATCCTATATCGGATTCTATATCCTCAGAAGCACCGGCAACAGTCGCAAGGGCGCCCATCGCAGCTATAAGCCCCATGCTAAATGCGTCCATTTATTCCTCCTCCTTTTCATTTCACCAATTTCATGCTGTTTCACGATAAAATTGGCTATGACGCTCTCGGTATCAATTACCTAAACTTATAAACCTTTCGCGATAGCAGAGATCACCAGGGCTCTCTCTTCGCGCCCATCCGGTAGCCTATGATGTTGGTTATCCGGTGCAGGATGGGAGTTATTATGAGCACGATTAATATTATGGTGGATGTGAAATGCTGCATAAACCAGTCCGGTGCTATCAACAGGGCCATAAGCCAGGCACCGATGACGAAATCAAGCTGGTCGATGATAAAAAGAGGCGCTCCGCGGCTCAAGCCCATGCGGCGCTTGAAAAAGGCGGCCACGATATCACCCAGCATCGCTCCCAGAGAGAGAGCCAGGAGAATGGGCAGCTGCATAAATCCCTCGCCAAAGGACGGCAGGCCGACAAAAGGGGCAATCTGGTTTTGCAGCAGGCCCATCAGTACGCCGCAGACTGTTCCTGCGAAGGTCCCCCGAAAGGTCTTGCCGTCGCCTAGAGTTCGCCTGCCGTCCTGGAAGATCCGGCCCCGGTCCAGCGGCGTGCCGCCGCCGAAGAGCGCGGCGCAATTGTTGGGGATATAGGCGGGCAGCATCAGCCAGAAGGCAACAATCAGGGAATTCATTCTTCTTTCCTAGATGGCTCTTCGCGGTCTCCCCCATATATCAAATTATCTGACGGATGGGATTTCTGATCGAAACAGTTAAGTTCAACCTGTTCTACCTAGAGGGCGGGCGTCGATGGTCTAGTGGTTATGACTTGGGCCTTCCAGGCAGGGGCATCTCTGCGAAGCAAGCCTACAACCCGGGTTCGAATCCCGGTCGACGCATTCCCTTTTTTGCTCCCATTCTTACGTTGAATGCCGAAATATTTTCGCTAGATTTATATCCTAGTTTGACCAGTTGTTGTTTTATGAATTCCGGTGGGGAGATCTCCAACGCACGAGGATTATTGGCTGAGAAGATCGCAGGAGAGATCACCCTTTCCCAAAATCCAGGCGAGACCCTGAGGAAATGGCGGAGAAACTTCGGCATTACTCAGACCGACCTGTCCAATCATCTGGGCATATCACCTTCCGTGATCTCCGATTATGAGAGCGGCAGGCGAAAATCCCCCGGCATAATGATCGTGAGCAAGATCATAGATGCGCTGCTTCGCATAGATGAGAGCCGCGGCTGCAATGTCCTGCGCGCCTACGAGGACATGTGGGGCGACATTTTAGGCCTGGACTCCATCTGCAGCGTCTGCGAGTACCAGGAGCCCATCGCCCTGGCATTTGTCGCCGAAAAGCTGAATGCCGAGGTCATCTTCGGGCGCACGGATATCACCATCTGGGGCTATACGGTAATAGATAGCAAGAAGGCCATCGTAGAGATGCTTCCCGACCAGTTCCAGAAGATCTACGGGCGCAGCACGGCTCGCGCCCTGATATTCACCGGGGTGCACTCCGGCAAATCGCCCATGGTGGCGGTGCGGGTCAGCAACCTCAAGCCCGGCGCCGTGGTCTTGCAGGGGCTTATGCCTTCCGAGGTTGATCCGATTGCCAGAAGGATCGCCGAGGTCGAGAATATCCCTCTTTTAACGACACATTTTTCTGTTGACGAAATCACCAGTGCTTTGAGCAAAGGGTGAAATCTTTTGGTCTCAGGTATTGTAAGTTATGGGGTCTATATCCCGCGATTTCGCATAAGGCTTGGCGAGATTGCCAGGATTTGGGGAGACGGCGACGAGATCACAGAGGGCCTGCGCGTTTTCGAGAAATCCGTGCCGGATCTGGATGAGGATGCAGTGACCATAGCCGTGGAAGCGGCAAGATATGCCCTGCAGCGCGCCGGTGTGGATCCGAAGAGGATCGGTGCCATTTACGCCGGCTCGGAGAGCCACCCCTATGCCGTGAAGCCCACCGGCACCATCGTGGGCCAGGCGGTATGCTCGTCATCCTCTTATACGGCCGCGGACTTCGAATTTGCCTGCAAAGCCGGGACGGCGGCCGTCCAGGCGTGCATGGGCCTGGTCAGCTCCAATCTGATCGACCTGGGCCTGGCCATAGGCTCGGATGTGAGCCAGGGCGCTCCCGGAGACATGCTGGAGTACACGGCTGCCGCAGGCGGAGCGGCGTACCTCATCGGCCGCCAGAATTTGGCGGCGGAGATCGAGGGCTTTTATTCTTTCACCACCGATACCCCTGATTTCTGGAGGCGGGAGGGCATGCCCTACCCGGAGCACGGGGGGAGATTTACCGGTGAGCCGGCCTACTTCAAGCATGTGACGAGCGCGGCGCGCGGCCTTATGGAGCGGCTGGGGACAGCACCGGATGATTATGATTATGCCGTCTTTCACCAGCCCAATGGCAAATTTCCCGTGCGCGTGGCCAGGATGCTGGGCTTCTCCAAAAAGCAGATCGAGCCGGGAATGATCGTGCCCATGATCGGAAACACATACTCGGCGTCCTGCCTGATCGGGCTTGCCGCCACCCTGGACATCGCCCGCCCTGGAGAGCGCATATTTGTGACCAGCTTCGGCTCGGGTGCCGGCAGCGATGCCTTCAGCATAAGTGTGAAAGACGGAATTGAGGATATCCGCTGCGGCGCTCCGAGCGTTCGCGACCTGATCGGAGGCGCACAGTATCTTGATTATGCCATGTATGCCAAGCATAAGGGCAAGCTGAGAATATGAGGTCAGTATCCATAATTGGTGTGGGCTGCACCAAGTTCGGAGAGCGATGGGATGTCTCTTTGCGCGACATGATCGCAGAGGCCGGAGTCATGGCCATTGAGGATGCCGAGATCGCGGGAGAGCAGATCGACGCGCTTTATGTGGGCAATATGAGCGGGGGAAGATTCATCGAGCAGGAGCATATCGGAGCTTTGATCGCCGATTGCGCCGGGCTCTCCCGCCTGCACGTGCCTTCCACCCGCGTGGAGGCGGCCTGTGCCTCGGGGGGCCTGGCGCTGCGCCAGGGCATACTGGCCGTGGCCAGCGGCTACAGCGATATCGTAATTGCGGCCGGGGTGGAGAAGATGACCGACGTCTCCTCCGGAACGGCGGCGGATGCGCTGGCCGCGGCAGCCGACCGGGAGTGGGAATGCTTCTTTGGCGCGACCTTTCCCGCGCTTTATGCCATGATGGCCAAGCTGCACATGCGCCGCTACGGGACAACTCACGACCAGATGGCGGCCGTGGCTGTGAAAAATCACCACCATGCCTGCATGAATCCCATAGCTCAGTATCACATGGAAATAACCGTGGAAGATGTGAACAGGTCGCCTCTGGTGGCAGACCCTCTGCATGTGCTGGACTGCTCGCCCATATCCGATGGAGCGGCAGCAGTCGTGCTCGCCCCTACCGAGATGGCCAGGAGGTTTGCCGAGATGCCCATCAAGATCGCGGGCAGCGGCCAGGCCAGCGACACTCTGGCATTGCATGACCGGCGCGACCTGACGACGCTGGATGCCACCGTCCATGCCGCGCGCTCCGCCTTTTCCCAGGCCGGAATCGAGCCGCGAGCCGTGGATGTGGCTGAGGTGCATGACTGCTTTACCATCGCTGAGATACTGGCCATCGAGGACCTGGGATTTGTGGAGAAGGGCCAGGGCGGCAAAGCCACGGAAGAGGGGCTGACGGCTCTGGGCGGAAGCCTGCCCATCAACACCTCGGGAGGGCTGAAGGCCTGCGGTCATCCCGTGGGCGCTACCGGAATAAAGCAGGCCTATGAGATCGCCCTGCAACTGCGGGGCGAGGCCGGCAAGCGGCAGGTCGATGAGGCGGAGATAGGCCTGGCCCACAATGTGGGAGGCTCGGGCGGAACCGCCCTGGTCCATATATTTACGAGGTAGAAATGATAACCCAAGCGCCCAGATTCTGGAGAAGCATACCGCAAAGATACAATCTTTCCGGGACACGCTGCACCTGCTGCAACGAATACTTCTTTCCACCCCGAAACCTCTGCCCCAACTGCCGACGCGGGGCGCATTTAGAGGAGTACACCTTCAAGGGGACGGGCACCATCATCACTTACACTACCATCTACAATGCCACCGAGGACTTCGAGAGGCTGACGCCCTATAATCTGGCCATCATCCAGCTGGATGAGGGGCCCAAGATCACCGGCCAGATCGTCTCCAGCCCGGCGACAATAAGAATAGGCATGCGAGTGCGGCCCGTATTTCGCATCCTGGGAAAAGAGGGAGATAGAGGCATAATCTACTACGGAACCAAGTTTGCCCCTCTCCTCGAGCCGACCTGCTCCGATGAAAAAAAAGGATAGGCGAAGCTCAGGGCTTCATCCTGCGAGCGGGGCATGGCCTCTGCTGACCGGCATGCCGTCGCATTCCGCGGTGAGGAGAACCGGCCCGCTCTTGATGACATTCTCTCTCTCTTTTATCTCGCTGAGCATGCGGGAGAGGCCATTTCTCTCTTCCGCCTGCATAACCAGAAAGAAGCTATACTCTCCAAAGAGACGGTAGACGTCCCTTATCTCCGGCCTTTTCTGCAGATGGTCATAAACCGATCTTTCCTGGCCGGAACTAACCTTGATCATTGTCAGTCCGATTACTATTACTGATTCCCCCACTGAAGCACGATAGAAGACCATTCATGTATTTAACCTTTCTGCCAAACCGCCCAAAATAATTAATATTAAAGATTGTATTTAAAATCAACGCGAAGGATGTAAATATTTTGCAGGCAGATATAGAAAATATGACCCTTGTTTCCCTCTGCTTCGAGGTCCACCAGCCACTCCGGCTCAAGAAAAATTTCTTCTGGGAGGGGTATCCCCTAAAGGAGGTCGTGCCCGATCTGCGGGAGTTTTACTTTGATGATGCCGAGAATAAAAGGATCTTCGAGCGCGTATCAGAAAAATGCTATCTTCCTGCCAACCAGGTGATCCTGGAAAGCCTCAGAAAGCATGAGGGATCGGATAGACCTTTTAAGGTTGCTTACAGCTTCTCAGGCACCTTCCTGGAGCAGTGCAAGAGCTTTCGGCCCGAGGTTTTGGACTCCTTCGTCAGGCTGGTGGAGACAGGATTGGTAGAGGTGATGGAGCAGACCTACCATCACTCCCTGGCCAGCCTCTACGAGGACAAGAGCGAGTTTTTCGATGAGGTCAAAATGCACCGGGAGATGATCTGGGACATCTTTGGACGACGCCCCACTACCTTCGAGAATACAGAGCTGATCTACAATGACGAGATTGCGGGAATGGCAGAGAAAATGGGATACAAGGCCATCTTTGCCGAGGGTGTGGTTGCCGATCCTAATTATGTTTACCGCCCTCCCAGGACGGCAATTTCATTGCTCCTGCGAAACTACAAGCTCACCGATGACATCGGCTTTCGCTTCTCCTCGCATAGCTGGGAGGAGTATCCCCTCACTGCCGACAAGTATGCCGGCTGGCTCGCCGCTACCCCCGGCCAGTGCATAAACATCTTCTGCGACTACGAGACCTTCGGCGAGCATCAGTGGGCGGAAACGGGCATCTTTGAGTTCTTGCGCCACCTGCCCGATGAGATAATGAAGCATGAAAACCTCAGCTTCGCCACGCCCGCAAAGATTGCCAGGGAGATTGCGCCGCTTGAGGAGCTGTCAGTGCCGGATCATATCTCCTGGGCGGATATAGAGAGGGATACGAGCTGCTGGCTGGGAAATGCTCTGCAGCAGGCCTGCTTCATTTACCAGAAGAGGCTGGAGGCACCGGTCAAGGAAAGCAAAGACGAGGATCTCCTCTGGATCTGGAGGACGCTCGGCCTATCCGATCATCTCTATTACATCTTCACCCATGGAGGGGGCCCGGGAGAGGTGCACAGCTACTTTTCCCCTTACGGCATCCCTTATGATGCCTCAGTCACCTACTTCAGCGTTTTAAGCGATCTGCACTACCGGCTCAAGCAGAAGACCCATCTCGCCGACTCACCCTTCCGCTTCGCCACGGGCATCGATCAGTTCACGGGAGAATTCGCCTGGACGCTGGAAGGCCTGCACAGTATCTTAAAAACCGTATCCATTGACTCACTGCAGTATCATAACAGCCAGGGGGATCTGGCCCATTGGGCCTCGACCAGCCTTGGCGATACGCCTCTGGCGCAGGCGATGGCCAGATCAAAGGGCATCAAGGGAGAAAGGCTGCGAAAAAGCCTGCTGTCGGCGGTAGAGGCCGCCCTCTCGGAGGGAAAATGACGACCGGGATCGCCCTCCGCCCGCAAAGCTATGAAGAGGGCGCGGGCCGGGAATGGCTGGTGGCCAATGGCCTGGGCGGCTATGCCTCCGCCACAGTGGCCGGCAGCAACACGCGATCCTATCACGGCCTTCTTGTGGCGGCAGAGCAGCCTCCCGTCGGGCGCTGGCTCCTGCTCTCCTCTCTGGACGAGGAGATAAACGGCATATCTCTGGCAAATCATCAATACCCAGGCGTGATCCACCCCCAGGGATTCAAATACCTGCAGGAGTTTCGCCAGGATCCCTTTCCCAGATTCTGCTATCAGGTGGGCGCCGCCAGAATAGAGAAGACCGTTTTCATGATCCGTGGTGAGAATACCACCATCATCAGCTACCGAATTGAAAACGGAGAGGGTTTGATGCGCCTCGTTCCCCTGGTGCACAGCCGCAGCTTTCACTCCGCCTCCCCGCTGCCGGGCATGAGCCAGGCACCTCTTGGCGCGGGAACGGCTCTGCAGTCGGGCCAGGAGGGTAGGCGCACAAGCCTCAGCCTGCTCCCGGACGGGCCGGCCTATCTGCCGCAGGAGATGATTTACCACAACTTCGAGTACGAAGAGGAGCGACGGCGCGGCTTGGCCTGGAAGGAGGACCTCTTCTCACCCGGCCGCTTCGAGATTGAGCTATGCGGAGAATGCGAGTTCGCCCTGGCCGCCTCCACCTGGAGGACCGGCATGCCCGACTGGAGGGCAGAGAAGAAAAAAGAAAAAGAGCGTCTGGAAAAGCTGCAGGCACCCCTGCCGGCTCTGGCGCAGGCCGCAGACAGCTTCCTGGTGAAGAGGGGCAGCAGCCTGAGCATCATCGCCGGATATCACTGGTTTGATGATTGGGGAAGGGACGCCATGATTGCCCTGCCCGGCCTGCTGCTCTGCACCGGGCGCTTCGAAGAGGCTAAAATGGTCCTGAAATCCTTCGCAGATGCAATGAAGGACGGCGTCCTGCCCAACGACCTGGGGGCCAGGTCTTACAATACCGTGGACGCATCCCTCTGGTTTGTTCAGGCCGTCCGCAGCTATTACGAGCAGACTCATGACCTGAAATTTATCGAGCAGCTCTGGCCCAGGCTGCTGGAGGTGTTCAGCCGCTACTGCAGGCCGGGAGTTGGCTTCGGCGGGGCCGAAGACGGGCTTATTGCATCCGGGCCGGCGCTGACATGGATGGATGCGCGCCTGGAAGGCCGTCCGGTTACGCCGCGGTCCGGAAAATGCTGCGATGTAAATGCCCTCTGGTTTTGCGCTCTGAAGTTCCTGCAAGAGATGGAGAAAGCTGTGCAAGCATCATCAGGAGCATCTTTGGATCAGGGATTTGCAGAGCTGGCGGAAAAGGTAAGGCAGAGCTACCAAAGATTCTGGAATAGCGAGACCGGATGCCTTTTTGACGTAATTGACCCGGAGGACGCATCCATCCGGCCAAACCAGATCATAGCGGCAAGAGTTCCCGGTCTGCTGCCGGAGGTTATGAGAAAGAGCATTCTTGAGGTTGCAGCTTTGGAGCTTCTCACGCCCTTCGGCCTGAGAACCCTCTCCCCCCGTGATCCGCGCTATGCAGGCAGATATGAAGGAGATCCAGGCCGCAGGGACGGAGCATACCACCAGGGCACCGTCTGGCCCTGGCTCATGGGGCCGTACATTGATGCTCTGCTCTCGATAAACGGCAGATCCGGGCCTACACTGGCGCAGGCCAGAGAGCTTCTCAGGCCTCTCTTGTCTCTGCACCAGGGCGGAGTAAACACCCTGCCCGAGGTATTTGACGGCGACCAGCCGCAGCGTCCGGGAGGCTGCATCTCCCAGGCCTGGTCGGTGGCCGAGGTGCTGCGGGCATTTGCTTTGCTTTCGGACGGCAATTTGAGCAAGCGCACAGAGGACTGAAAAATTACCAATTACCCGCTCTAAACAGCAAAGTCCAAAAAATTTAAGCCTCGGGCGGGATTCGAACCCGCGACCTCGTCCTTACCAAGGACGCGCTATACCGAGCTAAGCTATCGAGGCGCCAAGAGCCCCTTGTGCTCGCCCTTCAAGAACCTTTCGGTAAGAGATTCTAAGTGCCGTGTTTTATCGCCTCTTCATAAACAGCCTCGGTCCTCTTGGCGATGCGATCCCAGCTAAACTCGGCATCGATCCTGCTGCATCCTGCCTGGGCCAGCTTCGTCATCTCCTCCGGATTGCTCAGCAGGCGGTTTATGCACCAGGCGATGGACTCCGGCTGCACATAGGCCAGCAGGCCGTCCTCGAAGTTCCTGATGATGCTCACCGCCTCCGTTGCCACCACCGGCTTGCAGGCGTCCCAGGCCTCCAGCACGACCACGCCGAAAGGCTCGTTTCTGCTGGGAACGCACATGAGATCGCAGGCGTTGACCAGCATCTCCTTCTCGGCGCTGGAGGTGTATCCGAGGAAACGGCAGGCATCCGAGACCCCAAGTTCGCGAGCCCTGCGCTCGCAGTCTGCTCTCATGCCCCCCTCTCCCATGAAGACGAAACGGGCATCGGGCCGGTTTCTCAGTATATGAGGCACGGCCTCCACCAGGAGGTCCGGCCCTTTCTGGATGCTCATCCTGCCGCAGAAGAGCACCATGGGCGCCAGGGGATGGATGCCGTACTTCTCCTTGACGGAACCGGCGTCCAGCCCTTTGCGCATCTTTCCCAAGATGATGCCGTTTGGTATGATGCGGATCTTTTCTTCGGGAAGGCTGTATATCCACATCAGCTCATCCTGCATGCGCCTGGTGGTCACAATCACCTTTGCTGCCTCATAGCAGCCCAGCCACTCCCGGTGGGAGATCTCCTGGGAGATGCCGTAACCGAAGTTGTTTCCATTGCGGCCCCATTCCGTGCTGTGCATTGTCAGAAGAAAAGGCAGGCCGAAGTCCTGCTTTATGCGAGTCAAGTGCCGGCACAGGATGCCAGTCATGGCCATGCACGATATCGAATTTGCCGAAGATCTTTCGCACCGCACAGAAGCGATCATAAAGAGCATCGCACATGCGGTTCATCTGAGCCACAACGTCACCAGAGCTATCCACCTCTGCCCTCTGGTAATGGACTCCGTTGATCTTGTCGTAGGATTCGAAATCACCTCTGCGGGTAAAAATATGTACCTCGTGGCCCCTTTTGGCCAGCGCTTCGGAGATCTCTGAGACGTGGGGAGCTACCCCGCCGACTTTTATTGAGTATAGGCTCTCCCAGGAGAGCATTCCAATTCGCATTTCTTCACCGATTCAATATGTCGCCTTTGCCGCGATGGTCATTGATCCTTTGCCGTCACCATTATCATCAAAAGGAATGAAATAAACAGATGACAATACTTTGCAGTCGGATTGTTGATTAACTTTTCGGCGCTCTGCAGCTATCACGAAGCTCCTTTGCAGCCACTTCAGGCATAGCGGCGTTGATACGTATGCCTGTAGCTCGCTCAAAGCCCGCCATTTTGGAGACTGCCGGCTGAATTCTTATATTGAGATGGTAGCGGGAAGGAAGCTGAAAGATCATATAATTATAGGGAGGATCGCTTAAGAGGCAGCGCAGATTTCCCAGAGCCTGCTTTAGCAGCCGCAGCCAGGCTCCTACCTTCCGCTTCATTCATCTCCTCCAGGTTGGCCAGATGCCTCCTGGGCATAATCCACATTTCATAGGGTGCCTCTGAATAGAAAGGTGCTATGAGAATCCAATCCCCGTTCTCGTCAATAAGCCGGCTTGACCGACTCTCCTGCTCCACGATATGGCAAAATGGACAGAATGAGGCCCGCTTGAAGGCGCCCAGTTCTCTTTTTATCAATGGAGGCATGATGGGTAGGGTGATAAGCTGAGAATGGCTGTGGGAAATTGAGGCACCGGCCTCCATGCCCCAATTTTTAAAGACGGATACATATTTTACGAGGCCGTCGCTACGGTAATGGGCATAACGGTCCCGGTAGGCCCATATGAGGTTTTCCATGTGCTGCCGGCTAAAGTCGGCCGGATTTTCTCTGTGTAGCGGCGAATCAACAATCACTTCGTGGCTCCCTTTGCCGGGCAGGGCAATCCATTCCGGAGTAGAAGGCGCGGGTTTGGCGGTCACGGCCGCAAAAGCATTGGGAAAGACGCGTATCTGCCAGCCTGCCGCTGTCTTCGAGCCCTCGGATAGTACTCCATGCGCAGAATAGGCTGCCACTCCAGGTGGGGTGAGGCTCTCATTTCCCGGACAAAATGGGCAGACTGCTTCGTCACCTACCGCCGTCTTTGCCGCCTTGAAATCGGACGGCCTCTTATTGCGCTCGGCTGCGATTATGCAGTATTCTTCCAGGAAGTAATGCCTTCTTAACTCAGACATGGCCTATCGCTTCCTCCCTCAGGCCACTTCCTTGTAGATCGCCAGGGTTTTCTCTGCGGCTTTCTGCCAGGTGAACTCTTCGCGCACTCTGGCCCTGGCATTCTCTCCCCAGGATTTGAGCCTGTCCGGGTCTTCCAGGGCGAGGTTGATGCCCCAGGCGATGTCCCCTGCATCGCGAGGATTGACATGAACGCCTGTAGGGCGCGAAGCAGCCGGATTTTTCACGATCTCAGCCAGACCGGAGGTGCCGGCGGCGCCCACCACAGCAGCCTTGCCCATGGCGGCAGCCTCCAGAGCAACGATGCCGAAAGGCTCATAGAGGCTGGGAAATACGCATAAGTCCGCCAGAGCATAATGGTGCATCTTCATGACATCGTCCAGAAATTCGGTCACCAGGGTCACAGATCCAGGGGCCAGCCGGCGCATCTCTTCTGCAGCCCAGGACTCCAGGCTCCCCCTGCCCACCACGAGAAGCTTCGCTTTGGCATGAAGGGCCAGCACCTGAGGCATGGCGGAAAAAAGCTCCCGGATGCCTTTGATTGGCTCCAGGCGGCCTACGAAGAGAATTATGATGTCGTCCTTTGCATAGCCATATTTTTCCCGCAAAGCCGCCAGGATCTTCTCATCCGCCAGTGCGCGGATCAAAGAAACCGGCATCCACGCCGTGGTAGCAGACGGAGATCTTCTCTTCCGGGACGCCCAGGGCAGCCAGCTGCTTTTTCATGGCCCCGGAGACGGTGATTATCCTGTCGGCAATTTCCGTGCCCTTCTTTTCCAGAGCTACGAGCTGAGGATTGGGATTTTCGGAACGCCCGACCTCCAGGCCGTGCACGTGAAAGATCAGTGAAACGCCCTCTCTCTTGACGGCCATGCCCCCCAGCAAGCCCAGCCAGTCATGGGCCACACACAGGTCAAAGGGCCCGTTTTCCATGATTGCCGCCGCAGAGAGCTGGTTTAAACTAATGAGATCCTGCAGGAAGGCAAGGCCTTCTCCCCAGGAGAGGGTCTGGTCGGAGAGGAATATCTCCAGCCCATCCCTGATGGGAACGGGAAACATCCTGAACACCTCCACCCCGTTCATCTCCTGGCATTTAGGCAGACTGCCGCCTCCCAATGTAAAGACCGAGACCTTCTCGCCCAAAGAGACCATCTCGCGGGATATTTCGTCAACGTACACGCCAAGGCCGCCGAAGATTCTGGGCGGAAACTCGATGCTCAAGTAAGCAATTCTCATTGTTCCCTCACATTCGATCGATGAGATTTTGATTGGGGCATGGTAGACATGCTAACTGGGGCTAAGCTACCAGGTTCCTGTAATACTCCAGCACCGGCTCCTTCCAGCCGAACTGCCTGGCTAAAGAGAAGGACTCCTCGCAGAGCAGCCGGTATTTGACCTCGTCATCAAGGTAGATCCAGGTGAAGTAGTCCAGGGCCAGGGCATAGTCCAGAACCGTCTCCTGGGGATGCGCCTCGATATTGTCCACAATCACCACGCCGCCCAGGCCCGGCACGCGGCGTTTGACCTTCTTCAAGGCATCGCTGTATCCTGCGGCCCGGCTGACGATGCTGGGCGTGCCCTCTCTGCCCGCTTCCAGGGCGGTGAGAAGGAAGGGCTCATATTGGGAAGGAAATATCCCGGCCACACACCCGGCCATGATCTCATCGACCGGCATGCCCAGGCCGCCGTCATCGGGGCCCACCCATTGAGGATAAAGAAGGGCCGCGACCATCCTCGTTCCCGAGATCAGCTCTTTTTCATCCAGGCCCCTCTCTTTGATCAGGTTCTCCAGGCGGATCTCCTCGCCCACCAGCACCTCAGGCGTCAGGTTGATGGGAAAGCCCGCCGGCAGCTTTTCTCTGTCTTTGGGCCCGTGCGAGGCAATCAAAAAGCAGACCACTCGGGTCTCCTCGGCATGACGCTGACCGGCCAATCTGTGCTTGAGAAGGTGATCCTGAAGCATCAGGGCATCAAGGAGCTGGATGTATCCTTTATTCTCAATCTCGATGCGAGAGATGGTGAAGACCGGAATCAGGTTCTCGCGCTTTACGCACTTGCCATCGCAATACTTATAGAGATTATCGGCCAGAAATTGCTGGATCTTCGTCCGGCAGCGCTCTTTTTTATCCCAGTCGATCTCCTCGGCCGCCATATCGACTCCATTCCTGATGACAATGCCCTTCAAGCGGTAAAAGAGCATGGCCTCTTTCATGGTGGAATCGCCCACGAAAGTAACGGCATCGGCATAGCGGGCCAGCGCTTCCAGTGCGGCAAAGCCGGTAGGAGTGCCTGGCTCCATCCTGGAATCGTTCCTGGCGATCTTTTGCAGGGACAGAAAGCCGGCCGTGCGACCGGGAACCGTGGCATGCAGAGTGCAGACCGATCTTACAGGGACGCCCAGCTTCTTTTGCCTGGCTGCCGCATAGAAGACTCCAAACTCATGGCAGTGCAAGGAGACTCGCACCTTGGGCATTACCGACCTGGCAAATTCCGAGACAGCCCCGTCTGCGTACTTTTGCGTCATCTCTTCCGGAATCCTGGCCAGACCTGCCACCAGCTCTGATACGGCATAAGAGAGATTCAGGTAGTGGTTGTACTCCGAGCCATAGTGAGCCCGCTCGTAGTTCATGGAATCCAGGCCCATCAGATCAAAGGCCTCCGTCTTGATGGCGTTGTTCTGGGTCATCTCCTGATTCTTCCATCTCACCATGTGGGACTGATAGTAATTGGTATTGAAGAGCACATAGCCAACGGGCACGCCATCAATCATTCTCTGCCCGGTGACGGTCTCAATGCCGGAAGCATTCAGGGCCGCCAGTATGGATGCAAGATCCTGGCCCATCTCCAGCTTATCAAGCCCCGAGAGATCTGTGACCCGGTTTTTGCCTGAATTCCAGTCCGAGCCGGAAGTAGGGTAATTGGGGCCGAGCACCAGGATGTGCAGACCGCTTTCGACCTCTCCCCCCGCCACCAGCCGGGCCAGCGTCACCGCTTCGGCATCCACCACATTCCAGATGCCGCCCATCTTATTCGAGGCGGGACCTGCCTCCTCGGCAGCCAGAACGATCCATCTTTCCATCATTTCCTGCACCTTTCGCTTGCAGCTTCAGGAATAGGGCGAGAGCGAAGACACGGAGATTCCCTCGTCGGATATATCCAGAACCCGGATGCTGTTGGCGATCTTCGAGCCGCGCATCTTCATGATGTATATCGATCTGATGAGAGTGTTTCCGATGCGCTCGCGGCTGAGCATGGTGGCCGAATCAGCTCCATACTCCAGGAACTGGTTGGTGCCAAAAGCCGTGCCGATGGTCACCACGGATGTGACGCCGCTGGCGCGGATGGTGCCGAAGAGGTCGTCCGTCAGTGACCGGATTTTAAAAGGCTGCTCCACGGCCATGAAGAAGGCAGTCAGGTCGTCGATGAAGAGCCTTGCCGGTCTGGCCTCCTCCAGCTTTCTCTCCACCAGCTTTCGGAAGTTTATGAGAAATTCCACCGGATCGACATCGATGCTCTTTTGCAGGCGCAGCACCGGATCGGTGACATCGACAATGGCCAGGGTTCCCTCTTTTTCCATGGCCGAGAAGTCCCAGCCGAAGGAGGACATCATCTCCCTCTTCAGGTACTCAGCGCTCTCCGAGGGAGTGATGATCATCCCCTTCTCACCCATCTTGATGCCGTAATGGATGAACTGGCTGGCAAATACGGTTTTGCCCGTACCGGAAGATCCGGTTACAGTATTGACAGTGCCCCGGTGAAAACCGCCATCGACCAATTCATCATATCCAGGTATACCCGATTTGGACCTGGGTGATTTGCTGCTTTGTAATGCCAAAAACAACCGCTCCCTCGCCCATTTTGCGCCGCGATTTTGCAGCGGCAGATGCTTATTACTCATCAGCCAAGTAATTTAGGTCTTTCGGTGAAAAGCTTATGCTGAATTTTTCCAGGGCCCTTAGCAAAAGCATTTGTAGATTCCGCAACAAAATATTGACTCATGCCTGAGGTTGTGCAGCTTCCCGAAGAGAGGGGAGAGAGAGATGAAAAGATAGAGACGCAAGCGGGGGCAGGCGCGCCTTCTGTTCTTCCCAGGACGACCTGGTCAGGCAACCTGAGAATCGGCCTGGTCAACATCCCTGTCAAAGCCCTGCTCATGACCAAAAATCTGCGCACCGGCTTTCGCATGCTGCATAAAAGCTGCCAAACACCCATCTCCTTCAAGCGCTTCTGCCAGGAGGGTGAGGAGGTTGCTTTTTCCGATATCGTCTACGGCTATCCGCTGGGAAATAGCAAGTACGTGGTACTGGATAAGAAGGAGATCGAAAAGGCCAAGCCCCAATCAAGGAACACCATTGCTCTCGATCGTTTTGTGAACTTCTTTGAGATCGATCCCCACTACTTCGAAGATACCTACCTGCTCCTGCCGGACCGATCCGAGGAGGCCTACTCGCTTCTGCGAAGCGTTATGGAAAAGACGGGAAAAGCGGCCATAGGCAGAATCACCCTGCATACCCGGGAGAGAGTGGTGCTGGTCCACTACTATCGGCAGGCCGTGGTGGCCACCACCCTGAGGTACGCGGATGAGGTTGTCGACCCCCAGATCTTTCCGGCTCTGGCAAATCTTCCCCAGCCCCAGGAAAAGGAGCTGCAGCTGGCCGAGCAGATCATAAAGAGCATGAGCGGAGAATTGGACCTCAAGGCCTACCGGGACCAGTACAAAGAGCGAATCGAGGCCCTGGTCAGGTCCAAGATGGCAGGGGCCGTGATTGTACCGGAGAAGAAGAAAAAGCCTGGGCCGGCCGCCAAGAGCCTCATGGAGGCCCTGCGCCTGACTGCGGAGTCTTTGAAATAATGGAGATCAATTCCTTGAAGCCCATGCTGGCGGTGTCCGGCGTCCCTTCAACTCGCCGGAATGGATCTTCGAGCCCAAGATCGACGGCACGCGCTGCATTGCAGAGGTTTCGGCAAAAGGCGTGATGCTGCAAAACCGCAGGCTTTTCGATATCACTTACCGTTATCCTGAGCTGGCTATTGCCCTGGCGCAGGGGGCATCAGGCTGCGTCCTGGACGGAGAGATCACCGTCTTCGCAAACGGAAAGCCCAGCTTTTCAGATCTTGCGAAGCGCGACCACCAGAACGAAAGGCTAGCCATTGAATATCTCTCCAGCGCCCTGCCTGCCAGCTATGTAGTCTTTGATATCCTCTTTGCCCGGGGGAGGAGCGTGATAGACCTGCCCCTTCGCGAGAGGAAGAAGATATTGCAGGAAGAGCTGCAGGAGAGCGAGTATGTGACCATTGCCGACTTTTTCATGGAAAGCGGCGAGGACTATTTTCAGGCGGCGCTGAAGATGGGCATTGAAGGAGTCATGGCCAAGAGGCTGGACTCCGTCTATGAGCCGGGCAGCCGAAGCCGATCCTGGATAAAGATCAAGAAGAGCCTCAAGCTGGATCTGGTGGTAGGTGGCTACATTGCCGGAAAGGGAATACGCGCTCCTCACTTTGGCGGCCTTCTCCTGGGGGCATACAGGCAGGGCCGGCTGCAATATGTGGGACGGGTCGGATCCGGATTCACAGACCGGGAGCTGGCGGAGATCGCCGCCGCCCTCTCCCTCCAGGATAGCTCTCCTTTTGCCGATGCGCCGGCCACACCCGCGGCAATGTGGGTGCAGCCCCGTCTGGTGGTGCAGGTCTCCGCCCTGGAGGTAACAGGAGACGGCCACCTTCGCGCACCGGTGTTCCTGCGCACCAGAGACGACAAGGAGCCGCAGGAGTGCACCATGGATCAGCTCGATTGAAAGAACCTGAATAATTATTCGAAATAATATCCTCTGACATGGCTTTCATCAAAAAAACCTGAGGGCTGGCACATCGGCCGCCTTTGAATTTCCCCCCACACTACGCCATCACCTGCTCCTTTAAGATATAGCGTATCAGGTCTTCCGAGAGCTTGGTCTCTCTCTGCAGCTTCTTTACGGTCTCCTCAATGCTGTTACCCTCCGCCATGAGGCTTGATATCCGTCCCACGATCTTCTCGCCTACGGAATAATACTCATCGATATCCTTCCTATGGCCCCAGACATCTCCCCGCAAGAGCTGTACACCCTGAATCTCCAGGAATTGCTGGGCTGCCTTGGACATGGTCTCATGATAGGATGGCGGAATCTGCACCGCTCGCAGACGCGGACAGGACTGGACCAGGTTCATTACATCCATATTGGAGGCCCGGAAAGCCAGATGAACCAACTGCTCGTTCCTGTTCAGGTCGGTAATCTCATTCTTGGAACTAACTACCCTCAGCTTCATGACACTTACCAATGCTCTTAAAATATTTATAGATAATGGTAATCATAGTAATCCTTAATTAGATATACTGAGATCAGAAACTGATTGATAAAATATTCATGCATAGGCACCAAATAGCGAGAATATTTCCCAGTTTATGCCAATGAATTGAATATGTTTGTATCATACATTGATTTTTATATTTGAAAAGCCAGCACTTAGCCAGTTAGCGGTAACATAGGTCGTCGGGCGCGCCGATCAGGCAATCAACCGGGCCCCAATCTGAGATGGCCTGCCTAGGCCCTTTCCAGCCGGAAGGACCTTACTGCCGCAGCGCAGTTGGACAGTATCCTTCCCGCCAGATCCTGACTGGGCCAGGACCCCAGACCGCAATCAGGGCCGGTCGCCCTCAGCCGGTCACCAAACCGGGCATAGGCCTTATCCAGCCTTTTCCTCATAACCTGGGGCGATTCCAGCTCCAGGATCTCCTTTTCCAGCCGTTTCATATCATTCCAGAGGTTCGTGCCCAGCGTCTCATTAAGGCGGGCGGACATGGACAGAATATCAGTTCGTGCGATTCCCGCCCGAAGATAGCTGTCCGTCTCCTCCAGTGCTTTTCTATCGATCAATTGCAGATAGTCGGGATGCGCCGCAGATTCGATGCCTATGATGCTGATGCCTGGAACGCGGGCACAGGCCTGTGCATAAAGGGGCGAATGCAGGTGCACCTCACAGTCCATGCCCCGGCAGGGCTCGCTCGCGACCTCCAGGGCCTGGAGGATCTCATCCTCGGAAAAGATGATGTTGGAGGAGAGGCCCAGGCTCGGCTCGTCCAGAGATGCCACCGCCATCTTTGCATCGCTCTTTGCTTTATCCAGGAACCTGGCCACGCTCTCTGCCAGATTGCAGAGGATATCCGGATAATGAGTGGCCCCGAAAGCGGAGATATAAAGCTCAACCGGCCCGGTGACGCAGACGCGCACCTCCTGGCCGGGCGGCAGCGCCAGGAGTTCCATGATCCTGGCATGCTCTCTCTTGATCAGGTAGGGGCTCTCCGCGTGGTCCGGATTCTCGATCTCGTCCATGAACATGCGGATCATATCCCGGAACTGGGGATAGGTGGGAACCTCTACGCCGGCGCGGCTCTTTTGAGCCAGGACATCGCGCACCAGATTCAGATACTGATCGCGAGAGAGATTTTCCAGCCGCACTCCTCTGGGCAGGGGAAAGCTGCCGATATCATCGAAGAATAAGCCCTCAATTTGCCGCGCCATTCTTGCGCCTCGCCTCCGTAAATCTAGATAAAGCGCCTCAGAAAATCCTTCAAAGAGGCATACTTTCCATCTATCCTCTCGAATTTCTCCTCCAGCTCATCCAGCCGGGCCATGGCCGCAGGCAGAGGCGGATTTATGCCGGTGGCCCGCACGATCTCCTCCGGGAATTTGGCAGGATCTGCCGTCTCCAGGGAGACGCAGGGGCTGAAGTCACCGCACTCCTTCAGATATTTCATGAGCCCGGCAAAGGCCACGGCCCCGTGCGGCTCCAGCAGGACGCCGTGCTTGCTGTATGTCTCTCTAATGGTCAGGCGGGTCTCCTCATCGCTGACGGATACGGCATAAAGGTCTCTATGCATGGCGGCCAGATCCGGCCTTCGGCTGACCAGGCCTGTCTCATCCATGTGGCCGCCGTAGAGGCAGAAGAGGCGGGCCAGGTTGCTGGGATGCCCGACGTTC
Organism: Methanotrichaceae archaeon; assembly: GCA_963844955.1. Classification (GTDB taxonomy): domain Archaea; phylum Halobacteriota; class Methanosarcinia; order Methanotrichales; family Methanotrichaceae; genus Methanothrix. The sequence goes on along the minus strand of CAWJQJ010000001.1, from coordinate 18,652 downwards.
ATGGCATTGGATATGCAGTTTTTGCTGGGCCGGATGGGCTGGTAGGTGCCCGTCTTCATGAAACTGGGGAACTCATCGTTCTCGTTGGTTGCCACCACGAACTTTTGCACGGGAAGGCCCATCCTGAAGGCGAGAAGGCCGCCCATGAGGTCTCCGAAGTTGCCGCTGGGCACCGAGAAGACGATCTTCTCCCCCAGCGGGGCCGTTCGCGAGCAGGCATAAAAGTAATACACTGCCTGGGGCAGCAGCCTGCCGATATTGATGGAATTGGCGGATGAGAGGCTAAGCGCCGATAGATCGGAATCGACAAATGCCTGCTTGACCAGAGCCTGGCAGTCATCGAACTTGCCTTTAACCGCCAGCGGGAAGATATTTTTGCCCAGAGTGGTCATCTGGCGGCGCTGCCTTTCGGTAACCTCATTTTCCGGGAAGAGCACCACCACTTTCACGCTCTCCAGGCCGTAGAAGGCGTGAGCTACAGCCGAGCCCGTGTCTCCTGAGGTGGCGGTAAGGATGATTATGCTTTTGCCTTCCTGCTTGAGAAAGTACTGGATCAGCCGGCCCATTGCCCTGGCTGCGAAGTCCTTGAAGGAGCAGGTGGGGCCGCGATCCAGGCGCATCACATACTTTTCGTCGTAGACTCGCTCCACAGGAACATCGTAGTTATAGGCGTCCTGCAGCATGGCCCGCAGGGCAGAGTCGGATACCAGATCGCCCAAATAGGGCTTGAGGACCTCGTAGGCGATCTGTGCATAGCTCATCCTGGGAAACTGGCCCATCAGGCTGGCGGGAATCTGGGGAATCTGTTCCGGCATATAAAGCCCCTTGTCCGGGGCCTGGCCCATCAGAAGCGCCGCTCGAAAGTCCACGCGCTGGGGATGGCCGTTGGTGCTGAAGAATTTGATAGCAGACATGGTCGCAAGAAATAGGAGGGTGATGATCTTTAAGGCTTTGCCAGGCAGAACCGAAATCCTTATATTCGATCATTGTCTAAAGACGCTACGTCTAATATCGAGATAAATTAGACTGCATTGCAACCAACATAAATCCCCATTTATCGGGAGGATAACTTGCTCAGATTCGAAGCAGACAACTTGTTTGAGGATGCTACAGGCATCGGCACAGGCTTGAGACCAGCAATGTGGAATCTGCCCCAGGGCCCGGAACCCGGACCACAGTGGCCCAAGAAGAAAAGACCGCAATTCATTTGAGGCAAAATCGGACCCGGAACCGGCCAACGGCGTTCCGGGCCCAAGAATGATTTTTGAATAGCTATCTAGAGCTATCTATTTTAGCGCTATTTTTGTCGCTATTAATCCAGGGCAGAGCTTCGCAAAGCCCGGGAAAAATGCGGCAAATCAGGTTTTCTGGCGATCTTTTGATGCGCAAAGCTTTTTTCCTAAATCGCATTTCCGTTGAGCCGCATCCCAAAAGAAGCGATTTGCGGCGGCAGCGAGGGAATATTTAAGTATTAGTTGTCAGGTAAGTTGGTCTCAAATGATGGTCGTATCGCCCCGATATAGTGATAAATATAACGAGGAGGAAATGAGATGGCGTTCTACACGTTGGGCCTCACTTTTAATCTTGTGATATTCCTGACAGTTATCGTACTTGCTGTTTGGATATATGGTATATATTTCAACTTTAAGAAATGGGGCCTCGGATCCACCGGCTACCACGACCAGTTGCGCAATAGCTTCTGGCTCTTCCTTGCCACCTGGATTCACGAGGCATTTAAGGACGGATTATGGGTATTTTTGAGGACGGTTGTGCTTGATGTTCTTCTCTTGCGAAGAACTCTGGCCAGAAGCCCGGTGCGATGGGTCATGCACATGTCCATGTTCTATGGATTTTTGGCTCTGGCGGCTATGTCGGGTTTTGCCCTATTCCTGGATATAATAGAGCATTTCAACCTGGTCGGCCTGGCTCACGAAGCGGAGATGGTTAAAGAGCTGCTGGCTCTTCCCTTCGATATCTTCGGCTACCTGCTCCTCATCGGCGCCACCATCGCCGTATCCAGGAGAATTCTGCTCAAGTTCGTCCGGGATAATACCAGCGCCTATGACGCATTCTTGATTGGTGCTGTGTTCCTCATCACCATCACCGGATTTTATGCCGAATGGATGCGCGGCAATTCGTTCCTGATTGGAAGCGCCTTTGAGTATCCCATCTATGCGCCCCACTTCGCACTGATTCACACCGTGCTGGCCATCGGTCTATTCGCCCTGATTCTGCCCTGGAGCAAATATATCCACGTCATAGCGACGCCCATGACCCTGATAGCCAACCGAGGAGGAGAATAAAAATGGCTAATAACAAGGAATCAAAGCCCTTGATGACGGGCTTTATGATGTCCACCCAGCTCATGGAGGTAGACGGCTGCAACAGGTGCCAGGAATGTATGAAGTGGTGCCCGACCTTCGCGGTGAGACCGGAACGGCCCGGCATAACTCCCATGTATAAAAATGCCAGGTGGAGAGAGCTGCAAGCCAAGAGCCAGAGCCTGCGCGCCAAGATCTTCGGCCCCAAGCCCCTCACCGATGACGAAATGAAGGTCTTCACCGAGGACACCTACAGCTGCACCACCTGCGGCGTCTGCGGCACAGTCTGCGAGGCAGGAATCAAGACCGTGGAGCTGTGGGAGGCCATGCGGCCTAACCTGGTAGCGCGCGGCGATGGACCCGTGGGAAAGCAGTCCTTCTTCCCCAAGCTCATCAAGGGAGACAGAAATCCCTACATGGCCAAGCAAGAAGAGCGCCTGTGCTGGATACCCAAGGATGCCAAGGTACAGGAGTCCGGCGATATAGTATACTTCGCAGGATGCACTGCCGCATACAGGCAGCAGGCCCTGGGAGTGGCTACCGTCAGGATCCTCAACAAATTGAACGTGGACTTCGCCATGCTGGGCAAGGATGAATGGTGCTGTGCTTCAGCACTGATCAGAACCGGCCAGAGGGATGTCATGGCCGAGCATGCCGTGCACAATATCGATGCCCTCAAGGACAGGGGAGCGAAGAACGTGCTCTTTGCCTGCGCCGGCTGTCTCAGGAACGCTGCCATCGATTGGCCCATGTGGTACGAGGGCTACATCCCCTACGAGACTATGCCCCTCTCCGTATTCCTGAGGGACAAGATAAAGAAAGGCGAGGTTGAGTACAAGGTACCTCTGAACTACAGGTTCACTTACCACGACCCCTGCCACAACGGCAGGCATCTCATGCATCTCAAGGGAAAAGATTGGGCCTTTGAGGCACCCAGAGAGTGCGTCCAGTCCATTCCCGGCGTCAAGTTCCAGGAGATGGTGAGAAACAGGGCTTTGCAGAGGTGCTGCGGAGCAGGCGGCGGTGTGAAGGCCGGTATTCCCGACCTGGCCATGGACTGTGCTATGGCCAGAGTTAAGGATGCAACGGAAATTCAGGCAGAGGTTATAGCATCCACATGTCCGTTCTGCAGGCTTAACCTGATCGACGGAAGAAACACCGCAAAGTCCCCCATAAAGATGGTGGATATCGTTGAGATGATGGCCGCATCCATGGGCCTGGACACGACCATTCCCGAGAATCCGTACACCAAGTTCCAATCCCAGGACGTCCTGGTCTGCACACCCACCGAGTGCAAGCTCGATACAGTGGAGCGCAAGGAGCCCGGCAAGGATCTGGTGGGCGAAGCTCATTAAAAAGAATGCCCGCTGCGGCGGACATTCTTTTTTTCATATTTTTTTAAAAAATCAGCGTTAGATGATATTTTAATTCTAAATAAAAAATGCTGCTTTGCAGAAAAGCTCTATGCTATTGCAGGCACTTGCCCGTAAAAGCCATGGGCAGGAGATCGCCATATTTGCCGTCAAAGCATCTCCTTTGGTATTGGCCATGATGACCACAATGTTCTCTCCGAACTCTATCAGGCTCTGCCGGCATATGCCGCATGGGGATATGGGTTGCTTTGCATCTCCCACTACGGCTATCGCCTCAAATTCCCGCTCTCCGGAGGCGACGGCCTTCGCTACCGCGGCCCTCTCCGCACAGATGCCCGCGCCGGTTGAGGCATTTTCGATATTGCCAGCCGAAAAAACCAGGCCGCTCCTGGTGAGCAGAGCGGCGCCTACCTTAAATCCGGAGTAGGGGGCATAGGCATCTTTCATGGCCTTCCGGGCCTGCTCGATGAGCTGATCATACCCGCCGGTGTAGGGGCGCGGACCGCATCGCAAAGCCCCAATGTACATGCACTCCTGGGGCGGAATGCTGGGGATGGGGCTATGCCCCTCACAGATGGCAACGGGCGCGCCCCTGATGATCGCGGCCGGGATTCCTTCGTCGCCCTCTCCCATCACAATCTGAGCGGCAGAGACCAAATTGTCCGCCACCGCCTTTCTGGTGATCTTCAGCTCTCTGCCGAAGAGGTCCTTCTGGCCCCGTGCATCCTCCACAGCTTCGATGCCGTCGCAGGCCAGGGCTACCCCCACGCAGCCCAGCCGCAGGGGATGAGTCCGGCTGTCACCTATGATAACTCCAATCTTCCTGCCCCGCGCCATGCGCTCCCGGATCTCGCATGCCGATTTTTGGGGATCGGCCGGAAATAAGACCACGTGCCCGGGAGGGGCATTGGAGTTATCAATGCCGGCATTAGGATAGAGAAAGCCCTCCCGCAGCGTCAGCACCACGCCGGGAATGCCGCCCAATATCTCATCCGATTCCTGGAGGATCAGCTCCATCTCTCGCGGATCTTTGCCGTACCTGGCGGCCATGGTAAGGGCAAGCGTTCCGGGGACAACATCATGCAATGAGACAACCCGCCCCTCCGCGGTAGCAACTGTACTCTCCGAGACCACCAGTATATCGCCGTCTTGCAAGGCCAGGCCTGATCCGGCTATGGCCTTTTCCAGTGATGCCGCCAGATCATCGCCCGGCCTTATGAGATCCGTCTTTATGCCTAAAACCTGCAACATCAGTCACCTGTAGCGTTCTGGGCTTTCCATCAGCTCTATCGCCTCTTCTATCCTCGCCGCCAGGCAGGAGAGCCGGAAGGGCTGGCCTTTCAGGTTCTTTACCAGGCCCGCTATCTGATGAGAGGTGCCGAATATGATAACCTCTTCCGGCCGGGGATCACAGCGAAGGGCAAGCCTCGGAATGGCCGCATCTCCGCCGCGCGCCAGCATCTCCTGCTTTATTACTATGGCTTCCATGCTGCTGACGCCGCGCACGGCAAGGATGCGAAAAGATCCTTTTTTACAGAGGGCGCCAAATCCACGCTCATCCACCTGCGTGCTGCGAAAGACCTCGGCCAGATCCTCTCCCCGGCCCAAACAGCCCAGCACCTCCACCTCCATCTCCCCGTCCCCGGCCCTGGCCGGAGCGCCCCGGATATACTTTGCCATGGCCACGGTATCCCGGCTGGCTGCAATATCATGCGTCCTGACGATATGCGCCCCCAGATAAACAGCTATGGCCGTTGCAGCAAGAGTTCCGCCCAGCCTCTGGAAGGGATCAGGCTGATGCAGAAGCTCCCCGATGAAGGACTTGCGGGATAGGGCCGCGACCACCGGCCGCTGCAAGACGCGAAGGCGCGGCAAGCCATCCAAAATGGCCAGATCATGAGCAGGGGTCTTTTCCGGTATCCATTTGCCAATGCCCGGGTCCAGGGAGATCTTTGCCGGGCATACGCCGGCCTGCACTGCGGCCCTTGCTCTCTCGCCTAGCAGGGGAATTATCTCATTTAAATGGAGCAGGTCGCCCGGCCTCTCCCGGGAGGCCATGATGATCAATGAGCCGTCATATTCGGCCACACTGCCGGCCATTCCCGGATCGGACAGGCCGGAGACGTCATTTATGCAGGCGGCGCCGCGAGAGAGGGCATCGCTCGCGACGGCAGCCCTCTGCGTGTCAACGGAGACGGTGATATCCAGGTTGTCCAGAATATCCTTCAGGACGGGAAAGAGCCTCTCCCGCTCCACAGCCTCGCCTATATGAGGAGATCCGGGCGCAGTGGAGACGGCCCCCAGGTCAATTATATCCGCGCCCTGCTCCTGCATGGCAGCTGCCAGGGAAAGGGCCTCATGGGGACCGGCCACCGAGCCCTTGTAGAAGGACTCCCGGCTGAGATTGATGATGCCCATCAGCCGCACGGGCTGACCATCTCCTACGAGAATGCGTCCCACCATGCCTTCTATCAATCCCAACACCTCCGCCAATTAGAATATTTCATACTTCAAATTCCTACTCCGATAGGCGCAACATGATGCCCGTCCTTCTGGCCCTCTCAATGGCGCGATCAAAGAGCACCAGCCCCAGGCCGAGGTAGAAAACGGCCAGAAATGCACCTGTTGCCAGATGATGCGGGCCGGGAATAAATATTGACCTGTAATATTCTAAAAAGTAGGTCAGTGGAATGGCGCGGGCCAGCGCTTGCAGCAGCGGAGGCAGCACATCCACGGGGTAGTAGATTCCACTCACGAGCAGTATCAGGCCGCTCAGGCTCCAGGCGGCAACATCCGCCTTCTGGCCGAAGGTGAGAATGGATATGCAGACAGCTATGCCTATGACGGCAGCCATGGCGAATACGCCCGCCAGAAATATCAGCACCGGCAGAAGGCCGCCTTCCTGAAAATTAAAACCGAAGAGGTAGCGGCTGACTACGGCCAGGATGAAGAAGACCACACTGCCCCGCAGGATGCCGAAGAGAGAGGCCCCGAATACCAGGTGGTAGCTTTTTACGGGAGCTATAAACGTGTTCTTGATGCTCTTGGACCACATATCGAATAGCAGAACATAGGCCACATCTATCTGAGCCACCTGCAGAATGGTAAGAGCGATGGCTCCCACCAGGAGGAAGGAGACCATGGAGCCCTCCACCTGCAAGAATCTCGTGAGCAGGCCGATGGACAGCAAGCTGACCATCGGCCAGAAGAAGAGCTCGAAGACGGTGAAGATGTTCCTCCTGGAGATTATCCAGTTCTTGTAGGCTGACGCCAAGTACTTGTTCAATTCACCTTGCCAGCTCAATGAATACATCCTCCAAATCGGGCTCCTTTATTATTATATCCAGGATCCTGGCGTCACAAAAGTGCTTGACGATCCCATCCAGGCTATCCTCTCGTCTTTCGATCACGATCTCCACCCGGCCGGCCTCTGCCCTGATGCCCAAAACGCCCGGCATATCTTCCAGGGACTTGATGTCCACCGGCCCATCATATGCCACTTCTACTCTCTCCCCCAGGCCGAGGTGCTTCTTCAGGTTTTTGGGCGTATCCAGAGCCACCATCCGGCCCTTGCGCAGGAAGGCGATCCTGTCGCAGAGCATCTCCGCCTCGGGCATGTAATGGGTGGACAGGACCACGGATATGTTCTCCTCCCGGTGAATTCTCTCTATCAGCATGCGGGTCTTTATGGATATGTCAGGGTCCAGGCCCGTGGTCGGCTCGTCCAGGAACAGCAGACGGGGGTGGTTGAGCATGGCCTTGGCCAGGGAGAGGCGCTGCTTTAAGCCGGTGGAGAGGTTCTCGAACTTCATGTCCCTGAACTCGCCCAGCTCAAAGGCATCAATCTGGTCCTCTACCGTCCGGGAGAGAGCGGTGCCATAAAGGCCGTAGAGCATGCCGTAGTGGCGCAGATTCTCCCGTACGGTCAGGCTCCAGGGAAAGTTGGGCTTGGCCGTACTGATGTTTATGAATTTGCGTATCTCTCCTCTGTCGCGGCGGGCGTCCATTCCCAGAATGAATAGGCTGCCTCTCTCCGGGTAGATGAGGGTGGAGAAGATGGAGATGAGCGTGGTCTTGCCTGAGCCGTTGGGGCCGAGCAAGCCGAAGATCTCTCCCGCCTCGATCTCCAGGGAGATGTCCTGAAGGACTGTGGTGCTGCTCCCCAAGAAGCTCTTATATCTCTTGCAAATTCCCTTGGCTTCGACCGATTTTTCTGTCATGCCGCGCTCTTTTCCCTTATCCCACTGCATTCGCATTTAAGCCCTTCTTCTCCTGCGCCGGAAGATGAGTATCCCCTCTTTTCCGGAGCAGAAAAGCGGCCAGACCGGCGATGAACAGGCCGCCTAATGCCGGCAGTCCCCAGGATCCGAGCAGACCATGGGAGCGGGAGAGAGAGATGGGGAGAGGAAGAATTATGCTTTTCTCCTCGCAATTGATCTCACAGCCCAGCTGGTAATTCCCAAGGCCTGCATCTCCATCCACGCGCACAGAAAAGCCGGCGATGGCCGCTGATGCGGGAGCCAGGTCTCCCAGAAATGCATCCGGGCTCTCTGCATGGAAGGGAGGCGCAGCCAGCAGCCTGGCTGAGCAATTATGAAGCGCTGTATCTCTGTCATTGCTGATCGCCGCCCAAAGAGTCTCCCTTCCTCCCGCATAAAGAGCGGACTTGATGCCGGAAATGCGCAAAGGCTCTTTATTTCCGGCCACAAATACCTGAACAGTCAGGTTTTGCCGCTCCGCTTCATAGAGGGGGAGGATCTCACCTCCGCTCACGCTCACATCTGCTTGCCTCTCATATTCAACGCTAAAGGGAAGGGCATACCAGCCGCTGGCGCTCTCCCTCGCGCTGATATTAAATTGCAGATGTGCACAGCCTCCTGCGCGAAGAAGGCTGATATGCTGCGCTCCTGTCGTCACGGCGATTGGGCCCGCATCAGCGAGTACGGCATTGATATTCAGGGCATCGCTGCTCTGCATCTCTTCTTTCATCTCCAGTGATATGTCCCGGCTTGAGCTGCTCTCGTTAATGGGAATGAGCTCTTCCGGCTTGCCAAAATTGGCCAGGTTTATTCGCAGGATGCAGTCGCAGCCAGAGGCCAGAACCGGATTTGCCACCGAGGCCGCAAGCTCTGGCCGGCCCAGAGATTTGTAGTGATCATCTGCAAAAAATATAAGGTCTTCCGACTGACCTGCTCCAGCAGAAAACAGCAGAAGGCAGATGACTGTGAGAAGCTTCATCCTCTTTCAGGTTAATTTGCATCCATTAATTAAGCCTATCTGGAGAGCAAGGTGCTCAGGAAGAAGGCTGCGGCAGCAGTCAGAATTATGGTCGCTCCGGAGGGGACATCCAGCTCATAAGATATTATGAGGCCTGTGGTTACGAAGACGGCACCAAGGAAGATGGAGCCGGCCATAATGGCAGGCAGGCTCTTCATGTGCCGCCTGCTTATGGCACCGGGAATGGTCAGAAGCGCTATGACCATGATAATGCCCACGATCTTGATGAGGATGACCACGCTAAAAGCCACCATGGCCAGGAGCAAGAGGCGAAGGCTTTGCACGGGAAGGCCGATGGCCTCGCCATAAATGGGGTCAAAGCTGAGCAGCAGAAACTCCTGGTAGAGCAGAAAGACGAGGGCCAGGATTATCGATGTAAGTGCCAAAATGAGCAGCACGTCGCTTCTCGTCACCGCCAAAATATTTCCGAAAAGGTAGCCGAAAAGGTCTTTGGCATAGCCCTGGGATAGGGTGAGAAGCATGATTCCCAAAGCCATTCCGGTAGCCATGAAGACGCCTATGGCCGTGTCCTCCGAGACGCGCGTCCTTGAGCTGACCATGGCTATGCCAAGAGCGGTTAAAACGGCCGATCCTATGCCGAAGGCCAGGGGATCGTAGCCCAGGTAGTAACCCAGGCCAATGCCCCCAAAGGCGGCGTGAGCTATACCGTCGCTGATGAATACTATTTTATTTAAAATTACATATACCCCAATTATGCCGCAGAGCACCGAGGCGGCCAGGCCCGCAGCCAGGGCATTTCTCATGAAGTCGTACTGAAGAAAATCCAAATCAATCATGCTTCCTCAAGACCCGGTGGGGCGTGCCATGCGCTATCATCTCCACCGGGCAGCCGTAGGCCTTCTCGATATCTTCATTGGAGAGTTCCATAGAGCCGTGATAATAAAGCCGCTGGTTTAAGCAGGCGATCTTGCTCACGTAAGAGGAGACGGCAGTGACATCGTGCGACACGAGCACAATGGCGATGCCCAGATCGCGATTGAGGTGGCAGAGAAGATCGTAGAAATCCGTCTGCTGGGCGGAATCAATGCCTGCCGTGGGCTCATCCAGGAGGAGCAGCTCGGGATCGGAGACCAGAGAGCGGGCCACAAAGACCCTCTGCTGCTCTCCTCCTGAGAGAGCTCCGATCTGGCGCCCCGCTCGATCCGCCATCCCCACGTCTGCAAGGGCACGGAGGGCTGCCTGCCGATCCTGGCGGCCGTAGCGGTGCAGGAGGCCCTTGCGGCTGTATCTTCCCATGAGCACCACATCCAGCACCTTGACGGGAAAGCTTCTATCAAAGACGGTCTTCTGGGGCACATAGCCCATGCGGCTTCGCGCCGCCGCAGGCGGCAGGCCGAAGATGGCAATCTCGCCCCGGTCGGGCTTGATCAGGCCCAGCATCGCCTTGAGCAGAGTAGATTTGCCGCCACCGTTCGGGCCGATGAGGCCCAGGAAGTCGCCGGGGAAAAGCTGCAGGTTTATGTCCTCCAGCACGGCGTGCTCTCCCTGGTAGATCCATAGGTCGCGGATGGATACGATACTGTCCTTTGCAATCATGTCTGGCTCTGGGCAATCTCCCGGCTGGCATATCTCATATTTTCCAGATAATCTCCCGCTAAAGGATCAAGGGCCACGATGCGGGCGTTCATCTCCCGGCCGATGACCTCCGCGGACTTGGGATTGAACTGCGGCTCCACAAAGATGGTAGTGATATTATTCTTTCGGGCCAGCTCGATCACCTCTCCCAGGTACCTGGGTCCGGGCTCCTTCTCGCCCTGCATGAGCGGCACCTGGCGAAGATCATAGTCCCGGGCGAAGTAGGTCCAGGCAGGATGCTGCACTATGAAGATCATGCCCCTTTTGCCGGCAAAGGTTTTGTTCAGCTCCCCGTCCAGGGCTTTGAGCTCTCCCAAATAATCATCCCGGTTCTTGGTATAATAATCTTCATTTTGCGGATCGACATTTATCAGGCCGGAGCAGATGTTGTTCACCTGCACGGCGGCATTTCGCAGGGAGAGCCAGATATGCGGATCTATCTCACCCTCGCTCTCTTGCAGCAGGGCCGCGCCCTTGAGAAGAGTCTACTACTACCATTCTCTTATTGGCCTGCAGCAGCCTGTCCATCCAGAACTCGAGGCCCGCCCCGTTCATGACATAGAGATCGGCCCTGGCCAAATCCACCATCAATGAGGGAGTGGGCTCGAAGGTATGGGGCTCGGCTCCCGGCGGAACCACCACCGTCACCGCCACCTTATCGCCGCCTACCGCCCTGACAAAGTCGCCAAGAGGAGCTATGGTTGTGGCCACCCTGATCGGGCCGGAAGCATTTCCAGAGACGTTACCGGAAAGTGCGCCGGGAGAAGGCTCATCTTGCGAGAGGCAGCCGGAGAGAACGGTCGCGGCCAGAAGCATTGCGAAAATATAGAATTTATTAAAATTGCCGAACATGCTACACCTTTTTCAATTTTTGTGCGTCGAGCTTCTTGCCGATGTATTTGGAGCGGGTCTTGCCGCCCTCCCGCCAGTAGCCGTACCAATAGGGGCCATGCGGGCAGCCTTTGCAGTTCTTGCCGCAGGAGACCTTCTCCAGGCGAAAGGTCATGGAATCGCAATGCCTCTCTTCCAAAATCTCTCGCTTCACGCCCTGATTGCGAGACTTGCCAGGCTCGCTTTGCGGCGCCTCTTTGCCTGAGATCAGCTCGGCCACGAGATCCCTGATCTCATAAAGAACAGGCAAATCCTCATGCTCCAGTGGATCGCGGATGGCTTTGGGGATCACAGTCTTCTTATGTAATGCCTTTAAATAAAGATATTGCTCGATTACATAAGATGCGAGTCGAGCCTAAGAGAAAGAGAGATAACAACACTTCACAGACTAAATCCGAAAGATAGATTAACTGTGAGAGCCATTTCATGTACGGAGGGATGAAGATTAGATCCTGTCTTTTTATTATTATCTTGATAGCCTTCTTTTTAGGAAGTACGATTGGCGAAGATGCAGGAAGATCAGAAAATAACGCTCTTAGTCTATGGAATGATGGAAGTGAACCGGAAATTGTTATCAATGTATCAAATGAAGAGCTATTAAAGCTGGATGACGGATATGAGTTGGCGGTTAGATCCGCAGACATCGATGGAAATAAGGTGTATTTGGAGCTGCTCAAAAACGAAATGGTGGTTGATTCAAAGGTAATTGTACCTGCTAATGAGATGGATGGCACCTTCATTTACAATAAGCCGGGAACATCGCAAGAGATAGTGGTGCACATCAAGAATACTTTCCGAGGTGCGGATCAGAATATTGCTACAGTAGATCACATCTATCAGACCTCAGAAATCGATCCGACTCGCATTCTGATAAATCACACTCAATCCTTTACAGTTCATGAAGGAACGCCCTTGCGGCTACAGGAAGGATATGAGTTGGCTGTCACATCTGTGGACATCGATGGAAATAAAGCTTACATAGAGCTATTAAAGGACGGAGAAGCAGTTGATTCCCAGGTGATCGTAGCTGATAACGAAGTGGACGATACCTTTTTCTATTCCAAGCCGGGAACAGAGCTAAAAATAAAGGTGCACTTCAAGAATGCTTTTCGCGGTGCAGATCAAAATCTGCTTACCATAGACCATGTCCTGCAGACATCAGAAATCGATCCATCACGTATTTTGATTAATGACAACTCATCTTTGACAGGTACTACAGGGACAGCCTTGAAATTAGAGGAAGGATATGAATTAGCCATCAAATCCGTAGATATCGATGGGAATAAGGCTTATGTTGAGCTGTACAAGGATGGATCAGCAGTCGATTCCAAGGTAATCATAGCTGCAAACGACGTGGACGACACCTTTGTCTATTCCAAGCCGGGAACAGAGCGAGAAATAAAGGTGCACTTCAAGAATGCTTTCCGCGGTCGGGACCGAAACCTGGCCACCATTGACAGCATCCTGCAATGAGTCTGATGGGGATGTGAAGGCCCAGGTCCGGACCCTTCCCCATCCTTTCCCGGATTTCTCTCCTATCCCAAAATTACCGTCTTACCCTGATCCCCTTGCTCTCAAGATAGTCCTTCACCTGGCCCACAGTGTACTCGCCCCGGTGGAACATGCCTGCCGCCAGAGCCGCCTCTGCTTTGGCCACCGTGAAGGCTTCCAGGATATGCTGGGGCGTGGAGGCTCCGCCGCTGGCGATAACCGGGATATTCACCGCATCGCAGATGGCCTTGGTGAGGGGAAGGTCATATCCGATATTGGTCCCGTCCCGGTCCATGCTTGTCGGCAAAAGCTCTCCTGCGCCATAGTTCTCCATCTTGCGGCACCAATCTATGGCATCGATTCCCACGGGCTTTCTCCCGCCGTAGATGACCAGCTCAAACCAGGCTTTGCTGCCGTCCTCCATCTCGTAGACGTTGACGCCGGGGATGATGTCGGCATTTCGCCGGGCGTCCACGGCCAGCGTGATGCATTTCGAGCCGAAGGCTGCCGCGGCCTCCTTCACAAAATCGGGATTCTTGACGGCAGCGGTGTTGATGCCCACCTTGTCGGCTCCGGCATCCAGTATCTGCTTTGCCCCCTCCAGGCTGGCGATGCCCCCGCCCACGGCAAAGGGTATGTCCACCGCATCGGCGACCTTGCGGGCCACGTCCACCATGGTCTTTCTGCCCTCGTGCGAAGCGGTGATGTCCAGGAAGACCAGCTCATCCGCGCCCTGCTCTTGATAGCGCCTGGCAAACTCTACCGGATCGCCCTGCCGCTTCAGGTCCACGAACTTGACGCCCTTGACCACAGAGGGGACGCCGTCCACGACCTTGACGTCCAGACAGGGAACTATCTTGGCATAATCGGTCATGGCAGTGAAAAGCACAGCAGGGAGTAAAAGAGTTGCCCTCAAGCTTAAGCAAGATAGAGCTGGAGCCGTGGAAAATATGACCAAAACAAGATTGAAGATGAATCGAAAGTCCGAATTTCTGCCATTTTTTTATCATCCGCAGTACTTGCACCCCGGCACAGTCTCCCCGTTGCCCAGGTAGAGCACCTGGCTTCGGCTGCCGTAGCGAAAGACGGTCACCCCCTTGCATCCCAGATCGTATGCCAGATGGTACACCTTGAGAACATCGCTCACCGTGGCGCTCTCGGGCAGGTTCACCGTCTTGGAGACGGCATTGTCCGTGTGCTTCTGGAAGGCAGCCTGAATTCTCACATGCTGCTCGGGCGGGATTTCCAGAGCCGTCACAAACAGCTCCTTCAGGTCCTGCGCCACTCCTTCCATATCCGCGACCGAGCCCTTCCTGGCCAGCTCCGCCTTCATCTCCGGGCGGTAGATGCCGCGCGCTGCGGCTGCGCTCTCAAAGAGGGGCGAGACCTCCAGGAGGCGCGCTCCCTCCAGCACCCGGCGCACGAAGGCCAGGGCAAAGAGCGGCTCGATGCCGCTGGAGGTTCCCGCGATGATGCTGATGGTGCCCGTGGGGGCCACCGTGGTCACGGTGGCGTTTCTCATCTGCGACCAGCCTTTCAGTCGCGACTGCTCGAAGAGCGGAAAAGAGCCGCGCTCCTCGCCCAGATGCTCCGACGCCTGGCGCGCTATCTTCGTTATGAACTTCATGATCTGCCCGGCCAGGCGCACCGCCTCTCCGGAGCTGTAGGATATGCCCATCAGGATGAGCATCTCGGCAAAGCCCATCACCCCCAGCCCGATCTTGCGCGACTGCAATGTCGCCGCTTCAATCTGCGGCAAAGGATAGCGGTTCATATCGATGGCATCGTCCAGGAAGCGCACCGCCAGGGTGGCGAGATCTCCCAGCCGGTTCCAGTCCAGTTCTCCCTTTTCCACCAGCCTGGCGAGGTTGATGGAGCCCAGGTTGCAGGACTCATAGGGGAGCAGGGGCTGCTCGCCGCAGGGATTGGTGGCCTCAATTAGGCCTGGCAGCGGGTGCGCATCATTGATCCTGTCGATGAAGATCATGCCCGGATCTCCTCCCCGCCAGGCACAGTTGGCGATGTGATTCATCAGCTCTTCGGCGCTAAGCCTGCCTGTGGACTGGCCGCTGCGGGGGTTGATGAGATCGATCTCGCCGCCCTGCCGCGCCGATCGCATGAACCCGTCCGTGGCTGCCACAGAGATATTGAAGTTCTCCAGAGCCCCCGGCTTTTCCTTGGCCTCGATGAACTCCATGATATCGGGATGATCGATGCGCAAAACGCCCATGTTCGCGCCCCGGCGCCGGCCGCCCTGCTTGATCACGTCGGTTGCCGTATCGAAGATGCGCATGAAGGAGACGGGGCCGGAGGCCACCCCGCCCGTGGCCCGCACCATGTCGTTTCTGGGCCGAAGCCGGGAGAAGGAGAAGCCGGTGCCTCCTCCGCTCTGGTGGATGAGGGCCATGCTCTTCAGGGCGTCAAAGATGCCGGGCAGCGAGTCCTCCACGGGCAGGACGAAGCAGGCGGAGAGCTGTCCCAGGGGCAGGCCCGCATTCATGAGTGTGGGGGAGTTGGGCAGAAATTCCAGGCTTCTCATCATATTCAAAAATTTGCTGCGGAAGATCTCGGCATCGCCCCCATACCTGACCTCGGCCTGCGAGACGTGAGAGGCCACCCGGGCAAACATCTCTCCCGGCGTCTCGATCACCTGGCCGGCTTCATCTCTGCGCAGGTATCTTTTCTTGAGCACCTCCACCGCATTCACGGAGAGCTTGAGGTCGTCGGCCACGCCCAAATAGCTCTTCGCTTCCCTGACCTCCGATCTCCTCTGGCGGTAGAGGATGTAGGCTTTGGCGACATCGCTGTATCCCGATTCGATGAGCACCCTCTCCACGATGTCCTGAATGTCCTCCACTCCGGGAAGGGCATCGCCAAACTGCTCCTCTGCCTGCTTTGCCACCCTCTTCGCCAGCCTGTCCGCTGCCTCATCCTGCCCTTTGCCCACCGCCCTAAAAGCCCTGGCAATGGCTGAGGCGATCTTCTCCGGCTCAAAGCCCACAATCCTTCCATCGCGCTTTCTAATGCTCCGGACCATCCAGCAAGCCCCATTACTGCTATCATGCAGAATCGATATAAACGTACATGTCCGAAATGGAATGTACGTAATGGAATATACGTTAGATCGCTTTCAAGAGGTTTAATAAAATGAAAATTGCCATCTCAGGAAAAGGAGGCGTGGGCAAGACCACCCTGGCCGGCACCCTGGCCAGGCTCTTTGCCCGCGACGGTTACAATGTCCTGGCCATAGACGCGGACCCCAGCATGAACCTGGGCTCAGCCCTGGGAATCCCCAATCTGCCGAAGCCCGTCACAGAGCATAAGGACCTGGTCCAGGAGAGGGCGGGCATGCCCGGCGGGATGTTCAAGATGAACCCCAAGGTTGATGACGTGGTAGCAATGTGCGGCTGCACCGGCCCGGACAATGTCAAGCTGGTGGTCATGGGCACCATCGATTCGGGCGGCTCTGGCTGCATGTGTCCTGCCAATGCCTTCGTCAAGGCGCTCATCAGACACGTCATCGTCCGGGAGAAGGATCTGGTGATCCTGGATATGGAAGCGGGCATCGAGCACCTGGGCCGGGCCACGGCTCGCGGGGTTGACGCCATGATCGCCGTGGTGGAGCCGGGCATGAGGTCCATCGAGACCGTGGAGAGGATAATGCAGCTTGGCAAGGAGATAGGCATCACCAGGTACTTCGCCGTCATAAACAAGGCCGATGATCCCGGACCGGTGGCCGAGAAGCTGGCAGCTATGGGCATACCGGTCCTGGGCACCATTCCCTTTGACAAATGCCTGGTGGAGGCGGACCTGGCCGGAAAGCCGCCCATCGATGTGGACTGCCCGGCTGTGCAGTCCATAAGAAAGATCAAGGCAAAATTGGAGGAGATGTTCGGCGAGAAGAAGCAATAAAAAAGGAAGGGCTCAGAAGCTCATGCTGCCCGCCCTCAGCCCTTCTTTTGTAATCGATCCTATTATCCTCGATCCCGGACCCATGATGCGGCAGGCCTCCTTTGCCTCCGATTCTGCCAGCACCACCACAAAGCCCATGCCCATGTTGAATGTCCGGTACATCTCTTCGTCATCGACATTGCCCTGCTCCTGCAGGAATGCGAAGATGGGCTGCGGCTCCAGGGGGTCGGTGATCTCAAAGCCCAGTTGGGAGATGCGGCGCAGCTTGAGCAGGCCCGAGCCGGTGATGTGCGCGAGGCCGTGCACATCGCACTTTTGCACCAGCTCCACGACCTCAGGATAAATGCGGGTGGGCACCAGCAGCTCCTCTCCAATGGTATTCCTCCCGTCGGGCATATGGTCGAAGTAGGTGTACTTGGACTCGGCTATGATGCGCCTGGCCAGGGTATAGCCGTTGCTGTGCAGGCCGGAGCTGGGAACGCCCACCAGCACATCTCCTTGCCTGATCTTCTCGCCGGTCACGACCTTGTCCTTGTCCACGATTCCGATAGCGGTTCCGGCCAGGTCGAAGCCCCGAATGATCTCCGGCAGGGAGGCAGTCTCTCCTCCCACAATGGTCATATTGGAGATCTCAGCCCCGCGAGCCAGGCCGATGGCAATTTGCGCTGCCCTCTCCGGATTTACCCTCTCCACGGCCAGATAGTCGACAAAGGCAATGGGCTCGGCCCCGATGGCATACAGGTCGTTGACATTCATGGCGACGCAGTCTATGCCCACCGTATCCCACTTGGATATGGCATTGGCGATGAGAACCTTGGAGCCCACCCCGTCCGTGGTCATGGCCAGGGCAAAGCTTCCCATATCCAGGAGCCCGGCATAGTGGCCGATTTCGGTCAGAGGCGCTCCGAAGCCCTTGCGCCTGGCAGTGAGAACGGCCTTCATGGCATCTATGGACCGGTTCTCCTGGTGGATATCCACGCCCGCTTCTGCATAGGTGAGCTTTCTCATGCCTCCCCTCCCAGTCCGAACTCGCGATGCAGCTCTCTCACAGCCTGCTCGGCGTCCTTGGAGGCGACCACGAAGGATATGTTAAGCTGACCCGACGCCTGGCTGATCATGACCACATTGATCCTGGCCGCGCCCATGGCCTTGAAGACCCGGGCGGCCACGCCCGGTGTGCCTGCCATTCCCGCGCCCACTACCGCCACGGCGCATACGTCATGATCGTGCGATATCTCCTTGACCAGGTCCCTGGGAAACTCCGAGCGCAGGGCGTCCTCGGCCTTCTCCACCTGCCGCTCCTCGATGATAATGGAGATGTTGGCCTCCGACGATCCCTGGCTGATCATGACGATATTGATGCCCGCCTTGGCCAGAGCGGAAAAAGCGCGGGCGGCCACACCGAGCGTTCCGATCATGCCTGCGCCGGAGATGTTGAGAAGGGCCACATTCTTGTGCAGCGTCACCGCCTTAATTACGTCCGCTTTGGGTATATCATCATGGACTATCAGAGTGCCGGGAATATCGGGATCGAAGGTGCATTTCACGCGCACAGGTATGCCCTTTCTGATGGCAGGTTCAATGGAGCGGGGATGCAGGACCTTGGCCCCGAAGTTGGACAGCTCCATGGCCTCCCGGTAGGAGATGGAGGGAATGGACTTGGCCTCGGGCACGATCTTGGGATCGGTGGTCATGATGCCGGAGGTTTCCTTCCAGAACCAGATCTCATCGGCATCAATGGCCGCTCCGATGAGCGAGGCGGACAGATCCGAGCCGCCCCGGCCCAGGGTG